>DAONSQ010000068.1:0-1641 GCA_035411265.1 bacterium | reverse complement strand
TTATTTTTCTCATAGTTGTTGGCATAATTACTTATGAGGTAATTCTCCCACCAAACAGCCTTAGAGCGAAACCCCAAAGGTAACCCTAATTGCTGCAATTGGAACACCTTTATGTCAAACATACGTTCGCTAGATTCAAGAAATTATTATAACTTGCTTGTTCAAGATATAAGGTACATTCAAGTTAGAGATGCAACACAATAAATGAAAGTTCTTATTCCCATCCGGAATATACAAAAAGACCTAATAAAATTAGGCCTTTTGTCTTGGCTCGGGGATAGAGATTCGAACTCCAATAAACAGGACCAGAACCTGTTGTCCTACCATTAGACGATCCCCGAATAACGCTCTTATTTAATCATATCTTGGCGAGCTTGGCAAGTCCCCGCTTGACTAGATTAATTTTTTGACGCATAGCTAACTCCCCTAATTTAATAAAATTAGCCGTCTGATTGAACTCAAAAGTATCAACAATATCAGTAAATGGCGGTTTGATTAAAACAATCTGCAGCCCCTTGCTTTTAGCTTGATCCAGCTGATACCGGATCGATTGCTCCCGGATAATCGTATAAGACAAAGTCAAAGTAGTAAAAAGATTTGGTTTAGCAGTAAAACGAGCTGACGGCTGAACCGATAGGTCGCTAGCCATAATTAGCTTAGCGCCCATTTCTCTTACTACGCTAATCGGCGTAATATTGGCTGGTCCACCGTCTACTAAATATTTTTTGCCAAACTTAACTGGTGGTAATAGCCCTGGCACTGAAACACTAGCCAGAATTGCGTCCACCAATTTGCCGCGCCGTAAAATAATTTCTTGACCATTAGCTAGATCAGTGGCCACTACCGCAAATGGTATCTTACAGTTAGCAAAAGTTTTACTACCAAAAGCTTTCTGCAAAAATTTCTTAATCTTTTTACCAGCTAAAAACGAATAGCGCGGATTGCCAATATCGACAAGTTCACGCCAAGCTTTACTGCGATCAAAAGATAGACATAGTTCCTCGAGCTCATTAAGTGACTTCCCTAGAGCTAGCCAAGCACCAATCACCGCCCCAATGCTAGTGCCGGCAATATAGTCAATCTGAAAATTGGCTTCCTCTAAAACCTTAAGCACACCGACATGAGCGAGTCCCCTGGCTCCACCGCCACCCAAGGCTAAACCAACCAAAGGTCGCACTTCTTTTTTATTTTTTTCCGCCTTAGGCCTCACCAATAACTTGGCCATTAAATATTTCTAATAAATTATTAATTGAGTTATCCACAACTGGCGCTTGAGTAGTATCGGCTGAAGGTTCGGTAACTGGCGTGATTTTAACATCAAGATCAGCCATCAGCTTAGTTGAAAAAGAAACCGGCTGTCCCAAAACTTCACTCAAAGCTTCTTCCACAATATGTTTAGTGCCGGGTAGATTGACTTGGTCTTGGTGAAATTTGTAACGGAAAAGCAAACAAACCTGGCCACCGTTGACCTGCGGCTGACAAGCTTTAAGCATTACGGCTAGACCAGCATTTTTTTTCTTAATTTGACCCAAAGCTACTGGCCACTGGGCTGAGATATCACTAACCTCAAGTGGTTGAGCTAACTGGCTAGATTGAGCTGTCTGAGTTGACTCGCTAGACTGAGTGGGTTGGGCTTTTGAT
>DAONSQ010000067.1:0-1659 GCA_035411265.1 bacterium | reverse complement strand
AAAAAATTTAACCACAGTTTTTACTTGGCAACATCCCTTATCCGGCAACATTCTTTTAATTGATGACATTATTACTACTGGACAAACCCTGGAACAGGCTAGCCACTGCCTTAAACAAGCTGGAGCTCAAAAAGTTATTAAACTGGCTTTAGCTCACTAATTCTATGTACAAATTAAAATTAGCTATTATTTTAATAATTGCTATTCTTTTTTTAATTAGCTATGGCCTTAGTTGGCGATTGCAACGCTATCTTGATCTTTATTACTTAGATATTGGCCAAGGCGATGCCACTTTAATTATTAATACCAAGCGGCAAAAAATATTAATCGATTGCGGCCCGGATCAAAAAACCGTTGAACAATTAGATTTACTACTACCTTTTTGGGATAGAAAAATAGATTATTTATTTATTAGCCATGATCACGATGATCATTGGGGTGGATTAGCTGCTATTTTAAATAAATATCAAATTAATAAAATTTTTTTAGCCTATCCGCCTAAAATATCCAGTGGCCTTAGCGCTTCTTTGGATTTAGCTAAAAATAAGGGCTCCCTAATCACCAATCTGACCGCACCGGCTACAATTATTTTACCTGACCAAAGCCGCTTAAAGATTCTTTGGCCAACCCCAGAGCAATTACAGCAGTGGAGTGATGAACCTAACAATCAATCACTGGTTATTTATTGGCTCTATGGTCAAAAAAGTTTTCTTTGGACTGGTGATTTAGAGAGTTCAGCTGAAGAAATTTTACTTAAAAAGCTACCACCTCGAGTTGATATCATTAAAATTGCCCATCATGGCTCCTGGACAGCCACTAGCCCCAAGTGGCTTGAGTCTTGGCAGCCAACAGCTGCCATAATTAGTGTTGGCTTAAATAATAAATTTAACCTACCAACCCCGATAACTCTAGAACGATTAAAAAGACTTAATATTAAACACTGGCGCACTGATCAATTAGGTCGAATTCATTTATCAACCGATGGTCAGACCATTTGGCGGGGATTGGCAAAATAGCTGGGCTGGATTATAATAAAATCGAACCGCTACCAGTAATGGCGGAATTATTGTTGAAAAAAAATATGGCTAAAAAAAGACAAGAGCGCACCCTGGTAATCATCAAACCTGATGCCCTCAACCGTAGCTTGGTTGGCGAAATAATCCATCGCTTTGAACGAAAAGGCTTAAAAATCGTCGGTTTAAAAATGATGCAGTTAGACAACTCCATCTTAACCGAACATTATTCTCATTTAGCTGACAAGCCTTTCTTTCCTCGAATCGCTAAATTTATGTCAGCTTGGCCAGTTATCGTTATGGCTCTTGAAGGCATGGAAGCTGTTAATAGCGTCCGCTTACTGGCTGGCGAAACTTTGGGCCGCAAAGCTGATGCCGGAACTATCCGTGGTGACTTTTCTATGAGTATTCAGGCTAATGTTGTTCATGCTTCTGATAGCACTGAAAATGCTCGTATTGAAATCAACCGCTTCTTCAAAGAAGAAGAGTTGTTCGACTGGGATCAGCTTGACCTTCAAGCCATCTACGCCGAAGACGAACAAGAAGCTGAAGACGAGGACTAAATATTTTAGCAGCCGCTTCGGCTGCTTCTCGGGCTATAGTATAATGGTAGTACGCGTGCATGGGGTGCATGTAGCTCCGGTTC
>DAONSQ010000066.1:0-1724 GCA_035411265.1 bacterium | reverse complement strand
AGTTGCCTCTTAAGCAAACGGTCGCAGGTTCGAGCCCTGCTGGGCGTACTAAAAAAATAACTTCTCCAGAAGTTATTTTTTATTAGCTATTTTTAAAATCGGCTGATATACTTATTTTATGGAAACAAATATCAAAGCTGACCCTAGCGGATTTCTACTTTTAGATAAACCAAGCGGGCCAACGTCGCACGACATGGTTTACCGACTACGCCGAATTACTAAAATTAAAAAAATCGGCCATGCCGGCACTCTCGACCCCCTGGCTTCAGGTCTTTTAATTATGGCTATCAGCCGCGCAGCCACCAAGCAGATTAATACTTTAGCCAAACAAACCAAGGTCTATGAAGCAATTTTTCAATTTGGCGGAACCAGCGACACCGATGATCGGTTGGGTAAAATTAAAAAAGCTGCTAATTGTCATCTAGTATCTATTGAAGATCTGCAATCAGCTTTAAAAACTTTTTTGGGTGAACAAAAACAGATTCCGCCAATGTTTAGTGCTAAAAAAATTCAAGGGAAAAAGCTTTACCAACTGGCTCGTCAAGGTCAAATTATCGAAAGACAACCTAGCATAATTACAATTGAAAAAATTGACCTACTTGATTATAAATGGCCGCAAGCCAAATTAACAATAACTTGCTCCGCCGGAACCTATATCCGTTCTATCGCTCGTGATTTGGGACAACAGCTTGGTTGTGGCGCTTATTTAGCTGAATTAAGACGAACCGCCATCGGCGATTACTTAGTAAATAAAGCAGTCAATCCCGAAGAATTGACTGCTGAAAACTGGACAGATTACCTGATCAACTAATTATTCTACCGTTACTGATTTAGCTAAATTTCTAGGCTTATCCACATCTAGGCCTTTTTGATCAGCGATATAATAAGCTAACAGCTGCAAAGGGATCACATTGATAACTGGTGATAATAAAACATTAACCACCGGCACTTTGATTAAGTAATCAGCCATTTCAGCAATGTGTTCATAATCTTGATCGACTATGGCAATAATCTTGCCACCGCGCGCCTTAATTTCCTGGATATTGCTAATAATCTTTTCACTCAAATCATTTTTAGTTGCTAAAAAGACCACGGGCATATTTTCATCAACTAAAGCAATTGGTCCATGCTTGATTTCCGCGGCCGGATAGCCTTCAGCGTGGATATAAGATATTTCTTTAAGCTTTAAGGCGCCCTCTAGGGCGACTGGAAAATCTAGACCACGACCAAGATACAAAAAATGATCAACCCGGGCAAACTGGCTAGCTAAATCGCCAATCTGCTCACTTGCCTTTAAAGCCTCGGCTACAAGCTGCGGTAATTGTTCTAAATCATCGAGTAAATCCAAATCTAATGGCTGGCCAGCAGTTTGTCGCAAATATAACGCCAACAAGATTATGGCAGTAACCTGGGCGGTAAAAGCCTTGGTGCTAGCCACACCAATTTCCGGACCAGCGTGAAGATAGATACCAGAATCCACTTCCCTAGTCATAGTTGAACCAACAACATTAACAACATTATTTAATAGAAAGTCAGATAACGAATACAAGGGGATTTTTAGTATTTTAAAGAAACTTGAGGTTGTTAGCGATAATAAAATAAGGGTTTTGGGCGTATCGTTAATTTGTACTAGAAACTATGAAATCCTTGAGGAGTTAGATGTATCTGAAGGAATAAAGAAAAGGTATTTTCTTGCGCTGTTAAATGCCCGAATAGTTCTTGGT
>DAONSQ010000065.1:0-1733 GCA_035411265.1 bacterium | reverse complement strand
AGCGGATAATCCCCCGTTTTAACATGATAGTAATTAACGGCGCCATAAGCATTAGTTAAATCAGCGGCATCGAGAGAACCTAGTTCGGTATTAGAAGCCGAAGTCGGTAACTCATAAATAATGGGGGAATCACTGGACCCAGCCTTAATTACCGAAATTCTTGTAGAGTCGGCGGCATAGTATCTTATTGCTCCAGAATCCGACGTAATTGTTTCGCCTTTTGCATTCACAAACGAACTGACATCGCAACTCCAAAGTTTACCGGTCGAAAATAGTGTTGCTTCTTTCCAGTAAATAACTAGTTTTTCACTATTTTTCGTTCGTATTTTTAAATTGAATTGAATATAACCACTGGCAGCACTGTCGTCGTAACCTTTAATTGTTTTACCATCAACTGAAGTATTGGCTTGATATTTAAAACTAGGATATTGGGGGGGATAATGAGTCGATTCAATGTCATAACCGTTGAAAAGATAACCATTGATATGTTCAGTCGATAAATTTGTAAACCAGTTAATTCCATCGAGTGACATATCTAAACCTTCACCGGCTGTTACCGTAGCACTAAAGGATTCAACCTTATTGGTATTATTTAAAGTAAACCAAGCGTAAGTTGTTGTTCCTAAAATGATAGCGGAGAAGACAATTAGTAAGATAGAAATAAAAATTTTATTTGTTATTTTTGGCATCTTAACCACCCTAATTCAATGTAATAAATTCAACATATTAAGAGAGAGGAGAAGTATAGAAGCCTATAATTCTCCTCTTGATATTAGAAATAGTCTAATTATGCGTTAGTGTTTTTGAATACTAAGCCAATTGATAAAGTATCATCTAAAATAGCGTTAAAAGCATTTTGATCCCAACCTTCTAACCAAATAACGACACTTACTGAACCGGTCCAATTTTTGGCAGCTCCTGTTAAAGTTATTAATTCATTATTGTCTAGGTCAGCTGGATCAGTAACAGTATTAGGAATAGCTGCACCTGCAGGAACTGTTTGCACTACACCTTTAGCTGCGTTATAAGATTTTTGACCGGCTGTTAAAGCTTCTAATTCCGCTTTGCTTTTTTGCCCTAAAACAGTATTTCCTTTAGAATCAAAATTCTCGGCTAATTCATAAATTACTGGATTATCAGCGCCGCCCTTAATAGAAATACGAGCAGCATTGGCAGCATAACGAGGTAAGTTAGCATCTCCTGCGGTTACGCTAGGAGTAGTTGCTCCAACGGCATCTGTAAAGCTAGCATCAGCTGTCCATTGTTTTCCAGTTGAAGTAATCGTAGCATTATTCCAATAAATTTTCGGAGCTATATCGGTATCATCCTTAGAACGGAAGTAAAGAGTAAATTTAATATAGTGGGTTCCAGCAGCCTCATTAACGCCTGTTGCTCCATCCATTAATGTAAAAGCCAGTCCGTCTGTCGAAGTTACTAAATCTAATTTGAAAGTTGAAGCATATTTACCAGTGCCAGCAGCGAATAAAAATTCTTCAATTTTAGCTTCAGTAAGAGTTGTATACCAATTGGTTTGATCTAATGAAATTTCAATACCTTGACCAGCGGTAACAGTTGCATTGAAAGGTGATACAGTAGCGGTATTACTTAAAGTGAACCACGCGAAAGTAGTGGTGCCAAGAGCGATAACTGCAAAAGCGACAGTTAAGATCGAAATAAATAATTTGTTTGTTAATTTTCTCATTTTTTTCTCCTATTTTTCTTTTTTTTTTTTT
>DAONSQ010000064.1:0-1826 GCA_035411265.1 bacterium | reverse complement strand
AATTGTCAATGAAAAAGCGACCGATTAGGGTCGCTTTTATTCTTGTCCTGATTGCTTATCTTTACAATCAGGACAGTGATTATTCGTTATTGGTCTTGTTCGGTCGTTGGCCGAGATCAGGACCATTTTAATTTCTACTTTTTGGCATTCGGGACAGATATTTACTGCGTTAAGTGCCAAAAAATGATTATCGCATTGAGAACATTTAAATAAAAACCCAGTGGTACTTGGCTGCTTCGATACGACCAAATATTTATTACACTCTGGACATATCAACATGTTTGGATTTGACATCTTTCCTCCCTTTTTTGTTTCTATTTTCTAAAGAACTACGATTTGTTATGATATTGCCATAAGAAGAAATAGTCAAGTTTATGCAAGCTAAAAAAATTATCATTATCGGTGGCGGACCAGCTGGTTTAATGGCGGCTTGGCAAGCTAGTCAATTGGGGGTAGAGGTTACTATTATAGAAAAGAACCAGCAGTGCGGTCTTAAGTTGCTTATGACTGGTGGTGGGCGTTGTAATCTGACTAATTTGCAAGATAATCGACAGCTGGCGGCTGCTTTTGGTTCAAATGGAGCTTGGTTGCTATCTAGCCTTAGTCGTTTTAGTGCAGCTGAAACGGTTGATTTTTTTAATAGCTTAAAGATTAAGACTAAAATCGAAACCGGTAATCGAGTTTTTCCTGAAAGTAATTCCGCTAAAGAAGTTTTAACTGTTTTTTTAGATAGTTTAACTAAGCACAACGTTAAAATAATCAATTCAGCCACAGTAGCTGATTTCATCGTTATTAAGCAAAAAATAGCCGCCGTTCGCTTAAGTGATGGTCGTGAGCTAAGGGCTGATAATTTTATTATTGCAACTGGCGGCCAAAGCTATGGAGCAACAGGTTCTAGTGGCGATGCTTATAGTTGGCTTAAAGGTTTTGGTCATAAAATAACTGAACTTTACCCCGGATTAACGCCAATTATTTTGAACAGTTCAATTTTATCCAAATTGGAAGGACTAAGCTTACCTCAAGTAAAATTAACAGTTAAAACTAGCCAACAAAAGCAGATGGTTATTGGTCCAATTATTTTTACTAGCCGTGGCATCAGCGGTCCTGCCGTTCTGGATTTAAGTAATTTAATTATCAAAGACGCCTTAGCTAGGGTAATTAGCTTTGATTTTTTGCCAGAATTAACTAAAGAAGAACTTGACCAACAATTAATTGCCAATCTAACTGGTAAAAAAACTATCAAAACAGTATTGGTTAATTTTTTAAATAAAGTTTTACCAGAAAGGGGAGTGGCAATAGCTCTGGAAATACTGATGATTGATAGCCAGCGCTTAGCTAATTCTATTAGCCGTATTGAGCGTTTGGCTATAGTTGATTTTTTAAAAAGTTGGCAACTGCGAGTTACTGGTTTTGGCGATTACGATCAGGCCATGATTACAATCGGCGGAGTTGATTTAAAAGAAGTTGACCCTAAAACTATGCAGTCAAAAATTATGGATAATCTTTATCTGGCTGGCGAAGTTTTGGATTTGGCTGGATTAACCGGTGGTTACAATTTGCAAGCCTGCTGGACTACTGGCTATTTAGCTGGTGAAGCGGCAGCGGTAAGTTAAGATATTGACTTAAAAATATTTTTGTGTCATAGTTTAAATCTAATTAGATTCGAATCTCTTCAAGTCATGTTTTTAAGTGGCCGAGAAAATCGGGTCACTTATTTTTTTACTATGACTAATCCTCAAGGATTTGCTGATTTAAATATCAGCAAGACTGTTTTAGCTGCTTTAGCTAAACTTAACTTAACCGAGCCCACGCCAATTCAGAAAAAA
>DAONSQ010000063.1:0-1887 GCA_035411265.1 bacterium | reverse complement strand
ACCTTGAACCGCATCCAAGCGATCGCCAGTTGCTACCGCTGATAAGTCAGCATCATAAGTTAAGCTGGTACCACCGGACAAATCTAAACCTAAACGGAAAGGAACTTCTTTGACCTTGGGCAGCGGCCAATTGTGCTTGGCTACGAACTGATTGTACTGAGGGCCAAGATTGACTAACAAACTAGCAACCACCAAGACCATCATAAGGCCGAAAAACTGCCAAGCGCGGCTTTTCTGTTTAGCTGATGTCCTCATTTCTACATGGGCCATAAACAATGTTTAAAGTTAAATACAACAAAAAGGAAATTAACCGCGGTTAATTTCCTTTATCATAATGCACTTTGAGAAAAAAATCAACGGATAAAAAATACCACCCCCAAAAGCGGAGATGGTATTTTTGGAATCACTTATCCGAAGTTAGAAACTGCGGGTAGAACGATTGTCCCAATTGTTGGTACGAGCTGGGCGATCAGCTAGAGGACGAGCCTCGTTAACTGTAACGCGACGGCCGGCAATTTCCTGGCCATTGAACATGTCGATAGCCTTTTGAGCTTCTTCTTCAGTAGCCATTTCAACGAAACCAAAACCCTTAGAACGACCGGTCATTTTGTCGATAATGACAGTAGCAGAATCAACGGTACCGGCTGCTAGGAAAGCTTCTTTCAAAGCTTCACTGGTTAGGCTGTAGGACAAGCCGCCAACATATAATTTTTTGGACATACTAGCTTGCGAGCTTATGTGTTTTAATAAATCGTAAGTCGACCGATTTATTTCCTGGTGACTTTTATGAGCACTCTAAGAAAGAAAAACTTACAGCGCTAAGCATAGCAGAAAATCAGGATAAAGTCAATTATCGACTCTGCTTAAAAATAAAAGTCGCCTTATTGGTTCGATCAACCAATTTTAATTCATTGCCAACAAAGACGATTTCAGCTCCACCGCTCATGGCTCTAATAATCTGACCTTCAACCAGCATCATTGATTCTGGCTGGCAATACATCATCGTGCTAGCGGCTAAACTCTTTAGGATACCATTATCTAAAGTATAGCTGCCAAAAATGTTATTACAGATTTTACCGTTTAATTTTTGATCATCAAACCCAAAGACCCATTTATTAGCCGCAACGTTTTGTTTTTTGCCAACCTCTTCAACGCTGCTAAGCAACCACTTATTAGCTTTCAGCTTATCAATCACTTGTTTTTTCGCTTTTTCTGCCAATAGATCTTGCAATTTATCAATAACTTGAAGATAAGGAATCTTCACCTCAAACTCACCATTAGCATAAGGAGCAACCGCATAGCGATTAAAATGAAAGACTAAACCGTCACTAACAAAATAAAAGTTGTTAAAATTATCCGCTTTCGCTGAGGCGCCATCATAAATAAATTGCATCAGATCTTTATCTTTTTTAAAATCAGCAATAACACCCTTATTCTTCATTTGCCAAGCTAATTGCGGAACTATTAATTCTGACAACCTATCCAAATAATTAGAATTATTTCTAAATATATCAGCCAGACCAATCTCATCCCCGTTTTTCAAATTATAATTCTTAACAGTCAAACTATCCATTCCATGAGCTCCGCCAGTAAACTGATAAACACGAAAACGAACACTCAAATAATCTTCCACTTTTCTAGTGTCATATTTAACCATCAATTCATTCTTCCAATTGACCTTACCCTCAGTATATGAATTTTCCTGAAAATCTTTTATAAGACCATCAATATACTGCTTAATTGAATCATCAATTTTTTCCTGGCCAATTATCGGATAGACAATATTTAAATTAGTTGCCTTATCTTGCTTGACTACCTTTTTCTCTTTCGTGGTGGAAGGTACCCCAAACACTAGACACTTTCTCCATGTGTTACTAAACTAGAAAC
>DAONSQ010000062.1:0-1970 GCA_035411265.1 bacterium | reverse complement strand
ATCTGATTGGGCTATACTTGTATAGCCTGGCAGTAGTTTGACCAAACTAAAGGGGTGTCCCTTTTTGTTTTAAAATAAATACATCCAATACCCAAAATAAAAACCGCCTTCTTGAGCGGTTTTTATTTTCCAGCTAACGCCGAATATTGAAATCTAGTTGGCTACTAGAATCACCAGGCCTAATCTGCTGGTCACCCATCTTAGGACGCTTGAAAAAACTTCCGCCACCAGCTAAAGGCAGGATTCCTTTAGCTGCAAATTCCGACTCACCTTTTTTATTGCCAAAAAAGCCGACTGGCCGACCAATTAAATCCTTTAGATTAATTGGCGGAACATCTTTTGGCTGTTTTAATTTACTAGTGTCAACTAACCAGATTTTTTTCTGACGATCAACTAGAATTACTTTTTCATCATTAATTTTTTCAACCACCAAACCTGACAGACGCCCCTTATCTTCTCGTAACCAAAATCCAACCCTGGGATTAGCCACATATTCATAAAAAGGCATTTTTCTACCCAATATTTCATCAATCTTCTTACCAAAACCGCAACCATAAAGAATCCCGCCTAAAATAAAGCTGCCAACCAGCAAAGATAAGCCTATCAACCACGGTGAGTAACGATATCCATGGTCAGTATTTTTTAAATTCAAGTATGCCAAACAAACAAACACCCCTGAAGCGGCTAGCCAGAAAAACGGAACTGATAACAATAATAAATCCATAAAATTAGCCCCGGCTAAACGATGGACTGAAATATCATTGCCCGCTGACAAATAAATAATCAAAGCCGCCGAAACTGAACCGAAAAATAAAGAAACTAAACCAACCAGCCAAATGCTGCTGTTTTTCAAAGAAAACCACCACCTCGGCCGCGGCTCAATCTTTTTATCTTTTATTGCTTTGACTATTTCCTGGTCAAAAGATTCGTTGCTGATCATATATAAAAATTATTTTACTTCTAATAATTTACGTAATTCAATCTTAGCCTTATTAAGCATTGAACCAACTGTACCGACCGGCTTTTTAATGATATCTGAAATTTCTTGGTAACTTTTCTCTTCAACGAATTTCAAGATTACTATTTCTCTATATTTAGATTTTAATTTAAATAATGCCTGGTTAATCGATTCGTGCTGATGTTTTTGATCTATCTGATTAATCAAATCAAAATCAACCGTCAATCTATTGGCTAAGTCATCATCGATTACTTCCAAATACCCCTCTGGACGAACCTTGGTCTTGCGGAAATAACTAATCGTCTGATTACGGGCAATGGCATAGATCCATGAAGAAAACTTCATGGTTTGATCGAAGCTGTTTAAATTTAAATAGACTTTCAAAAAAATTTCTTGCAGCAAATCCTCAACATCCTCATCATTAATGCTAGTTATTCGCCGAATGTAGTTGAATAGCTTTATTTTATAACGAGAAATAATTACAGCTAAATAATTAGCATCTTGCAAAACTAGTTCAACTATTTTTTCATCGGATAGATCATCAGCTCCTTTTTCTATAATCATGGGGAAAATTAAAATATTAATCTATTCAGTAATACGCCTTATTTTAATTTTTCTTCATTTTAAATAATTGGCTGACCAATTGGAATATTCATTAGTACTGGCCATTTTATAATTTTAACTTCGGAAAATTTGTATCCTAAACGATTAAAGACTGCCCCGTGAGCAAAAGGAAGTTTTTGTCCGTTAACAATCAGGTAAACCGTCTTTCCCTCTGGCGATTTAGCTAAGCTATTATTGCTAATCGGACAATTGCCAACAATCTCCTTGGAATGCCTAATTATCTCACCTATCTTATAATTCTTCAAATACCCGTTATTATCAATAATGATATCTTTGGCTTGATAATTCAAATATTTGAAGACAAACCAGCTCGCTATCGGCCGACGATATTCCCGATCAATCAAATAAACCGTCGGACTCTTGGCTTCTTTAACTACCTGGCCATCAT
>DAONSQ010000061.1:0-2259 GCA_035411265.1 bacterium | reverse complement strand
CCAATCCTTATAAAAAATTATTAGCCATCATTAATAGCTGGTTCTTAGGACAAAAAACCTTTGCCACCATCACTATTAACGAAACTTTACTTGAAGAAAACTTGCAGGCCGCTTTTCAATCATTGATTATCCCATCTCAACCAGCCACAATCAAAGTAGCTGTCGATGGTACTTATGAAATAACACCTGAAATAGCTGGTCAAAAAATTAACTATACCGAAGCTATTAAATTTTTTGGGCAACAATTAATCAGTCTTGAGCAAGAACCAATTGAATTGCTTATAGCAGCTGATCAACCATTAATTAACCAAGCGAACTTGGTCAATCTCGAACCATTAATTAAAGACTATCTCGCCCTAACTCCACTAACCCTCACTGCCAGCAGCAGCGACAAGGAATGGAAAATAACTAAAAAAGAGTTAGCCAGTTGGCTAACTTTAGAGGCCGTTGATGGCCAAGTTGGCCTAGGCCCAGATAAGACTTTAATTGAAAAATATCTAGAAGAAAATATTGCCAAAGAAACCGATATCGAACCACAGGCTGGCCAATTTAAAAAAGTTAATAATCGATTGGAACAATTTACCCCTGGCCGCGATGGTCGTAAGTTAAATCTTGAACAAAGCGCCCTTGCCATTGAGCAAGCTTTAAAAAACAGACAAACAATCGCTAGACTTATAATCGAAGATATTAAAAACCCTCTTAATGAAAATGACCCCAGTACTTTGGGTATTGTTGAAATTATCGGTACCGGCCAATCTGATTTCACGGGCTCAACCGCCAATCGTATCCACAATATCCGCACCGGTACTAATCAAGTCAGCGGTCATCTAATTCAACCAGGGGAAGAGTTTTCTTTAGTGAGCCTTTTAGGTGAAATTGACGCCAAAAGCGGCTACAAGACTGAACTAGTTATTAAAGAAGGTAAGACTATGCCCGAATACGGCGGCGGCCTCTGTCAAGTTGCCACCACCCTTTTTCGAGCAGCTCTAGCTAGTGGCCTACCGATTACTCAAAGAAAAAATCATTCCTACCGCGTTAGTTATTATGAACCAGCCGGCACTGATGCCGCTGTTTACATCCCTTGGCCCGATTTACGCTTTATCAATGATACTGCTCATCCTCTTTTAATTTTAGGTGAACTGAGTGGCCGCAAACTTTATTTTAATTTTTGGGGCACCAAAGATGGTCGCCTAGTCGAACAAACCAAACCAACTATCTATAATATCGTCAAACCGCCAGCTAAGAAATTGATTGAAACCGATGATTTAAAGCCAGGCCAAATAAAATGCACTGAAAAGGCCCATAACGGCGCTGATACTTATTTTGATTACACTGTCACCTATGCCAATGGCGATATCAAAAATAAACGCTTTAATTCGCATTATGTCCCTTGGCAAGAAGTATGCTTGGTTGGTAAAAGTACCACCTCAACTCCAGCTACAGCTTCAACCACAACCGCCACCTCAACAGCAACAACAACACCAGCCAATACCGACAATAAGCCAACCACCTCAAGTACTCCACCAATAACAGAACCAATTATTATCTTACCCAATCCCACCACCACTGAAACCGCCATTTAAAGTCTTGTCAACAAAACAAAAACACGAGCCGCTAAACTCGTGTTTTTTATACAAACTGACTCCGGTAGGGCAGGCAAGAAACCTTTCTCTAGGACAGATCCAGTCTCAACCAGACACGGCTTACAGAAAAATCCCCATGCTTGTCGTGCCTAACCCACCGCAATCAATTTGTATTTTTAAAGTGTCACTCTTTTCTCAAGCTGACTAAGTAATATAGCACAAATTAAAAATCTTGTCAAGACTAACAACTAGTCGCTTTACTTAGGGTAAAATAGCCTCGCCAATCTTGACAAAACCCCTATTATATCTTAGGGTAAAGTATAAAACCAAATAAAAAAGGAGGGTATCATGCCTTACGAACCAAATGAAAAAAAATGTAAATGCGGCAGGATTTTAATCAACAAAAACGGTCAAATGGTTGCCGACAAAATTCAAAGTGGTGATCATAATGGAGTGATTGCCTGCCCTGAATGTCAACGTCGCTTCTTAATCTGTTACGAAACTAATAATATTACCTTAATGGTTCCCGAGAGCCATTAATAAAATTAACCTTCTTATTGAGAGCCCCAACCGGCTCTCTTTTTTTATTTAAAATACTTTTGAAGTAACAAAAAACACCATAATTCTGGCGCTGACCTACTTTCCCAGGGCTTGATGCGGCCCAAGTATCATCGGT
>DAONSQ010000060.1:0-2326 GCA_035411265.1 bacterium | reverse complement strand
GTATTAAACCAAAATTATTATCCGCTTTTTTGGCAATAACCAAAACAACAACATCAAAGCCTGTTTGTAATTTATTTAAATCTTGACGAATAAGTGTTGAAATCTGTCGTCGCCAGCGATTACGATTAACTGCTAAACGACACATTTTTTTACTTACAATAATACCAAAACGATTATAATTGAGTTGATTAGCAATAATTCTAACACCTAGAATATCGCCATAATATTTCACTGATCCCAATTGGAATAAGCGTTCAAAATCTTTCTTTTTAGTTAAGCGATTATTCTTTTTTAGCATATAAAAAAATTAACCAAACTTTTATTTGGTTAATTTTTTGCGCCCCTTATTGCGGCGGCGGCGTAAAACATTACGGCCATTTTTAGTCAGCATCCGTTTCAAGAAACCATGCTTTTTCTTAGCCCGCCGATTATTTGGCTGATAAGTCCGTTTTGGCATATTTTCAGAAAATTAAAAAGACTTAACCTCTAGCTGTTCCAGTCTGGTTGCTAGCATAACAGCTATTTCGCCTTTGGTCAATAGTTATTTATTATAATTATCCACAAGTTATCAACAAAGTTATCAACTTTTTTTTGGGTTGCTGAAAAAACTCAGCCTGTTATAATAAAAATACTATTGATAACTAATCCCTCTTATGGAACAACCCTCGCTAAAACAAATTTGGCAAGCTATTCTTGGCGAAGCCGAATTAACCATGTCAAAAGCCAATTTTACCACTTGGTTTAAAAACTCTTTCATCCATGGTTATGAGGATGATGTTTTAACTATCGGCGTTCCCAATGGTTTTACTAGAGCTTGGTTTGAAAGCAAATTCAGTAAAGAAATCTCACAGATCTTTCATAAGATTACTGGTAATAAGCCACAGGAGGTAAAATATATTATCAAACTAAAGCCCCAAGAAAACACTCCTATCAAAGAGGCTTTTTTAAGCGATGATAATCTAACAACCCCTGCTTCAGTAGCTGAACCAACCATTAAAATAACCGACAAAATAACCGACAAGCCAGTTGATTCAGCCTATAACCAAGCTTGTCTAGCGGCTGGCTTAAACCCTCGCTACAATTTTGACTCTTTTATTGTTGGCAAACACAATGAATTAGCTCATGCTGCTTGTTGGGCAGCTGTACGCAAGCCTGGTGAAGCCTATAACCCTCTTTTTATTTATGGCGGCGTTGGCTTAGGTAAAACCCATCTTCTGCAAGCTATCGGCCATGAGCTTATTAAAGCTGGTAAAAAAGTTCTTTATGTTACCTCGGAAAAGTTTACCAATGATTATGTCGAAGCAGTTTATCACGGCCAAGCTAATTCTTTTAAAAGCCTTTATCGCAATGTTGATCTGCTTTTAGTTGATGATATCCAATTTATGGCTGGTAAAGATGGTACCCAGCAAGAATTTTTTCATACCTTTGACCAATTACACCGAGCTAATAAGCAAATTGTTATTACCTCCGATCGTCCGCCACGCAGCATGAAAGCTGTTGAAGCCCGTTTGATTACTCGTTTCGAATGGGGTATGGTTGCTGATATTAGCCAACCAGATTTAGAAACTAGAATCGCTATCTTAAATACCAAATGTCAGCAGAAACAATTTCCTTTAGAACCGGAAATCTTAGAATATATCGCCACTAATATCAATAATAATGTCCGTGAACTAGAAGGTGCTTTAAATCGAATTATGGGTTTTTGCCAATTTCACAATCAACAACCCAGCTTAACTATTACTCAACAAGTTTTAAAAGATTTTTTTGCCTCCATTCAAGCCAACAATTTATCAACACCACAAAAAATTATCGAAGCAGTAGCTAATTTTTACAATATCAATGTCAGCGATCTTTTAGGTAGCAGCCGCAAACGCGAATTAGTCGGTCCTAGGCAAATTGCCATGTATCTTTTACGTATTAAAGTTAATGCCTCTTTCCCAGCTATTGGCCAAGAAATGGGCGGCCGTGACCATACCACTGCTATGCACGCTTGCAGCAAGATTGAAAAAGATTTACTTACTGACAATAAGTTAAAACAAGACCTCGAGCAAATCAGCCAATCGATTACTTCCACCTATTAATATCTTGTTAATAACCTGTTGAAAAGTTTAAGATATCCACAGAACAAATTTTTTATACAAAGTTATCCACTAGTTATTCTAAAATAATACACCCCTTAATTCACAGCCAGCTATTTTAAATTTTTACCAAACTAAGCAATAAAAAAGAGTTATCAACTTATACCCAGCCTATATTATTATTTCTTTATTTATATATTATATATTAATACAATATGAAACTCACAATCTTGCAGAAAAATCTCCAT
>DAONSQ010000059.1:0-2532 GCA_035411265.1 bacterium | reverse complement strand
AGGAAAGTTGTTGTATAGTACATGATGACAATATATTTTCTGGAGATAAAGAGCATTTTGCTAGTATTTTGGGTAGTGATGATAATAGGTCTGATGCTTCAAAAAAATGTCGAGAATTTGCTAAGGAGTTTAGCAATCTTGACAGCATTGATGATGTTAAAGACTTAGAGGTAGGCGGTTGGTCTCCTGGCTGGGGTGTCACAAATTACGAAAATGCTTGTCCTGGTGCTAAAAATACTTGTATTGGGGTTCTTAAATATCCTTGCTGGGATACTCGAGCTGGGGCCTATATTAATCGGATTGCTAAAGGTAAGGATTCGGCTAGCTTTTGTCAGACACGAAATGATGGAACTAGCTGTATTTTAACCAGTGCTGACAATAAGCGTAAATGGGGTTATTGTCAGAATGGAACTTGTCAGACTTGTCTTGATTATGGTGCTGACTGTAGTAAGGATTATCAATGTCCAGATGAAAAGAAGGCAATTGGTCAGAGTACTTGGGTTATTAACTGGAAATGTGGTGACAGAGAGGGTGGTGTTGATGGTGATTGTGATGGTGGTAAATGTGCTGGTAAACCTAAAAATTAAATAAAATGTTGTTAACTAATAATCACACGGCTTGCCTTGGTTGCGCTCAAATCGTTGCGGCGCGAACAGTTATTGACACTTTAGGTGCCAACACTATCATTGTTAATGCGACAGGCTGCCTAGAAGTAACAACTACAACTTATCCTAACAGTGCTTGGCAAGTGCCATGGATTCACTCCACTTTTGCCAATGCTATGCCGGTGGCGACTGGGATTAAGGCAGCTTTGGATTATCAGCGGTCGCAAGATAAAAAAAAGAAAAAACAGCCGCTTATTTTAGTTCAAGGTGGTGATGGAGCTACTTTTGATATTGGTTTTGGCGCTCTAACGGCTAGCTGGGCTCGCGGTGATGATTTGTTTTATGTTTGCTATGATAATGAAGGCTACGCTAATACTGGAATGCAAGCTAGCTTGGCGACGCCTAGTCAAGTAAAAACACCAACGACAGCCTCGAGTGATAAGGTAACACCTAAAAGAGATATGGTAGCTATAGCTTTGGCTCATCAAGTCCCCTATGTGGCACAAGCTAATATTGCTTTTATTGAAGATTTGAAAAATAAAATCAATCAGGCTAAAAGTATTAAAGGGCCTAAATATATTCAAATATTAGTCCCCTGCCTACCTGGCTGGAAAATCGGTCCAGCTGATCAGATCAAGGCTGCTAAATTGGCAACTGAAACCGGTCTTTATCCACTTTTGGAATATATTGATGGAAAATTAATTAAAGCTCATTCGTTACCAACGCCAACGCCGAGAATCGAAGAATATATTGAACTGCAGGGTCGTTATCAACATTTAAGGAAAAATCGTTCAGCAATCAAGACTTTGCAAGCTGTTGCTGATGATAATATTAGGAAATATAATTTATTAGCCGAATGAAAAAGACTGTTTTAAAAGTTTGTCTAATTTTAGTCGCTTGGTTAGCAGTATTTCCGCTAATAGTTCGGGCTGAGGAAGACGTTTGGCAAGTTCCGGAACTACAGATAAAATTGCCTGGTTTGGTTTTTAGCGATCAAAATAAACTTGAAACCAGTATCCAAGACGGCGGTATTGTTTATAATGTTCCTTGGCTAGCTGAGTATTTAACCTGGCTATATAATTACTCAATTGGTATTATTACGGTTTTGGCGCTACTGGCTATTATGATTGGCGGATTCAATTGGCTTTTAGCTGGTGGTAATGCTAGTCGAGTTTCTGAAGCTAAGAACTGGATTAATGCTGCTTTTAGTGGTTTAGGACTAGCTTTAGCTTCTTTTGTCTTGTTAAATACTATAAATAATGAATTAGTTAAATTGCCAGGTATTAAAATTTTTTCAACAAAAAAAATCGAAGTTACTGTACCGGCTTTAGAGGGTGGTAGCGAAAGTAATCAAGTATATCAAGGGGCTAGTGATTGTATTGATCCCTGTGTTTCTGATTCTGCCCTAAAATATGCTGGTGATATTAATGGTGTTACCTGTACTGTAAGTAAAAAATCTTGTCGAGTTACTAGTGAGACCTATCAAAAATTAACCACAGCTGCTAGCTTGGCGCGGCGGAGCGGCTATAAATTACAAATAACTAGTGCTTTAAGAACTTGTGCTGATCAAGAGGCTTTATGGAATCAATATGGCAAAAACCCAGCTAGAGTGGCTAGGCCAAGTTGTAGTAATGCTCATCTAAGAGGCACAGCCGTTGATATTCGTCTTACTACGGATAAAAATGTTTGGTCTAAAGTGAATTATGGACTCTATCCTAGCGGTGGCCCTTATAATCAAAATGATACTATAGAAGTCAAGAAACTTAAAGAAATTATGGTTAAAAGCGGATTTACTAGATATTGTCGAGAGTGGTGGCATTTTCAAAGCGATACTCCAAATATGCCTTGTTATGATCCGGTTCGATAATGATTAATAAAAAAACACCGCTTCCAATGGAGGCGGTGTTTTTTTATTAGGTCAGAAACT
>DAONSQ010000058.1:0-2585 GCA_035411265.1 bacterium | reverse complement strand
ACCAAATCGTTTCCCTGTCTTGGCCAAAAGTAATAATCCCTGGCTTAAAACCACCATTGTTGGCTCGAGCTAAAAATAGATAACTAATGTCCCTAATCTCATCGCCATTGATTTGCCAAGCTAAACCATCTTCAGCACTATATAAAACTAAAACGCTCCGGCCAGAATTACCCAAGCCAAAATTACCCAAATATCTAATAGTTGGCGCTTTGTCATTGACTAAAGGCAAGCTGATCGATGAAAAACCTTGGCCATCAAACCACCATAATAGCGGCTGATAGTCATGATCTTTTTTAGCAACACCAGCCACCAGCCATTTATCAACAACTGGCAAGCTAGCTATATTTAAAATATTATCATTATCGGGTAAGATAACTAATTTTTGATTATAAAAAAGCTGATTATTCTTAACCTCTAAACAATTTTCTCCTAAACAATTATTATTTTTAATAAAATCAGCCGGACAATTGCCATTTTCTTTTATCTCGACTTTTGGCTTAAAAGTTAAAGTCATGGCTGAATCATTGCGTAACAAAGTTGTTTCATCTTCATTAAGCCAAACGTTGCTGGAAAAAATATCGCTAAAACTAGCGGCTGGTTCTTCAACGGCGACAATCGGCTTAACAAACTTTTTTTGGGCTATAGTTAAATCTTCTTGACTTTCACTTTCTAGCTGACTATTTTGTTGAAACGTAGTAACACCACCATTTCTTTTATTGGTTTGTCCGCTCCAAATAAAAATTAAGGCAATACTAAATAATGCCAAAAAAACGATTAAACTAGCCAAAAGATAAAAAAAGAATTTTTCTTTTTGTTTCTTTGACTTAAACATAAAATTAAAAACAACAAGAGCATAGACCAAAAAGGCCCATGCTCTTGTTTATCATTATGATCGGAAGGGTTATTTAACAATCATCTTGCCAACTTCACCGCGAGCAGCATGTCCAGGAACATCGCAGCGGAAAGCATATTCACCAGCCTTAGGAGCATTAAAGGTAATGGCTCTGGTTTCATTAGGACCAACACCGATAGCTACAGCTGATAAAGCTGGATCATCAAACATGAAGACATGAGTGATGCCATCAGTTGAAGTCAAAGACAAAGTAGTTAATTGACCAGGTTTAACTTCAAAAGTACTTGGCTTGAAGCCTTCAGCGCTAGCACCTAATTTGATAGTGTTGCTTGGCAATTGTTCAACAGCTACTGGAGCAGTCTGTTGAGGAGCTTCTGGTGAACCAGGTTGAACATCAGTCTTAACTGGCTTACCTTCTGGAGTAACTACAACATTATCAACAACCTTACTGCTGCCTTCAACAACTGGTTGAGCAGTTGCTACTTGTTCTGGGGTAGCGATTGGTTTTTCAACATCTAAATTGGTTGGTGCAACCTGAACCTGCTTGCCACCAGCCTGATTGGTTGTGCCGCCTTGTTTTTTGCCGCCAACCAAAACGATAACCGCCACTAGAGCAACCACCAAAACAGCTACTCCAGCAATGATTAATAAATTTTTCTTGTTGTCCATAGTGAGGATTTAAGAATGTAAATAAATTAAATTTTTATTACTTATAGTATTATAGCACTATCTAGAAACCGCGCCAAGAGCCTATTTAATAGTCAGGCTAGCTTTTTCATTTTGATCTAGAGCCTTAGTTGGCCATTTACGCCAATCAAAACGAGCCCCGATTAAACGATAAGAGAATTTAGTCGGCCGTTCAGCATGAAAGATGATGCCATTATCCTTAAATTCATAGCTTAATGGCGTTGGCAAACCTTGAGCTGTCATCAGGACCTCAACCTTTTCCGGGCGGAAATCAACAGTCTGACGCCAAACCCAAGAATCGCTACCCTCTTCAATTTGATCAAAATCTAAATACCAATAACAACTCTGGCTATTACATTTTTTAATCTGGCCTTGGCCAATATATTCTTCTTTAACCCCGCCAGCAATAGCTGAAGCAAAAGTTGAATACTTAATACCTCTAATATCATATAGCGGGTCAATGGTGCCGACCGATATTTTATTAATACCAGAAATATTATTACCGCCCATATCAAGATTACCGGTCATGGTGTCACCAGTCTTACGAACATAAGCCGAAGTGCTAGTACCGGTAAGAACCACATCATCAACATACGCCTTGGTGGCAGCATGCCCACCAGCGGTTGGAGTGGGTACCGAAACAGTTCCAGTGAAATTAGCTGTGCCATTAACATCAAGCTTATAGCTAGGGGTTCTGCCAATACCGACATTGCCATTATTTAGTATAGTTAGCCTAGCTTGTGGGCCGGTGGCATAGCTATTAGTAGTAGCAAGATACATGTGCGTGCCAGTGCTATTATCTTGATGAACATATATACCAGCTTGAGCATTAACTGAACCAGCTGAACTAAAAGTAATAGCATTTCTTCTGTCTGAAACAGTGTTTAGTATATTTATAGCACCCAAATTAGTGCTGCCAAAGTTTGGAGCAACATATACTCCTTCACCGCCGGAAATGTTTAATTTTGCGCCGGTGTTTATTGTCCCAATCCCAACATTCCAAGTAGTTGAAGAAGCATAGAGATCATTGCCATTAAGCTTCCAG
>DAONSQ010000057.1:0-2772 GCA_035411265.1 bacterium | reverse complement strand
ATTGGCTGGTAAAAAGCCTTTTTCAACTAATTCGTGAATAAAACGATGATCGTCTGGTCCGTTATAGCCCAAATCCCAATTGCTATCATCTTTATCACCAGCTGGAAAATGGCGATTTTCATTGAAAAAACGATTAATAGCTGATTGTATTTGGCTTAAATTAGCAATTCTTTCCTGGTCACGATGCTCAGCTTGCTTAACTGACCAAAAAGTAAAACCAGCCCCTAAAATAAGCAACAATGTGCTTAAAGTTAGAATAGCTTCCAAAGGACCAAAAGCTGGTTTAAGTTGAGTTGTTAATTGTGGCTTCATGGTAGATAATTTAAAGGATCAACCGGAATGCCGTTAAGGCGAACCTCAAAGTGTAAGTGAGCGCCAGTCGTGGTTTTGCCAGCTCCAGGTGTGCCAGGTGTTCCACCAGTATAACCAATCAATTGACCAGCGGTAACATAATCATCTTCTTTAACTAAAATCTTGGAAACATGACCATAAACTGTAGCTAAGCCATTGCTGTGAACAATCATGATATAGCTATAACCAAGACCGTTATCTTTAGCAACGGCAACATAACCGTCAGCAGCAGCTCCTAAACGGCTGCCCTGACCAGCGCGAATATCGATAGCTGGGTGTTCGAATAAATAACGGAAGGGATATTCAGGGTCGTGAAAATAAGCAGTAACGCGAGTCTTGGTTACTGGCCAAACAAAACCAGTAGATGATTGGTTGTTGCTATTTGTATTATTGTTTGATTTTTTCTTACTAGCTTCTAGTTGGGCTAGTTTTTGACGAACAGTTCTTTCGAGACTGCTGATTTCGGCATTAGCTTGTTCCTGTTCTTTTTTAGCGCTAGCGAGTAGTTGTTGATACTGGCTTTCAGAGGATTGAGTCTGATCTAGAATAGTAACCTTGTCTTGTTTTTCTTCAGTTAAACTCTCCTGCTTATCAGCTAAAACTTTTTGTAGTTCCACTAATTGTTGGCGTTTATTTTCTAGAGCAATTTTTTGTTCCTCTAGTGAAGCTTTTAAATCTTTTAAGGTATTTAATTGATCACGAACGCCTTCGCTAATATCTTTTAGATATTTGAATTCATTAAGGAAATTGGAAAAAGAATCATTTAATAAGATTATTTCTAGAGCGCTTTTGCTACCCTGCTGATCAACGGTTTTTAAAAGGTTGCTTAGCTTAAGCTTATTTTGGGAAATTTCCTGATCTTTTTGAGCGATTTCTAATTCGAGACTACGTGACTCTAAGGCTACCTGCTCCATTTCTAGCTCTGTACCCTGAATATCTAGCTCAGTTTCGGCGATACGGCTATCTAAAATAGACATCTGATTTTGTAGGCTAGCTTTTTCGGTTTGTTTTTCAGCAATTAATTGTTGGTATTGCCGTTGCTGATTTCGTAACTCATCGAGTTTCCCCTTTTTATCGCCAATTTGACCGTTAAGCTGGTTAATTTCGGCTTCGTAGCTACCACGAGCCAGAGGTGTTCGATAAATGGCTGAAGTTAATAAAAAAGCCAGGAGCAGCAAAGCTAAAAAAGTGCGCGTTGATAAAAATAGTGATGATTGATTTTTCATGACTAGATTATAACATTTTTTGGTAATCTTGCATAGCTATTAAGGCGGCAGATAACCGCTTGATAGTTTCTTCCTTACCTAAGGCGTCAGCTAATTCAAACGGACTAGGGCTAGCAGCAAGTCCGCTTAAAGCAACACGCCAAGGCCAAAGATGATCGCCAGTGGCAAGCTCATTATTTTTTAGAAAATCCATTGTAGCGGTCTGTAGCGGCTCAATCCCCCAATTTTCTTTAGGATAATTTTTGAGAAAATCTAAATCGTGTTGCAAAGCAGCAATAGTTCCTAGGGCATCGGATTTTTTCCAAACTAACAAACTAGGATCGGGATAATTTAATTGGTCAAGATAAAGATTTTGGCTCAACTCCCCGATTTCAGCTAGATATTTTAGACGCTCTTGATATAACTTAGCTATTTTTTGGCTAAAATTAATGCTTTTTTTAGCTTGGTTAGTAGTTAATTGCTGATTTTCTTGTAAAAATGGATGCAGCAGTTCAGTTAACTTTTCAATTGATAATTGGCGAATATGATAGCCGCTTAGGAAGAAAAACTTTTCTGGATCAAAAATGGCCGGGCTAACATTGATTTTGTGATAATCAAATTCAGTGATTAATTCCTCCCAAGTGCTAAATATTTCTTGCTCGCCTTGTGGGTGCCAGCCTAAAAGACTGCAAAAATTAATAATAGCTACTGGCAGATAGCCTTTATCAAGATATTGTTCAACGAAGACATCGCCTTGGCGTTTGCTGAGCTTACCTCCAGTTTTATTAAGGATTAATGGTAAGTGAATAAATTCGGGCGGAGTCCAGCCAAAAGCTTGATAAAGTAGAATATTTTTAGGAAAAGAGGGTAACCATTCAGCGCCACGAGTAACATGACTGATTTCCATTAGATGGTCGTCAATAACACTAGCTAATTGGTAAGTTGGAATGCCGTTGGATTTCATTAGAACTTGATCATCGAGATCAGCAGCCGGAAAAGTGATAGCACCGCGTAAAGCATCAGTGACTGTAACCTCGCCGCTTAAGGGCATTTTTTGGCGAATAACATAGTTTTCACCATTGGCAATGCGCTGATCAGCCTCAGCGAGGCTTAGCTCACGACAAGCTCGATCATAGCGTGGCGGTTGATGATTGGCAGTTTGCTCAGCACGCAGATTTTCTAGGCGCTCACTACTACAGAAGCAATAATAGGCCTC
>DAONSQ010000056.1:0-2854 GCA_035411265.1 bacterium | reverse complement strand
TTTCTAGTTTAGTAACACATGGAGAAAGTGTCTAGTGTTTGGGGTACCTTCCAGTCTTTCACTGTTTCCACTCCTTCCTTTTGTGGTTCTTTTTTTTCTGAATTATTAGCTTCGCCATTATTCTTATAAAAGCCATCCCCAAATTCTTTCATAAAATTATAATTTAAAACTAATAATTAATTTTGATTCTAAAAAAATACTAACATCAGTTTTTAAATAAATCAAGCCAAATTAAAAAGGACTGAAATATTCAGTCCTAAAAAAGTTATTTGACCAAAACGGTGGCCTCCTTATCGGAGACGGTAGTAGTGGTAACACTACCGGTTTTGGTTTTTTGTTCAATTTTTTGGGATTCACCATGTTTCTCCGCATTAGGGAGAATAGCAATCTTAACCCCATATTTGCCAGCAGAAGAAACCTGCTGATTAAGAACGATATTAACTTTTTTCGCTCCTTTCGGAACAAAATCAATATCATTTTCTTCAAATGTTGAGGTTGTTAAGCAATGAAGCAACACCTCACGATCAATTCGCGAGCTAGTTAAAATAGCCAGATAATCATTTTGGTCCTCAATAACCTCAATGTTTATCATATTTTTTCTAACATCGATGGTAAGATCATCAATGTCTGCCATACTCTTTAAATTAATTTTTGAGCCTGGCGAGAAAGCCTTACCCTTTAAATCAATTAGAGAGCCATTTAGCAAAATAACTGAACCGCACTCTGTCAGATAAGCCGGGATTACCAAACCCCTGGCGCTATTTTCTTGAGTGATATACCAGCCAGTATCGGCTAGTAACATTGAAGTTGTTGCAACTAACACCAGAACCGCAACCAACATAATTTTAAATGCTTTCATTTCTACTCCTCTCTCCGATATGGTCCTCGGTAGCGGGACGATTATTTTTTTGTTGTCAAAAGAACGACTATTTATAATAGCATATTATCTAAATACTGTCAATAGTAAAGTGGCTTTTTAGAGCTGACAGACCGGAATACACTGAGTAGTGCAAAAACCAGCAGCCTGATTGTGACGGCAGGCTGATTCACATTCTTTAAACTGACCGCCTCTTTTTTGGCACCACTGAGCATCAATATTCTCGCATTCATGATAGCCGCCAGACCAATTGCCACCCGCTTCTTGACAATCAACTGCTACTGGAGTTTCAGTGGCTTTAGGAACAGTTGGAGTAACCATATCAACTGATTCAATCGGAGTAGCTAGCTCAGTTGGAGCAATTGGAGTGACTGGTTCCAATGGAGTAGCCACTACCGATTCGGTTGAAGTAACAATATCAGTCGGAGCTAAGGAATTGATTAACTCTTGCTTAGTTGGTGCTTGAACAGCTGGAATAAAAAATTTAATAATCGCTAGCCAGCCCAAAGCAAAAGTAATTAATGCCACCGCCCAAAAACCTGGTTTATTCATAAAACTAATTTTAATTTAACTAACGATTATCATTATACCGCAAAATAAGCGAATATAAAAAATCGCTAGCAATAAGCTAGCGATAAAAGGTTATTCCGAAATCAACTGGTCCGCCAATCTCTTGATCTGCCGACCAAAGAAAAAAATAATACTAGCCGCAATTGGCCAAGCAGTCATCCAAGAGGCTAGCCATTTAGTAATAATAAAACCAGCAATTAAATTGGCCACAAAAGTAACAATGCAAGTCATTAATAACGCCATCATTAAAGCAAAAGCTAAATGACGTTTGTTTTCGGTTTTCTTTTTTTCACTTTTCATTTCATCCTCCTATTGTTTATTAAATGTACGATTTTATTTTGTACTTTCAACCAAATAAAAAGGAGGAAACCGTGAGAAGAATCTATTATCCACTTATTTTAGGGTTGCTATTTATTAGCTCTATTTACGGCCAGGCCTTAGAGGATGGCTTGTGGCAGTTACAAAACCCAAATCAAATGAACATTAGTTCATTGCTTTCTTTTGATAAAGGAATCATTACGAATGGCTCTATGGATATGACCACTGGACAAATGGGAGAAGCTAAGGGCACCTACAAATGCTCGGGGAAAAATCTATTGATCAATATCTACAACAATCAATACAGCTACACCATTACTTGGGTCAATAAAGACAAATTGATTTTAAACAGCGTTGGCAATAAGTTAATCCTCGCAAAATCTGGCACAGCTGAAGATACATACTTTAAGAGATATATTGACTGGTATGGTATGTTCGGTTATGGTAGTGGCGGCAGTTACGGTGGAAGTGGTGGTGGCAGTAGCTATAGCCCACCAAAACAAGAAATCTGCTACACCTGTAGGGGTGTGAAACGTTGTAAAATCTGCGAAGGAGCTGGACAATGGAAAAACTCTTTCGCTCCTTTCGAGTGGCACAAATGCAGTGCTTGTGAAGGTACCGGCAAATGCTGGCACTGTAAAGGCACTGGAATACAATAAATAACAAAACCCGTTCTAAAATTAGGACGGGTTTCTTTTGTATTAGAATACTATTAATCTAGCCTATTTTCTCTGATCAACTAGACCGCCACAATATTTAGCGCGATAAATTTCCCGGCCTTGATGCTTAATAACTTCTTCCCCAGAAAAACTATCAACTTCGCCCTGAAAAGTATTTAAATATTGATAATCACCAGTTTTGTATTCAGCTGGGCCACGGTAAGGCCTATCTTTAGGAATTAAAGTTAGAGCTTGTTGCAAAACTCGATAAATCTCGGAACAATCCGTAATTTCCGGACTAACCTGACCATAGTAGATCATTAAATAAACTGGCTGACCTTGCCAAAAAACCACTTCACGACCGCCATAAGGCTCGCCGCCAAAATAATTATCATGGTAGCGCCATTCGCCATCTTCAAAAATTAAGGTC
>DAONSQ010000055.1:0-2963 GCA_035411265.1 bacterium | reverse complement strand
CTGATGCCCAAAAAGCAGTCGAGGATTACGCCCAAAATGGTACTATCACTGCTAAAGATTTTTATGGTGGCACTCGTCGCGGCTTGACTAAATTTCAAGAAAAATTCCTAGGTGAACTAGCCAATCCCAACAACGCCAAAAGTGCAGCTGCCCTCGCTAATCTTAAAGCACAAATCGATGACCCCTCCTTTGTTCCAGGAAATGATAAAAATCAAAAAACAATAGAAGCAATGCTTAAGGGGATTGCTACCTTTGAGAAAAAGGGTGGCAATGTTGCCCGATTTCAAGATCTTCTTGCTTCGATATCACGTAAAAATACAGGCAAGAATTATGATGATATTAAAAATGATGTTAAGTTACGTCAAGTCGGTGATGCGGCCATTGCTGGCGATGGTTCCAAAGCGCTCAAAGTTAACTCCTTTGCGGCTGGCAAACATCGCGCCAATGTTATTGGGGTTGATTTCAATAAACTCTCTTCAATTAAAGATTCAATTGATTCTCCTGATTTAACTGCTGGCGCTAATATTGCTCCAGAAAAAATGGCAGCTGTTTCAAAAGAATTAACTGGTTTAATTGATGGCGAACTGGCTGAATTAGGCCAGGCCAATCAAGATTTAATAACCCAACCTCTAGATGTCTTAGAGCAGAGGATTAATCGATTGAGAAGCTATCGTTCCAACGCCTTCAAGTCTGGCAATCAAAACACTATTACTCGCGCACAAAACACCACCTCCGAACTAGAACAACTCAGCCGAGCTCGTGATTTACGTCAAGCCAAAGAAAAATTAGCTGACCCCAGTAGCTTAAACAATCTCAGCTTAAAGAACACTGGCATTGCCCTAAATAGTACCAAAGAAAGTCACACTACCAATTTATACGAAGCTTTACATGGCTTTGGTATTGATAATGAAAAATTAACCGAAAACATTGCTCAAGCCATGGCTCAAGGTTCCTACAAAATTGATGACACTGCTGTTGTTGCTCAAAATATCAAGCAAACCATTAGTCAAAAGAATATCACCCCCGAACAAGTTACGACTGCTGATATTAACGCGGCTATTAGTGGTGTTCAGCCAGCCTCTCCGGTAGAACAAGTTATTGCTAAAGAAAATGGCACAACCATCGTTAACAACATCACCAACAACAATGTTGTCAATAATGTTACCAATAAAATTGGACCAACTAGCGATGCAGCCGAAACCAGAGATGAAACCACTAACGAAGCTCCAGAAAATAGCAACAACCGCAATGGTTTACAAAAAAATAACGATAAATTGGATAATATCAAAAAAGACACTTTAGAACGTCGTGCCTTTGAAGATCGTCGTTATTTTATGGACAAAAAAGACAATAAACGCCACAACGATAAAATCAACAAATTCATTCACGATTTTGACAATAAGCAATAACCACTATGCCTAGCGAATCATATTTAATTGAATGTCTAGAAAAGTTCTACGAATTACCCGATATTTTAACCCTAGAACTCAATCATCCACGCTATCTACAAATACTGGACAACATCTCTGACCGCTACGGCCTAGATTTAAGTTTTACCATCATTCTTTTAGTGATTAACGAAATCAATTACTCTAATTTAGGGGAATATCTAGCCCAACGCTTTGATCTTGATAGTGAAGTTGCCAAAAAAATCGCCACTGAAATAAAAGAACTCTACCTGCAGCCAGTTATTGATCGACTATCTTTCCTTAACGCTGATCCACAAAAAACCAAACCAACTGCCGAAGAAGAAAAAGCAATCATCACTGATTTATTTAAAGAAAACTTACTAGTTGAAATCAACAATTACCGCCCAACAATTGATGCCGTTAATCAAAGAATTTTTACCTGGCTTGGCCGAGAATTAGACGCCAAGAAAAAAATCGAAAATGCCTTATTGCAAAACCAAGAAATAGTCACTACTTTTTCGCCTGACGTTAATAAAGAAACTGTCCCAGGAACTATCAGTAACTGGCTACGTTGTTTTGCCACAGAAAAGGGGATTGATAATCTTACTTCTTTAAGTATTTCGGAATTTCTTGGCACTTCCAAAAATACCATTAAACTTAACTCCTCAGAAAAACTATTGCTCAGAAATGTTTTAAATACTTATCGTAACATCAAATTCTTCCCCGATAGCATGCCCAATGATAAAGGCGAGGATTGGGCTATCATTCCTTTACCCTTAGAAAAAAACGACAACCTTGGCACTGATCTTAGCCAAACAAAAACAGAATTAGAGCCAAAACCTGAACCAGAACCGAAACCGGAACCAGAACAAAAAACAACACCAGCAGCAATTGATCCAGTAACTGCTAATAAAATTAATCAACTACGTTTAATGCTTGGTCGCTATGGCGAAAATACCTTGGAGGGCGAAGCTATTAAAGAAGAGATCGCTAAATTAGAAAAGCGCTGAAAATATGTTTGATTATCTACAAAAATACCAACAAGTCCCAGCTGAAGTTAGAGCCAAGCTCGATTCAGCCACCACCAAAGCTGCTATTGATAATCTCGAAGAGGCTTATCATCTTTCTTTGGCTAGTATTATTATTAAGCTAGTTATCAAAGAGATACCCCTTAGCCGTCTAGCTCTATACTTAGCTGAAAACAACAATCTCGATCACGATCAAGCCAATAAACTAGCCACTGAAATTCAAATCAATATCCTGGCTGTTATTAATGATTATTTATCCAAACCACTTTCAGCCCCAATCGATATCAATCGCTTAGCCAAAACTAATCCGGTTACTTTATTGCCAAATACCACAACACCAACAAAAATATTAAAAAAACCACTTGACCTAGAAAATATCTTGAACAAATTAGTTAGTCAGCAGCAATATATTCGTCAAACTGGTCAATTAAATCGCTTACGTCAAGCTATTAAAACTTTTTTAATTGGTGTTCGTAATCAAAAAGCTCTAGAAGATTATTTGACTAAATCTTTTGATCTTGGCGGT
>DAONSQ010000054.1:0-3125 GCA_035411265.1 bacterium | reverse complement strand
GCTAATTTGTTTAAAAAAACTAGAGATAATTTGGGGGCTAAAAAAATCATTTTAATTAATGGCAATTCGCTAACTAGCTATCAACCTCAGATTAATGGTCGGATGTTTGAAACTTTTCCAGCCTATTGGGAGGGGAATGGCAGCTGGGCTGCTTCGATGGAGTATTACTTGGATAAGCTGCCCAAGCAGAATTATAATCCTAAAATTTATGTTATTAATGGCAATGCCAATAATAACGGCAACAAAAACAATTATCAAAAAATGCGTTTCGGTCTCACCAGCGCTCTTTTAGGGGATGGTTTTTTTTCCTTTGATTACGGTGAAGAGTCGCATGAACAAATATGGTGGTACGATGAATATTCGGTTAAATTAGGCCGGCCAACCTCCAAGGCCTACAACCTTTTGGCAATTAATAATGCTAAAATTCAGGCTGGTCTTTGGCGCCGTGACTTTGAAAATGGTGTTATTGTTGTTAATTCGACTAATAAACGCCAACTTTACTCACTTAAAAATGAAGAATTAGAAAAAATTCGCGGGACCCAGGCACCATTAGTTAATAATGGTCAGATTGTTAATTATCTAGCTTTAGAACCGAACGATGGTTTGGTTTTTTTAAAGCGTAAATTGCAGGTAACTAAGCAGACTTTTTATAATGGCGGTTTTGTTAGGGTTTTTGATCAGCGTGGTCAGACAGTGCGTAATGGTTTTTTTGCTTATGAAACCAACTTAGCGGCTGGTGATCAAGTGATTTTGGCTGATCTGGATTTGCAGGGTGGCTTAGAACAGGTTTTTAATCGTAATAATCAGATTATTGTCACTAAGCAGGGCAAGATCATTAATAAATGGCAACCTTTCGGTGCTAAATATATCGGTCGACCGAGTTTGGCTTTATTGCCTAATAAAAATAAGCGCCCCGACTTGATTATTGGAGCGGGGGCCAATATGGCGCCAGTGGTTCGTCAGTATAATTATCAGGGGAAATTATTATCACCGGAATGGCTGGCTTTTGACAAAAATTTTCGTGGTGGTATTAACATTTCGGCCGGTTATTTAAATAGTCAAGAAATGGCCGTAGTTGTTTCACCACAAAGCAATAAGGCACCAACAATTAGATTATATTCACTAGCTGGCAAATTGTTGACACCGGAATGGCTGGCTTTTGATAAAAATTTCCGTGGTGGCGTATCGACAGCTATTGGTGATATTAGTGGTGATGGTCAAGCTGAAATAGTAGCGGTGGCTAGTATTGGCGGCGGGCCTCAGGTTCGGATTTTTAATCGTCAAGGAAAATTATTGGGGCAGTTTAAGGCTTTTAGCGGCAATAGCAAGGCCGGTTATCAGGTAATGATTAGCGATATTAATAATGACGGGCGAGGCGAAATCCTAGTTCAGCAACGTAATTAGTGGTATAATAAAGCTATGATTAGAAAAATAATCAACAAATGGCGGAATCGTTACGAACAGCTTTATGCTAATAAAACCTGGCATTTGATTTTAGATGTGGGGGCTATATTTTTAATTATTGTTTTAGTTGTTTTGTGGTGGATTATTCGTGGCTCACAGTGGGAAATAAATCAAAAAATTGTTGAAAGCCTAAAACCAGTTAAACATCAACCAATTGTTTATCAAGAGTTGCCAATGTCTTGGACAGCTGAAATAGAGCGGCCAGTAATTGATGGGTTGGATTCTGAGGTGGTTATGCAGATTAAATACGTTAGTCAAGCAAAGCATCAGATAAAATTTAGTTATGATTGCCAGATGGAATCTGGTGAAAAGCTTGTCTTTAGCGATAGTGCTGAGTCGAACTTCCTGATAAAAGACGGCGTTTTAACTGGCCAAATTGAACCGCAGGCTAGTAGTACGGTAAGGATTAAATTGATTGGGCCGAAAGATAGCCAGCTTCGAGAAAATAAGATGTTATGTCAGTTGGCGGCAACAGTTGGCCAGCAAATCTGGCAAGAGCCAAAAAAGGAATTTGTTTTAAAACAGTCTGGTTCAGTCAAGGCTACGGCTGGTGCTTATTACTATACTGCTGAAGGTGATCAAGTTGGCATTGGTCCATTGCCGCCAATAGTAGGATTGCCGACTAGTTATTTAATCACTTGGTCCATTGATAATAGTGGCGGTGATTTAAACGATCTTCAATTTTCAGCAGTCCTGGGTGAAGCGGCGACTTGGCAAGGTGAGGCTGGGTTGACTGGCGGAAACTTGTCTTATGATAGTGAAAACCGCAAGATAAATTGGCGGATAACAGCTTGGCCCGATGACGCTACTCTCAAACAAGCTAGTTTTTATGTGTCAATAAATCCTAAAAAAGAAATGGTGGGAGAGATTGTAACGTTGACTAAGGCTGGTCAATGGAGGGTTGATGATGCTTGGGCGGAAAAGGTCTGGCAAGGATCATTAAGCGAATTAACTACTAATCTCGACCAAGATAGCCGTTCCAAGGGCCAGGGTAAGGTTCAGGATTGGTCGGTAGAGTAAAACTCTTGACTTATTTTTAAAAATGTGTTAATCTAACTAGTCATCTTTTTTAGGTGGCGGAAAAGTATAAAAATAACACATTTTATGTTAAATCCTCGAAAAAAAATAATTCGTTTCGGTTTGCCGATTGTTTTGGCTTTACTGATTGTGGCTTTGGCTACGCCGTTTACTTTCGGTCGAGTTAAGCCCTATTACCAGGGTGATGCTATTAATTTTAATGGCCGCTTGTTGATTGCTTCAACCAACATGGATCGTCTACAGATCCTGGAAACAGTTGATAAAAAAATCAGCTTGCTAGCTGAAGTTGCTCCAGACAAGACTGGTTATTTACCTGGTGACAATTTTTATAACTGCGCTTTTCACCAAGAAAATAATCAGTTGTTTTTGTATGCGGTTAATGGACGCTACTTGTATAAATATGATTTAAGCAATCCTCAACAACCTGATTTAGTTAATAAGTTAAAAGATAATTCTTGGGACTGGTTCCGTTCTGTTAATGTTTTTAATGATCGTGTTGTTACTTTAGGCACTAAAGGCCTTAAGGTTTGGAATAATAACTTAGAAGTTATCGATAGCTATGATATTAAACTAGAAAACCCAAATAATTTTATTATGGGTAATCAGTTCTTGGTAGCTATTGA
>DAONSQ010000053.1:0-3144 GCA_035411265.1 bacterium | reverse complement strand
CAAAAATAAGTTTGCGGTTGATATTGATTGAGCGATGACATTCATCAACAATGATTAAGTCATAAAAAGTGCTCGGGATATTCTGATAAATATTTTCTAGTGTATCAATAACCACAACATGGATTTGTGCGTTTTTGTATTGCTTGTAATTTCCGGAAGTAATGCGGACGGCTGAATATTCTTTACTGATAAGCGAAAATCCGTCGTTGATAGCTTGCTCGGCAAGCATGACTCTGTCCACCACAAATAAAACACGCTTTGCCATGTTGTATTCCAAAAGTGCTTTCGTGAAAGCGACCATGGTTCTGGTTTTACCAAGCCCAGTCGCCATATGCACAAGCATTTTTTGTTTACCCTCTTTATATCTTTGAATAAGCGCTTGAATACATTCAGCTTGATAATAGGCTTCTTTGCCACAACTTGGATTGATTCCTCCCGCAATACCTTTATCAATGGTTATTTCTCGATCAAGATTTATTTTTCTCGCTTGTTCAATTTTGAGTTGCATTTCTTCAAGTGTCATCAAACTGTTGACTTGGCGAAATTCACCAGCTTCAAGTCCTCTCCATTCGGTGTCATAAAAAAGGATGCGTTCTGGTGAGCAGGCATATAAAAAACGAGGTTTTAAAACTGTAGCGTAAAGTGTTCGTAGTTTTGTTAGTGCTTTTTTCTCATCTTCAAATTTATTTTCAAAAATAGCAACAATATTATGATTCAAATCTAAAAGTGTAATATCTGGTTTAACGCTTTTTCTTCCTTCAAATAGTTTTTGTTGTTCGGGCGTCAGAGCGTATTCTTGTTGATACAGCAAAGTATCTCCGACTTTCCAGCCGAGTTTTTTTAATTCCTCTATTATTTTCAGATCTGTGTCCGTTGCTTCGTTAATTTTAGGCATAAATTATTGTGTTAATTCATCAAGCGTAACTCCTAAGCCAGCTGCAATCTTTTTCACAGTCTCCAGCGTCGGATTGGTTACAGTATCCGACTCAATCTTAATCAAGGTTGGATAGGGTATATCCGCCTTCTTCGCGAGCTCGTCTTGCGTTAAATTCTTCTTAGCACGCCAAGCTCTAATTTTCTGCCCAATTGTTTGTTCTTTGGTCATAAAAGACATGTAATCTATGGTTAGTTGTATTATAGCGCGCAGGTCAAAATTTACAAGAGATCTGTGTAATGTTCGAACCACTCACCAAAAGGTTATTTCCCTCTAATATAAGCCATAATAATTTCTTAACTCATTCAAATTGACCAAATGGTATCGCTCATGTTCGAACCGTTCCAATAGCCACAAAATCGCTAACTTATACAGTAAACAAGCACATTCCGCACAAAAATAAAAATCCCTCTTTTCAGAGAGACTCTTACTGGTGGACGCAACAGGATTCGAACCTGTGACCTTACGGATGTGAACCGTACGCTCTAACCAACTGAGCTATGCGTCCTAAAAATCTCCACCCTGATCCATCGCCTGATTGGCCAACCGATCAGCTTGCTTGTTCAACTCGCGAGGAATATGCTTAAAGCTAACATTTTTAATTTGAGAAATCAAGCTTTTGGCTTGCTCAAATAAAGGCTTGAGGTCGGGATGTTTGACTTTATACTCGCCCTTGAGCTGCTTAACCACCAGCTCACTATCTAAACGGCATTCTAATTCAATGGCGCCCAAAGCAACCGCTTGTTTAAGGGCTAATAACAAAGCCTTATATTCAGCCTGATTATTAGTGGCAATACCCAGAAACTCCGACCATTCACCGATCGTTGCACCATCCTTGTTCTGTAAAACCACACCGATACCGGCTGGCCCGGGATTACCGCGGGCGCCGCCATCGGTATAGCTAACTAGATATTCATGAACAAATTTTTTGACCATATGCTTCGTTTTAATTTATTTATCAGCTGAAAGCCGCAAATCAACAATCTTTAACTGCGGTTCGGCTTGGCCCTGCCAACGATTGATATCTAAACTATAGACCAAATCCACCTGACTACCTGGTTGCAAGGCTTGAGCCTGATAGTCTTCAGCTTGACCAAAGGCTAGCGCCCAATAATTGCCCAGTCGCAATTTAATATGCTGCTTATTGGCTCCCATCGTATTAATATCGCGAATCGTTTGCCGGTAGGCTACAAATTTTGGCTGTTGATTGCCCTGGCCAAAAGGAGCTAATTTTTCCAGCCATTCCGCTAATGATAAATCGATTTGATCGGCCGGCAATTCACCATCAATAATTAATTTCGGCCGCAAATCTAAACCGGTCAATTTAGCCGCCGCCAACTTCTTAATATTGGTTAAGAAATTGGGCAACTGCTGAACGGTCAAACTAAAGCCGCAGGCACCGGCATGGCCGCCAAAACGATCTAAATCTTTGGCCACCTCTTCCAACTGAGCAATTAGGCTAAAATTCTCCACATTGCTGCGGCCCGACCCCTTGTAACCATTCTCGCTCTTAGTAATCACTAACACCGGCTTGGCCGTTTTTTCCGATAAACGGCCGGCGACTAAACCAATAATCCCCTCTGGCCACGGCTCTTGGCGCGGACTGACAAAGGCCAGCAGGCTATCGTCAGCTTGTAATTCCAATAGTTCATTCAAACAAAATTCAACTATCTCTTGGGTTTTTTGTTGCCGCTCTAAGTTTTTTTGATTTAAATCATCAGCCAATTGGGCCGCTTCGGCTTGGTCGGTAGTAGTTAGCAAACGATAAGCAGTATTGGCGTGATCCAGACGACCAGCCACATTAATCCGCGGCGTTAATTGCCAGCTAATATTCCACTCATTAACTTCCCCGGTGATTTGGGCTACTCGAGCTAATTCACGCAAGCCGACTCGCCGCCATTCATTTAGCACCTCAACACCTTGCTTGACCAGTTGGCGATTCTCGCCGGCCAGCGGCACGCAATCAGCAATCGTCCCTAGGGCCACTAAATCAAGACAGCGGCGCTCCAAACTTTGTTTTTGAGAACTATCCAAAGTTGAGCGCTGCAGCAGCGCCTGGACCATTTTAAAAGCCACGCCAACTCCGGCTAAAAACTTACAGGGATAATCTTCTTTAGCCATTGTCGGATCAATTACTAAACAGTCTGGCCAATCGGCTGGATCCGGCGATTCACGATGGTGGTCAGTCACAATTATGTCTAACCCCTTAG
>DAONSQ010000052.1:0-3427 GCA_035411265.1 bacterium | reverse complement strand
AGATTAATTGAGAATAAAAAAATCAGTCAGATTGGCTGATTTTTTTATTTTGAGCTATAATTAAAGTATTAATTTTTAACATCAGGAGGGGTTGATGGTGGTTTTGTCACCATCTGTTCGCCTGTTCTTTTTATGTCGGCCAAGGTGATTTCCGCCGGATTAATTGGTCTTCAAGCTGAACTAGTTGAAGCTGAAGCTGATATCGGCAGTGGTGAGATTGGTACTTTTATTATCGTGGGTTTGCCAGATGCTTCAATTTTTGAAGCCAGAGAAAGAATTCGCAGTGCTTTTCGCAATTCTGATTTAGAGTTGCCAAAATTAAGGATTACTATCAATTTGGCGCCAGCTGATTTGCGCAAGCAAGGTCCAAACTATGATTTGCCGATTGCTTTAAGCATTTTGCTAGCCAATCGACAGTTACCTGTCGATTGCTTAAAGGATGTTCTTTGTTTAGGTGAATTATCGCTCGATGGCCATTTGCGGGGAGTTAATGGTATCTTGCCAGCAGTTCAGCGAGCTCGTGAAGCTGGCCTCAGGGCGATTATTGTCCCGCTTAGTAATGCGGCTGAAGCTAGCTTGATTAAAGGTATTGAGATTTGGCCTGCTCAGTCTTTGCAGCAAATTGTAGAACAATTGAGAAAAAAATTACCGCCATTAGTTGTTAATCAGGCAAAAGTTACTAGCGAGGTTCAGTTTGAGAGCTTTGATTTTAACCAGATTCAAGGGCAAATTTTAGCTAAGCGAGCTTTAATGATTGCTGCAGCGGGTCATCACAATTTATTAATGATTGGTCCGCCTGGTTCTGGCAAAACTTTATTAGCTCAGTCTTTACCGGGTATCATGCCTGATTTAACTGAAAGTGAAGCTTTGGAAGTTGCCAATATTTATAGCGTTATCGGTCAATTTAGAGCTGCTGTTGGTTTGCCGCGTCAACGGCCTTTCCGTCAACCACATCATAGCGCTTCAGCGGCAGCAGTAATTGGTGGTGGTGTTTGGCCGCGGCCAGGCGAGATTTCTTTGGCTCATCGAGGCGTTTTGTTTCTGGATGAATTACCAGAATTTTCACGGCCAGTCTTAGAGGGATTGCGCCAACCGTTAGAAAATGGTGTCGTGACGATTAATCGAATTTCTGGCCAATTAATTTTTCCAGCTAAATGCTTACTTTTAGCAGCAATGAATCCTTGTCCGTGCGGTTTTTATGGTGATGATCGACAAGCTTGCCAGTGTAGCCAGAAACAGATGGCTAATTATCGTCGACGTTTGTCAGGGCCGCTACTTGATCGGTTAGATTTACAGTTAACAGTGCCGCGAGTTCCTGTTGAAGATTTAACTGGTCAAATTAAAAGTGAAAGCTCTAGTGATTTGCGCCAACTGGTTATTCAAGCTAGAAAAAAGCAGCTAGAAAGATTTAAAAATACTAAATTTATTACTAACGGAGAATTAACAGTTGCTGCGATTAAAGAATTTTGCCAAATTGATCAGGCTGGTCAAATGGTGTTAAGACAAGCGATTGATAAATTAAACCTTTCAGCACGGGGCTATTATCGATTATTGCGTCTGGCTCGAACCATTGCCGATTTGGCGGATGAGCCAACAATTGCTAAAATACATCTAACAGAAAGTTTGCAATATCGTTTTTCTAATTATTAAATTATGTGGAAAAAAATTAGTGCTTTATCCTTAATGGCAGTTGGTCTAATGACGAGCGGCTTTGGTTGTAAAGTTCAATCAACCGAAGTCAAACAAGCCATGAAACCAGTGACGCTTAATTACTGGCGAGCTTGGGATGAGCCAGATGATTTTCAAGAATTAATTGATAAATATACAGCTCTTCATCCTAATGTGACGATTAATTATCGTAAATTGCGTTATGATGAGTATGAAAAAGAAATCATTAATGCTTTAGCTGAAGATCGTGGTCCAGATATTTTTTCTATTGAAAATGGCCAGATTTTAAACTATCAAAATAAAATTGCCCCACTTCCAGACGTTATTTCTATGGTTTATCCAGTACAAAAGGGTAGTATTAAAAAAGAAATTGTTTATGAATTAAAAAAGAGCCGAAGTCTGAGTATTAAAGATTTGCGTTCTAATTTTGTTGATGTTGTTTCTGATGATGTATTGGTAGACAATAAAATTATGGGTCTGCCTTTGTCAGTTGATACTCTAGCCATGTTTTATCATAAAGATCTTTTTAATGCTGAAGGTATTGTAACTCCACCGGCCTATTGGGATCGTAATTTTCAAGATATAGTCAAGAGATTAACTAAGCGTGATACTCAGGGAAATATTGTTCAGGCGGGGGCAGCTTTGGGTGGTGGCAGTAATGTCGAGCGATCTCAAGATATTTTGGCGGCCTTAATGCTGCAAAGTAAAGCTCCAGTTGTTGAGAATGGTCGAGTGGTTTTTAATTTAGAATCAGGACAGGGTAGTCGTTATTATCCCGGGGTTGAAGCTATTCGTTTTTATAGTGATTTTGCTAATGTTAATAAAGAAGTTTATTGCTGGGATAAGAGTTTGGGCAATTCTTTTGATTTGTTTGTTCGTGGACAGGCGGCAGTGATGTTTGGTTATAGTTATCATATTCCGTTAATTGTAGCTGCTCGGCGTTCTGGTTTTTCTGGTGATAATGCTGACGAATATCTGAGAGATTTAAATATTGGTATTAGCAAGTTGCCCCAAATTGCTAGCACCAGCCAGCCGATTAATATTGCCAATTATTGGGTGGAGACTGTTTCCAAGAAAAGCCAGCATGTCAATGAGGCTTGGGATTTTGTTCAATTTATTACTAAGGCTGAAAATGTAACAACTTATTTAAATAAAACCAAGAAACCAACCGCCCTGCGAAGCTTAATTGAAAAACAACTGTCAGAAGAATATTTAGATATTTTTGCTAGTCAGCTTTTAACAGCTAAAAGCTGGTATCGAGGTTATGATTCAGTTAATGCCAATAAGATTATTGCTAATTTAGTTGATGGTGTTTTAGATAGTCCAGAGCAACTGGAAGCTCAAGCCAATTTAGCGGCTAGTAAATTACAGCAAACCTTAAAACCAGCCAATTAATATGAAAATAAAAAAAATTACTACTCTTGCTTTGACTGTAGTAGCGACAATGACGCCAACAATTAGTTGGGCCCAGCAAATTGTACCGACCAAAGGTTATGAAGATGGTAGTTACGATTTGAATACTGTTCAAGAATTAATTATTTTTGTGGCCAAAGCTATTTTGGGTCTTTCGGGTAGTTTTGCTTTTGCCATGTTGGTTTGGGGTGGGATTCAAATGATTATTGCCAATGGCAAAAGCGAGAAATTCAAGACAGGTCTACAGACTGTTACTAATGCTTTAATTGGTCTGGCGATTATTTTTTGTAGCTACATGATTATTAAGTTTGTTTTAGATACTGTTGGTGTTAGTCCCGCAGCTTTA
>DAONSQ010000051.1:0-3469 GCA_035411265.1 bacterium | reverse complement strand
TAGGTATTGATAGCGCCAATACCAAAGACACTGAAGATCTTTGTTCAGCTACACAAATTTTTAAAAATTGGGACAAAGCAATCCAAGATTCAGTTAAGGATCAAACGGCCTATCTAAAAAATGTTCAAAATTATTTCGACCCTAGAGCTAATGACATTGGCATTGCCATGTCTTTAAATTCAAAAAGAAATACCTATGTTCAAACCGAAGTTAGGGTGGCTGAAGCTCAAAGGACAGAGGATCAAGGAGCTGTTAGAAATACTAACGCCGGTGGAAAACTTTTAGAATTACCCGGTAATTTTGCACTCAATTTAGAAAATGTTAAATTTCTACAGAGCAGCGCCTTAATGTCACAAACTGGTGATGCTTTTATTGATGCTGCTAATGTTTTTGTTTCGGTCTTAAGTAACAAGCTTTACGACAAGGCCATGGAACGCCTAATGAAATTACTGGCCGATCAAGATGATGATACTAAAACAGCTAACACTAAATTATTTGACTTTTACTCTTCAGCCAATGTTGGCCAAGCTGAATCAGAAGCTCTTTTAGCACCGATTACCGACATGGCTTTCACTTCAGGTCATGATATCGATTTATTAAATAACTTAGCTTCTTGCCCTGACCCCAACAAACCTGGCGCCATGAATTGCGTGGTGAACAATAATTTTGTACAGGCTATTAGTCAGGAGTTAACTATTGGCCAAGCTTTAAAGAAAAAACTACTTAATGGCAATGCTAACTTTGGTTCTGATAAACTTACCAGCACTAATCTCGAAACTGGCGATATTAATTGGCGCTCCATGAAGATTCTTCGCAAATATCGTATTTTACCGGTTAGCTGGGAGGTTGCTGCTGAAATGATTAATACTAACGGTTACAATCAAGGCAAAGCCATTACTATCGCTGATATGATTGGCTGCTATAATGATAAAGATGAATACGATACTGGTTATAATGTTGAGTGGTGCAAAGGATTGATTGACCCTAATTGGCCACTTAAAGCACCGCGAAGTTACTGTGCCAAATCTGGCTTTGGTAACCAAGTTGATTACATGGACATCTTATCTGAAGATCAGGCGGCCACTGGAACATCTCCGGCTGTTTTAAGCACTGTCAATCTTTTACGCACTAGTAATTATTGCGCCGATGAACAAAGCTGTATCAAAGAGGGGGCTAATAACAGCTGCGAACTTTATGGTTATTGTACTGAAGATCGTCGCACCTGGAAATTTCCCTCCAATACTTGCGATGCCAATTATAATACCTGCCAGACTTACACTAATACTGCTGGTCAAAAAACATCATATCTAGCCAATACTTTAAATTTCAGTAGCTGTAATGCTGATAATAGTGGTTGCGCTGGCTATTGTACTAAGTATGATTACGCTAATTCAGTCTTTACCTGTGCCCCCAACACCACCACTGATAAATACTATCTTTCTGGTAAAGTTGAAGATTGTTCAGCTAGTGAGGCTGGTTGCCAACAATTGATTCGCCTCAAAGATAACAGTGGTGTCAACTTATTATTTAACGGCGATTTTGAATTCAGCACCGTTGGGGCTACTAATAATACGGATGGTAAGCTCGATAATTGGAATTTTTATTCTACTATGGGTGGCTCAATTACCGTTGTTAGTAGTAGCGACAAAGTTTATGCTGGCAATAAGGCGCTAAAACTACAACCTATCGGATCCGGTGGACTTGTTTCTTCTGATTGGAGCACACCCAATCAAAGTAGTCTGCCAAAAAACTTTTTAATGCGACCAGGCGTCAGCTATACTTTGAGCGCCTATATTTATAATAACGATTCCAGTCCAGTTAAACTTGCCATTGGCAATAGTCTAAGCACCACTTCCTGGACCGAAACAGAAACAACCCAGACTCAAACCTGGGAAAAGGTTTCAGTCACTATCAATAATGACGAATACTACAACGCCAATTCTTTCAAAATTTATAAAGCTGGCTCTGGCACCTTCTATCTCGACAATATTATGTTCGAAATAGCCAGTCAAGGTAATCAAGGTTATAAAAAATATCGCGAAGCCGCCTATACTTACGAAAAATTAATTCCTAAGGATTTAGATACTCTCTGCTATGAACAAATCGGTACTGGTCGTCGCCTAAAAGCCAACGCTCCAGCTGAATGCAGGAATTACGCTCGCACCTGTTTACCACAAGAAGCTGATTGTAAACTTTTTACTAATAAAAACACTGGTGACAATATTCCCGCCAAAATTAATCTACAAAATTATTGTCCCTCCAGCTGTGTTAATTTTGCCTCTTTCTGGCAAGAACCGACTAATTTTAATATTGGCCAGGAAAAATCATTAATCCCGGATAAAGCGGTTACTTGTTCTAGCGCTAATGTCGGCTGTAACGAATTTACTAATTTAAGCACTGATGCTAATGCCGAGACTAAAGAATATTATAGTTATCTGCGTCAATGTGTTAAGCCAGATGAGGCAAATGCTAATTGTGCTGAATTTTATACTTGGGAAAATAACGAAAACACTGGATTGCAGCTATCATCTCACACCTTACGAGCTGAAACTAATGGCGCACCGAAATTAACCGAAGCTTCTGTCAGGCCATGTACCGCTGCTTCTTTAGATATTAATTCTGGCGATTACAATCCTGATTGTCGCGAAGTTCGCAATCAAGCTGGTGAAATATTTTACGTACCTTATTCCAAAACCATTACCTGCAGTGCTAATTGCCAAACCTATCGTCTTTCTGAAAATAACGTGGTTACCAATATCACCAGTGCTGCTAGCTGTAATCTAATTAACGGTAACTGGATTAGTAACCGCGCTGAATGTGTTGTTTGTAAAAATGGTGGCACTTGGGATGAAACTCACCAACGTTGTCTTTATAAAGGCTTACCGACTGAAAGTTCATCTTGTTCGGCCTCACAAAATGGTTGCCGCCGTTATAGCGGTACTGGCTCAGCCAATTGGCGCCTAGTAACCAGCTTTTCTTTTGACAATAACTCCACCGAAAATTGGGATAACGCATCTGTTCAAGCCGATACTTTTAGAAATAACGGCTCTTCTATCTCTACTCTTTCTAATTATAGTGAAGTTTCCCTTGATAATTTAGGTATTGAAAAAGGTAAAAAATATCGTTTACAATTTTTTGCTAAACCACAATCAAGTAATGCTACAATTAATTCCATTAGTATTTATGATACTACCAATTCTAGCGTCTTAAGTACTTTAAGCCCAACTATTACTCTTAATTCTGGTTGGAATTTTTATACTGTTGCTGCCTCCAGCACGATTGATGTCAACACTCCAACCAGCGGCATTGTTTTAAGATTTAACCATTCAAGTAACTATTTCTTAGACGAAATTCGTTTAATTGAGGTTAATGATGAATATTATTTACTTAAAGATAGCCTTAATGTTCCAATCGAATGTAACCGTGATTATAACGGCACTCCTTCACCTGGTTTTATGCTTGGCTGCCA
>DAONSQ010000050.1:0-3623 GCA_035411265.1 bacterium | reverse complement strand
AGGTACGACGTTTAACTATATAACATTTTTACAAAATTGTCAATAGCTATTGACATCTTAGCTAATTCTGGTATAATCAATTTATTGCTAGTTTATGATTAAACTGGCTTTTTTATTAGCCAATCCATTTTCTTAAATATTATGTCTGAATTAATGAACGCCATCAAGCTGATCTGTGAAGAAAAAAACCTCAGCTATGATGCCGTAATCGAAACCATTGAAGCTGCTTTAGCGGCTGCTTATCGCAAAGACTATGGCGACAAAAATCAGAATATCAAAGTCACTTACAATGAAGATTTAACAAAAATCCGAGTTTTTGATGTTAAGACTGTAGTCGAGGATATGCCTTTAATGACTTTTACCAATTCTTTAACTTTAGAAAACTTGCAAGGATCAACCATTACCATTGACCCGGAAGCAGCTAAAGAAGCAGTTAATCTCAAGGCGGAAGATCAGATTCAAACGGAAATCCGCGATGAAAACGGTGAAATTATCCGCAAATTTAATCCTAAAACTGAAATCCAACTGTGTGAAGCTTTATTAATTAATCCAGATATCCAAATTGGCGAAGAAATAGTAACTGAATTACCAGTTCATACTGATTATGGTCGCATGGCTGCTCAAACAGCTAAACAAGTTATTATTCAAAAATTGCGTGAAGCTGAACGCAATATGATTTACGCTGATTTTAAAGACAAGGAAAAAGAAGTTATCAGCGGTATTGTCCAACGCCGTGAAGGCCGTAATGTTTTAGTTGATGTCGGCAAAACTACTGGCGTTATTTTGCCTCAATATCAAATTCCTGGTGAATCTTACCGTTCCAATAGCCGTATTAAAGTTTTTGTTGAAGAAGTCCGTGTTAGCAGCCGCGGTCCAGAAATTGTTTTGTCTCGCACCGCCGATGAGATTTTAAGCAAAGTTTTCTATTTAGAAATTCCTGAAATTTCTAATGGCTTAGTTGACTTAAAAGCAGTCGCTCGCGAAGCTGGCAGCCGTTCTAAGGTGGCTGTTATTGCTAATAGTGAAAATGTTGATCCGATCGGCTCTTGTGTCGGTCAGCGCGGTTCTCGTATTCAAACCATTATTAATGAAGTTGGCGGCGAAAAAATTGATATTATCGAATACAGTGATGATCTTAGTAAATTTATTGCCAATTCACTGGCTCCAGCTAAGATTGAACAAGTTGAATTAGATTATGAAAATAAACACGCCGTTATTACTGTCAATTCTGATCAATTATCTTTAGCTATCGGTCGTGATGGTCAAAACGTCCGCTTAGCTGCTCGCTTGACTGGCTGGCATCTAGATATTACTTCCAACGAAGCTGAACCAGCTGAAGAAATTATTACTGAAGCTGAGCCAGTTATTGAAGAAAAACCAGCCGCTAAGAAAACCGGTCGAAAAACTAAAAAAACCACTGAAATAACAGAGGAGGAAATTGTTGAATAATAATTAAATCACCGTATGCTTTATTTTTATTACGGTGAAGATGATTTTCAAATCAACACTGCCAGCCTGAAGCAATTAAGTGCTCGGGCTGCTTTGTTGCGCTTCAATGCTGCCGAAGCTGATTGGTTAAAAATTATTGCTGAATTAAATAGCACTTCCTTATTCGAATCCGCCAAAGCAATTATTTTAACCAATCCTTTTAGCGCCAAAAATCCAGCTATCTTAAATGGTTTAATTAATTTTTTAGAAGATTCTACCTTTACTCAACCAACTGCTACAACTTTAATAATAATTGAAGAACGCTTGAAGTTAAAATTTCAAGCCGGTAAAAAACAACCGGTAATTTTAGATCTTGAAGGCCGCGGCAAACCATTAACCAAAATTCAAACCAAGTTATTTAAATTATTAACCGCCAACAATCAATCCAAATATTTTCCTAAATTAACCGGAACAGAAGCTGAGCGGTTATTAACTAGTTTAGCTAAAGAAAAAAATTGTCAGATTGAACCAACTGCTGGTCGGTTACTTCTTAATCTAACAAATTACAATTTTTGGCAAGTTAGCCATGAACTTAATAAGCTAGCTAACTACACTAGTCAAAATAATCCCCACAAAGCCATAGGTGAAGCGGAAGTCCGCTTACTAGTCAATGACACCTCTAACCATCTTTTCGAGCTCATAGAGGCAATTAGCAACCAAAATTTAGCCGCCACCACCAGACTTCTAGAAGAAGTTATCACCGATGAAACAGAATTAATAATTTCTGTTAATCTTTTAGTTCGTCAGACTTTGCAATTTTTAAAAATAAAAGCCCGCTTAGAAGCTGGTGATCAGCCAACAGTTATTGAAAAAAACTTAGGTTTACCTTTAACCGTTAGCCGGCGTTTAGTCGAGCAGGCGAGTTATTTAAAATTGGTGACTTTAGAAAAATTAATCGATAACCTGACAAAATTCGATTGGTCCAGCAAACGCAGCCGCGGTAATCTGCTCGCTTTACTAGCTTTACTTTTAATCACTCACACCAATCAAAAAAATTAAACTTTTATTTGCGTAAAGGCACGATAATATACTGGTAATTCTCATTCCCTGGAACGCTCAACTGGCAAGCCGCCACATCATCAATCATCTTGAAGGCAATTTGACCATTAGGCAAAATATTCAAACAGTCTAAAATATAGCGATAGTTAAGACGGATATTATTGTTTTGACCATCAACCTTAGCTGGAACTTCGGCTTGTTGACTACCAACTTGACCGGCTACCGCTTCAATTATTATTTTTTGTTCTACACTATCAATTACTAAATCAATAGCATTGGTTGTATTACTAGTAAAAATTGATGACATCTTGATAGCCCGTAAAAAATCCGAACGTTCCATGATGGTTTCTGTTTTAAAATTGACTGGCATTACTTGTTCATAATCAGGATAACGCCCTTCGATTAACCGGGAAACTAATTCGACATCTTGATAAACAAATAAAACCTGATTATCCGATAAAAACATTTTAAGTTGATCAGCTCCCTCAGTTAAATCATCAGTACCAGAACTAATAACTCGTAGAATTTCTTGCATTGTTTTAAAAGGAATAATTATTTTCATCCCTTCCGGTCCAATTTGACCAGCCTCCAAGCTAAAACTAATTTCTGCTTTAGCTAAACGAAAACTATCAGTTGCTACTAAATTAATTTTCTTTTCTTTAATATCAAATAAAACGCCAGTTAATTCTGCTCGATTATCACCAGGATTAACTGCAAACAAAATTTGACTCAAGGCTTCTTTTAAATCATTAACTGCCAAATTAAAACACATTTTCTTTTCTACTTGAGGAATAATTGGAAAATCTTGAGCTTCTTGTCCCTTAATTGTTGTCTGATATTGTTGGCAGCTAATTTTTAAATCGGTTTTATTTAATTGGATTTCCACTTTTTCATTAGGTAATAAGGCAACATAATCGCTAAAAACTCGAGAATCAACAGTAATACTGCCATCCTTATCCGCTTTGCCACGGATTTGTTTAGTAATACCAATTTCTAGGTTAGTTGCTGCTAAATTAATTAAACCGTCTTTAATACTTAACAAGACATTGTTCAAGATTGGCATGTTAGCATTCTTATTAGCAACATGACTAACAGTGTTTAATCCTTGATGGAGATTTTTCTGCAAGATTGTGAGT
>DAONSQ010000049.1:0-3687 GCA_035411265.1 bacterium | reverse complement strand
GACTTGCCAGACTCTCTTCATGTCTTTTTTGCACTGGAAGTATCTTAGTCCCCATGGAGATAAAGACACAATAGTACCTAATTGCCGATGTTTGGCAATTTCAGCTTCGGCACAGCTCTTGCAATAAACTTTGGGCAGTGGCGTATAGCCCTGCCTGGAATCACCTAGGGCTAAAATTACTTCGGCTGGCTGTTCGCAACAGCAACAGGGTAGGTTATGTGAGAGTTTTTCGATTTGTTCCACAAGCCACAAGAGGTGATTGTGGTATTCATTCAAATGGGATGTCGATGAGGCATTCTTTTCCAAGGCTTGTCTCATCAAAACGATTTTTGCTGGGTCATGGAGCAGTAGATATTCCAAACTTTTTCCGGCATTAGGGCCGGATCTTAAAATGTAAAGACCACTGGGGGTCCACATTGAATTCGGCATAATTCCTCCTTTAAAGAACTGGCTACAGTTTAACACTTTATCTACTTTTAGTCAATAGTTGACCGGTAATTATAGACGCGGTATAATTTAGGCATACATCTAAATATTAACTTTATGTATTTAAACGAAATTTTAGGCGCCTTAACTGATCCTAGTCGACGAAAGATTATTAAGCTATTAAGCAAAAAAAATCTGAATGCCGGCCAGATTGGTAAGCATTTTGATATTACAGCCCCATCACTGTCTCACCATTTGGCAACTCTGCGCCAAGCCGAATTAGTAGAGCAGGAAAGGCAGGGGCGGCAGCTGATTTATTCCTTAAAAAGGCAGACTTTAGAAAAAACAGCTGAACAACTTTTAAACTTAATCAAAACTAAATAAAGCTAAATTTATGAATAAGAAAAATTTAACAATTATCATTGTTTTAGCCTTGGTAATTATTAGCGCTGGTTGGTGGCTTTTAAAGTATAGCCCTAGAGCTCAGGAAAATAAATTAAGACAGGTTGTTAATCAGGAATTGTCTGGTGTTGCTGTTGATAAGGAGCCGGTTGGCGGTGAGGAAACGATTACTGGAACTTGGAAATTGGTTTCATTGGTTAAAAATAGCGAGATGATCGATTTACTTAATTACGATGGTCAAATAACTTTTACTGGTGATGTTATTAGTGGCAAAATTTGTAATAACTTAAATGGTCAGTTTAAAATTGTCGAAGGAAGTAATATTATTGCTAATGGCGGCATTATGAGCACTGAAATGGCTTGTGAAACTAATTTGATGGAGGTGGAAAATATTATTTTGAGCGGTTTAGAAAAGGGTATTGGTTATGGTCTTAGTGCCAACACCATGACTTTAACTGGTGGCAATGGTGAGGTTATTGGCTTAGTCAAAGCAGAATAGGTTTAGATTTGTCCAATAAAAAAAGACCCCTAAGGGGTCTTTTTTTTATATTTTTTTATAGGGTTTCAAGTGAGATTAATTCATTAGCGGTTAAATCTTCTTTTTGTTGCCAATCTTTGGCGACAAATTTTTTCATAATTAAAAAGGCGGCAATGAGTAAGATAATGCTAACTAAAAATGTTGATGATTGGTGATGATTATAAATAAAACCAGCTAGTAGCGGGCCAACAATAGCAGCGGCAGATTGGATTGATGAAGTAACGCCCAAGATTTCACCACGCTTATCGTGGCCGGCTAGTCCGGCAATGCGGCTGGCGATAACGACATGCAAGGCTGATTGGCTAGCCACCATCAAAAACATGGCGATAATTAAAGTGGATAAATGTCCGAGTAATAATAAGAAATGAGAGAAGGCTAAAACTAAAAACATCCAAACTTCCAACTTGGCTTCGGAAAATCTTTTTAGCCAAAATCTTTTTAGTAAAAAGCCTTGATTAATCGCCATCATAACGCCAGTGGCGGTCATAACATAACCGACCATAGCAGCTTGAAAACCAAAATTATCGTAAAGGTAGAGAGCGAAAATGGCTTGCTGCATAGCAACGGCAGCATTAAAAAGAAAGATAATTAAATAGCGAAGTCGTAATCTTTTATCTAAGATAGCTGTTTTTAAGGTTTTAAAGGGATTTAGTGATAATTTATTGTTGCTTTTTTGTTGGTTGGATTCTGGTAAAAAGAAGAAAGCGGCAATTGTATTGGCTGTAGCTAAAGCACCGACAAAGTAAAAAGGAGCAGTTGTGCCAAATTGGGCGAGTAGTCCACCGATCATTGGACCGAAAATAAAACCTAAACCAAAAATAGCGCCGATTAATCCCATGTTAGCGGTTCTTTCTTGATCATTACGAGAGATATCGGCTAGATAGCTTTGGGCGATAGGGTAGTTACCAGCTGCTAGGCCATCAATGATTCGACCAAGAAATAAAAAAGCAATGCTTTTGGCGCTAGCAAAAAACAAACCAGCCAATAGCAGTGCTAAGAAGGCTGATAATTAAAATCGGCCGACGACCAAGCCGGTCAGATAATGAGCCCAGTAGCGGTGCAGATAAAAAGGCAAATAACGAAAAAACTGAAAACATCATTGTAATCAGCAGGGGTGACATGCCAAAGCTTTGGGCGTAAAACGGGATAACTGGAATAACTACGCCGATACCAATGACGTCGATTAAGACAGTGATAATGATTAAAAGTTTTTCTTTAGTTATGTTTGATTATCTTAATTGCTTTTCCAGTAGTTAGAGCTTCAGCGATTTTTTTATAAGCAGAGTAGAGAATTCGTTGATAAGTACTGGTTGAGGCTTTCATTTGTTCAGCAGCTTGTTGTTGGTCAAAATCTTCGGCATGTCTAAGGCGATAAGCTTCTAGCTCTTCCAAGGATAATTCAATTATTTGTAGTTCTTTTAGTGGAATGCCTTGTGGTTTAAAAAAAATAATTTTAGGATTAAATCTAATCATTTTGCAAAAACAATGGCGTGGTCGAGGCATAATGTTGAAAATTTAACAAATATTTGTTAGTTTGTGATTATAAAAGAAGGCTGTCCGACCCCGTTTAAGGGGTCGGTTTCCCACGCCTTCTTTTATTGTTGGTTCTTTAGGGCTTCTTTTTCGGCCTTAATGTTTTCAATTTCATTAAGTAAAGATTTTTCTTCCAGCTCTAGGGCTGTTAGTTGATCTTGGACTGATAGGGTGGAGTAAAAATTACCGCGACCCATCATTCTTCGTCCACACCAATTCATTCTTTCACCTGTAGTACATTGACCCATTCCTCGGCCAGTTTGTGGTCCTAGTCCTTGAGGCCCCATTCCATTTAGTCTTGGCATAAATTTGTTGTTAAGGTTGATTTATTGAGAATAAGTCGACCTTTGTAACTTATCTATTATGAGTATATACCCAAAATAGATTAAAGTCAAATCTAAAACAAACTTGTAGTTTCTACAAAAAACAGTGTTTATCTTTAATAAACACTGTTTTTATTGGCGGGCTACCTCGGGCTGGAACCGTGGTTTCGGTAAGCCCAGCAAGGCTTTCGGTAATTTTTTAAGTCTTTAATAAATAAGATCCTCGTGCGCTATGATTTTTCTTAAAAAGTGACACAAGTGACACAGGAATTGATATAAGGGTTACAGATAATTGTAACTATAAAATATGACCTTCACTTATTTTTTTATATCTCAACGCAAATGCCTCTAACTTATCTTTGATTCTCTTGTCAGTAATAGATGCGTAATCAACAAAATTAAAAGACATTATTAACTGGAAGGTACCCCAAACACTAGACACTTTCTCCATGTGTTACTAAACTA
>DAONSQ010000048.1:0-3742 GCA_035411265.1 bacterium | reverse complement strand
TGACTTGTAATTTAATTTGAGTAACTATTTTTTTAGCCATACAATTTTGTTGGCGGTTTGCGGAGAAGCGCGCCTTAATTAGGGCCCGCAACCAACCTTACGGTAAATTAATTATTAAATCTTATTAATTTGTAAGAAATCTAATTCGACTGGTGTTTCGCGACCAAACATGGAAATCAACAGCTTAACTTTGCCGCGATTTTCATCAACTTCAGTGACTTTACCTTCCAAATTCTTAAATGGACCATCAATAATTCGAACCGGGGAGCCAACAGAAACATCAATTTTAAATTTAGGTTCATCCAGCCCCATTCTCTTTTGCAATTCCTTAATTTCAGCTTCATCAATCGGGGTTGGAATAGTACCGGTGCCAACGAAACCAGTAACGTTAGGAGTGTTGCGGATAGCATACCAAGAATCATCGGTTACAATCATTTCTACCAAAATATAACCAGGAAAAATCTTTTCTTCGTAAACCTTACGCTTACCATTAACAATCTTGATTTTCTTTTCAGTTGGAATCATGACATTGAAGATCTTATCTTCCATGTCCATTGATTCAATACGTTGTTTGATATTTTGCGCTACATTTTCTTCATAGCCAGAATAGGTGTGCAAGACATACCAGCGACGTCCTTGATTAAGGGTTTGTTTAGCCATAAGAATGAACTAAAAATTAGAATTTATTGTTTGATTAACAGCTTTAAACCAGCTGAAAAGATAGCATCAAGACCGCCCAAAAAAATAGCGGTTCCCAGGCTAATACCGATAACCAGTAAAGTGTAGTTGTAGGTTTCATTCTTAGTCGGCCAGCTGACTTTTTTAATTTCAGCCCAAGCCGACTGGAAATAAGCGGCAATTTTCTCCATAAATCTTGATTTAAAAAACAGCTCTTGGCGAGCGTTTTATTAATTGGCTTTATTGTAGCAAATTGCTTTCGGTTTTGTCAATAATTTAGTACTGCCACGGGGAATCGAACCCCGATTATCAGAATGAGAATCTGATGTCCTAGCCGTTAGACGATGGCAGCCTGATTAATTCGCTCACAATATAACAAAACTTTTTCAGTCTGTCCAGGTTTAATCTAATTTAAATATTCTCCCAAAATTTGCGGCTGGCCGATTAAAAACTCTTGACCACTGACTGTTTGCCGCCCAGCCAGCTGGAGCTGATCGATAATTAAACTGCCATCCTGAGCTCCAACGGCTAATTGGCCATCAATCAAGCCGACTTTGCCTGGATTCAGCCAGTCTTGTTCTGAAATCCGTGCTGTGGCAATTTTTATTCTCTGTTCATGCCACATTGTCCAAGCTCCTGGAGCTGGCTGCATTGCTCTAATCAAAGCATCAAGCTTTACTGCTTTTTGTTGCCAATCAATCTTGGCGTCAGCAATTGAAATTAAGCCAGCATAGCTTACCTGGGTCTCGTCTTGTTCTTGGAGTGCCAGTTTACCCTGGGTATAGTCAAATAGGGTGTTAGGTAAAATTTCAGCGGCCACGGCAGCAATCTTTTCTGCCAAACTACCCATAGTTTCTTGCTTATCTAAAACTATTTTTTTCTGCATCATGACCGGACCAGCATCCATTTCTTTAACCAATTTCATGATTGAAACACCAGTCTCTTCATCACTATTAATAATTGGGGCAAACAATACCCCGGCTCCACGATATTTGGGCAGTAGTGAGCCATGAACATTAACCCAGCCAAATTCTGGCTGCCTTAACATTGATTCAGGAATTAACTTACCATAAGCGATTACTACCACAACTTCAGGCTTCAATTCCGCCAACTTTTCTGACCAAAGCTTAATTTTTTCCGGCTGCCAAACTGGTAGGTTATTTTCCAAAGCCCAAACTTTAGTTGGCGGGGGAGTCAGCTTAAGTCCACGACCAGCTGGTTGATCAGGCTGAGTCAATAAGCCGATTATTTGAAAACGGCTATCGTTAAGCAAACTCTGAAAAGAAGGTATAGCTAGTTTTGGTGTCCCAGCCAACAAAACTCTAATCGGTTCCATCTTATTTTTCTAAATGATCGATAAATAAAACACCATCCAAGTGATCAACTTCATGTTGAATTACTCGAGCTAGATTACCTTTAGCTTCTAAAAAACATTCTTGTCCAAGTTCATTGAAATAGCGGCAATTAAGCGACCTAGAACGGCGCACTGGCCCAAAAACATTAGGCACCGATAAACAACCTTCCTCCATAACAATTGTTGCCTTGCTCAAATTACTAATTTCCGGATTAATCATCGGCCAGATACCCTCGTCAGTATTAACAACAATCAGTCGCCAGTTACGACCGATTTGCGGCGCTGCTAAACCGACACCATCCTTGGCTAGCATAGTCTTAGCCATGTCGACTATCAGCTCTTGGAATTTTTTATCATCAATCATTGCCAAATCAACCGCTTGAGCAATTCGTCGCAAACGAGGATCGGGATTAACGACCATTTTTTTAACTTGTCCTTTACTGATTTGCTTTTGATTCATAGCTTAGTTATAATTTGAGTGTTCTTATCTTAAAACTTCTATCTTTTTTTAGCAATATGTCTCGAGATGTCCGTGAATTTACCGATATTAGTCAAATAATTAACCGACCGCGAACTATTATTAAACCAACAGCTTATCCTTGGCAACAACTAGCTTTAGAGGTTATTGAAAGGCTCCGTATGCCAAATTTTAAACGATCATCGGTCTTTCAAGCTTGCCAGCAATTCCCCGAATCAGTTATTCGCCAAGCTGTTATCGACACTCAAGAGTTATGCCAACAAGGTTCTCGTTGGCAATATTTTTTCAAAATACTGAGTAACTATCGCCAAGACCGACCCGATCGCTTCAATCCCTAATTATCAACATCTTTTTGCCAGCGCCAAACCGCTCCACCAACACCGAAAGGCGCCTCATAGGCCAAGTTTTGCCAAGATCCAGGTTGGTCTTTCATTGCCGCTAACAAAGTAATATAAGCCAACCAAGCACACTGGCCAGTTTCCGCAGCTACTGTGCTGGAAATATTAAGCATTGCTTCTTCATCATTATTTCGTAAAGCCTCTTGTAACCTTTGATCAAATTTCTTACCACGTGCTTGTAACCCATTTGGCTGTTCCGCCCCTAAACAATGAGCTAGGTCGCCAGAGCCGATAATGGCTGCCTTACCTGGCCAGCGCTTTAAGAATTGTCCTAATTTTTGACCAAATTGCGCCTGTTCTCTAGGCTTATTTTCCAAATAACCAATTGGCAATATTTTGACATCTTTAAGAGCTTCGTCAAGCAGTAATAATGGGATCGTTGTCCCATAATCAAGATAGGGTTGACTATAAAATCTAATCCCTGTTTCTTGGCCAAAAAAATTCTGTAATTCCTCAGCTAAACCTAGAGCTCCAGGCCATTTACCTTTCGTTAATAAATCACCAAAAGCGCTCAAATCAACTTCATAATCAAGACAAACATTAGCATTCCACCAGTCAATCCCGCTAGCGGCATGAGAAGATATAATCACCAATACTTCTGGTTTAGATTCTTTCAAATCTTGGACTAACCACTGATAAGCTTCAACGGTCTTACTGAGCTGTATTCGATGTTCTTTGCCGATATTCGGCGCCAAAAGCGGCGAGTGAGGTACTAATCCGGCGAAAACAATAGCCATATATTAATTATCGGTTGATGTCGCCGTAGTTGTAGCGGCATTATTTATTAAATCAGTCGTAGTAGCCATATTCGATTCTGTAGAGGTGACTATCACT
>DAONSQ010000047.1:0-3880 GCA_035411265.1 bacterium | reverse complement strand
AGCTGGCAAATCAATATATGGTTTTAAATATTTTTCTTCAATTTTTTTGCTAACCTCTTTATCATAACCGCGACTAACTAAGCTATTATTATTCAGCTTAATTTTACCGCCACCATAAAGATAATAATAATCTCGGCCGGACACGACAATGTCACCACTTCGAAAACTTTGACTAACATAATCTAAAGTAATTGGAGCTGTTTTGAAGCTATAAATCTGACTTTCCACCTTTTTATTATTCAGCTTACTCGACATTTTTATTTGAAAATAATAAGTCGAGCTTGGTGTTAAACCGCTCAATTCAGCTTGATGATTAAGCTGGTGGCCGGCTGATACCTTGATATTTTTATTTAACTTTTCCGGATCAATTCCATAACTAATATCAGCTGTCGCTAAAACACTGCTTTCCCAACTAATAACAGCTCGCTCAGCCAATAATGGCACCTGGTTATTGCTTGATGGAATTAAATTAAGAACCTTAATATCATCATAACCATCGACCGAATCGGTCACCAAATCACCGCCATTTTCAGCTAAATTACCATCATCATCTTTAGCTAAAATCTTATAATAGTAGCGATTTCCTGGAATTAAATTATTAATAATCATCAAATGCATCCGTTGTAAACTAGAGTCACTAATTTTGCGATCAAGGTTATCCTGAGTTAAGCCATATTTAATTTCTGTCTTAGTCGGTTCATCAGTTAAAAAATAAATCGCTGCTGCTTTGTTGGTTGCTTGAAGAACCTTAACACCCCCAATTGTTGGCGCAATATTGTCCTTCATTTTATTGGTGTTAAAATATTGGACAAATGATTCTGATTTTTGACCAGACTCACTAGTAACAACAATTTTATAATAGTAATCCGTCTTTTTCTTTAGACCAGTCAAATCCATGGTGTGACTACGTCGATATTCAATATAGGCTACATGTCGATCAAGCTGATCAACCTTTTCACCAAAATAAACATCAGACTTAGCCATTTCATTGGTTGTCCAAGTAACTTGTGCCTTACCATCTTGTGGTGTGCTTAAAGCAATGTTACCAATCGTAATCTGGGCATTAGCACTACTAGCTTTAATTAAGACCAGTAGAGCCACCACAATGGCTTGAAACAGTGATCGAATGATTGTTTTTTTCATAATCTGCTAGTATTTTACTACTAGCATTATAACAAAACTAAGTTGCAATATCTAGCGAGGTTGAATATTTCCACTAATTTCCAAAGATTCAGCCACCATCACTCCTGAATCTTGCTTACCGCCAACCATTATTTCTTGACCAACAACAATATCACTAAAATTACCCTCAGCCATTTTTTTAATCGCCGTTGACTCAGAAATTAAAACTATTTTAGTACTACCATCGATGGTCTTAACCACCAATTGCTTGTCTTCGATTTTTTCAATTTTACCCATTACTCGAATCTCATTATCTTTCATGGCTCGCTGATTATTTTGACCATTTCTTTGACCCATCTGGCCGGTCTGCCCCATCTGGCCAAAGACACCGCCCCTTATCTTTGGTGCTGTCATTCGACCACTCCAAAAACTTAAACCCACTAGCACCAACACCGCTATACCGGCAATAACAATAGTCTTTTTATCTTTTTTCATATAATTTATTAAGTGACTAATTATACTTTTATTCATAACGCAAAGCCTCAATCGGATTAAGCTTAGCTGCTCTTTGGGCTGGATAATAACCAAAAACAATTCCAATACCAGCCGAAACACCAAAAGCCAAGAGTATTGAAAAACCAGAAACGCTAGTAGCCACATTAGCAAATTTAGCAATAATCAAAGAAGCTAACCAACCAAAAAATATACCAAGTAATCCACCCAAAAAAGTTAAGGCAATTGCTTCAGCTAAAAATTGCTGACTAATGTCTCTTCTTTTCGCACCAATTGATTTTCTCAAACCTATTTCTCTAGTCCTTTCAGTTACTGTAGTAAGCATCATGTTCATAATACCTATACCCCCTACCAGTAAAGAAATACCCGCGATAGCAGCCAGCAGTGAAGTAAAAGTTCCTGTAACCGAAGATGCTGTTGCTGCAATGTCAGCCTGATTAACAATTTGAAAATCAGCCTTAGTTGAATCGCTAATTTTATGTTGTTTTAAAAGCAATTCAGTAATATTTTCTTGAACTACTGACATTGAATCTTGATCCTCAACCTGAACACTAATCGTACTTAGGTATTTACTACCAGAAAGATACAGTTGAGCTGTTTTTAAAGGAATAAAGACACTATCATCTTGATTACTAAAGCCACTACTTCCCTTAGCCTTAGTAACACCAATAACTGTAAAATTTATTTTATTAATACTGATTTTCTGCCCAATCGGATTAGTGCTAGTACCGAAAAGATCATCCCTGGTTGTTGGCGCTATTACCGCTACTCGACCAGAGCTATCTTTATCCTTAATAAAATTACCTAAGTCAGTGCTAATACTACGAACAGTAGCGTATTCAGGCATCACTCCGATAACTTGAGTGTTGGTGTTATTGTTTTTGGCAGTAACTTGATAACGACTCGAAGCTTCAGCTGAAACTGCCTTAACTTTATTTAACTTACTAATCGCTTCAGCGTCTTCACTAGTTAAAGTTTTAGCATTGCCACGACCAGCACTGACACCCCCAGAGCGTGTCGAGCCAGGCATAACCATTAGCAAATTAGAGCCGATTGATTGAATACTACTCTCGATTGATTTTTGAGCCCCTTGACCAACTGAAATCATTGCAATAACCGAACCTATTCCAATAACAATCCCTAACATGGTTAAACTAGTTCTGGTTTTATTGGCTGTTATAGCCAAAAACGTTTCTTGGGTTAAATCTCTAATCATCATAAAGAATCGACGATTTGACCGTCTTTAATATAAATAATTCGATCAGCCTGTCTAGCGACCTCGATTTCATGGGTTATTAAAATAATTGTATGACCGTTTTCCTTATTAAGTCGGCGAAAAGTCTCTAAAACAATTTGACCAGTTTTACTATCCAAATTACCAGTCGGTTCATCAGCTAAAATAATGGCCGGATTATTAACCAAGGCTCGAGCAATGGCAACGCGCTGCATCTGACCACCTGATAGTTGATTGGATAAATGATTCCACCGGTCCTCCGATAACCCCGCTGCTCTCAAAGCTGCTTCAGCCATAATTAGTCGTTTATCTAAAGATACTTCATTATAAATCAGTGGCAACATAACATTACGAAGAACTGTTGATCGCGACAAAAGATTGAAAGACTGAAAAACAAAGCCGATCTTGTCTCGTCGGATATCAGCTAACTCATCGTCAGAAAAGCTTGAGACATCTTGGCCATCTAAAAGATAACGGCCGCTAGTCGGAGTATCTAGGGCTCCGATTATGTGCATAATAGTTGATTTACCCGATCCAGATGGACCAGTAATAGCGACAAACTCACCTTTCTTAATCCTTAGGTTTACATCCTGCAAGACCTTTATTTGATTATCGCCTAATTGATAAATCTTATTGACGTTTTCCAAACTTATCATAAAAAAGCTTAATGGCTAGGTGGACCGCCGGCCCCCATGTTTATTCCTCCACTCATCATCTGTAAACCGCTACGTTGGCTAGTCGTGCTTTGAGAGCTCTTCGTGCTGCTAGTTTCAGCCGAACTGGTTTGAACCACAATCACCGCCGCTTCTTCTAAACCACTAATGATTTCCGTTTGAGTATCATCACTGATACCGATTTCAATATATTTTTTATCCGGCAATCCAGTCGTATTATAAATTTCGCCAGCTTTTAATTCCTTACTATTAAAAACCTCAACATAGGCTAAACCATCAGTATTAGTTTTGATAGCATTACTGTCCACCACCAAAATATCAGCTCGGCTTTCAGTAA
>DAONSQ010000046.1:0-4079 GCA_035411265.1 bacterium | reverse complement strand
AACAGAAAAAATTAACAAATTATCCACAGGTTAAGGAGGGTTGAGTTGTTGAAAAGTAAAAAATTGAGGTCACAGTGGGAGTCGAACCCACGAATAGCAGTTTTGCAAACTGCGGCCTTGGACCACTTGGCGACGTGACCAGAAAACAAAACTAGTCTAACAGAAAAGAGCGCTATCGGCAAGTCTTTGATTATTAGCGATTATTAGCCGATATTTATTGGTTATGATTGACTTTGAACCATCAAAATGATAGAGTATTGACTAGCATTGATTTAGTAAAAAACTATATTGCCAAGCAACGAAATCCCCGACTGCTAAAGGGTTTAGCCGTTAGGAGTTTATTAGTTATTATCAATATTTTATTAAAAGCCAAAAAAGTTATTTTTTGGTTGTTTCGTCATTTTTTTAAAATTTTTAACTGGGTTGTTGTTTATCGTCCGTTAGTCTGGTTGTATAGTTTGTTTTTAAAAGTTCGTCGTCGTTTAATTAATCAATATCAACGCAATCTTTGGTTAGCGGCTGGAACGGTAGCAATTATTGCTTTAGCGATCACAGTTAGTAATTGGCAGGAAAGTGATCGTTTGGTGGCAGCTGAAGACTTGGTTCGTGGAACTTGGTTATCGCAAATGGTTGGTGATGAATTTAATCAGCTCAATGATATTGTGATTGATGATCGAACCAACCAAGAACTTAATTTTAATCGAATTAATAGTCTTTATAGTAAACTGAGTCTTACTGGCGCCATCACATCTGGAACAACAGGTTTAACTGGTGTGACAACTGATCATTGGGTTTATAGTTTAGGTTTAGCCAGTCTACCTAAGGCTAGCGAGCAAGCTAGTTTGGGGGCTGTTTCTGGTGGACGAACAATTACTTATTATACAGTTAAGGTTGGTGATACTTTGAGTGGTTTGGCTAAATCTTTTGGTGTTAGCATTAATACTATTATTTGGCAAAATGGCTTGAGTGCTAAGAGTGTTATTCGGCCTGGCGATAAGCTGACAATTTTGCCGGTTAGCGGTACTTTGCATAAAGTTAAATCAGGCGATAGTTTATCCAAGATTGCTAAACTATATAAGGCTGATGCTAACGCGATTGCTAATTTTAATAATTTAAAAGGTGACCGAGTTGTAATTGGTCAATCTTTAATTATTCCTGGTGGTCAACAACCAGCTACGGTAGCTAGTCAGGTTAGTCAGACAATTAGTAAAAATTTGAAACCAAAAGTCCAGCAAGTATTTAGTAATGTTAAAAAGACTATTAAGGACAATGTTGGTTCTGGAACAATGACTTGGCCGACAGTTGGTCATCGAATTACTCAATATTATTCTTTGCGTCATAATGGTTTGGATATTGCTAACAAGGTTGGTACGCCAATTTATGCGGCAGCTGGTGGTAAAGTGGAAATTGCAGCCACTGGCTGGAACGGCGGTTATGGTAACACTGTTTTAATTAATCATGGCAAACTAAAGACTCGTTATGGCCATTTCTCACGACTCTATGTTAAGGCTGGTCAAACCGTGGAAAAGGGTCAGGTTATTGGTGAAATGGGCTCAACTGGCCGTTCAACTGGTTCGCATTTGCACTTTGAAGTTATCTCTGGTAAAGTGAGGTACAATCCATTAAATTATATTCGTTAATTATGCTCTTGCGTTTTTTCGGCGGATTGGTTATTGTAGTGATTGGTTGCTTTATTATCTTAAAGCGCGAGTGGTTGCTAAACAATTTTGGCCGTATTGAATACTTTGAAATTAAGTTAAGTTCTTTTGGCGGATCACGTTTAGCTTATAATTTGATTGGTTTATTGGCAATTTTTTTCGGTTTTGTCGTGGCCTTTGGTCTTTGGAATAATTTCTTGGCCTGGGCTCTGGAACCGCTGATGCGCCATCAACAATAAAATATGGGCCTTTAGCTCAGCTGGCTAGAGCACCTGCTTTGCAAGCAGGGGGTCAAGGGTTCGAATCCCTTAAGGTCCACCAATAAGAGTCTCTCTGAAAAGAGGGATTTTTGTTTTTATGCGGAATGCGCTTGTTCTCTGTATAAGTTAGCGGTTTTATTGATGGTGATGCGGTTCGGACTTTGGTGACACCATTTGGCTCGATTGGCGGAGTTGTGAAAAGCAAATAGCTTAGATTGGAGAGAAAACACCTTTTGGTTCGTTGTTCGAACTTGGTTCAAAATATTCTAAATGTGTCACCTTGTATAAGGTTGTAGAATTGATATAATGTAACCAAAAATTACCACCCACTTATGACAGAAGAAAAAACAATTGGATCAAAGATAAAAGCATGGCGAGCAAAGAAAGACATGACACAAGATGGGCTTGCCAAAAAAGCGGATATTCCGTACCCGACCTTAGCAAAAATAGAATCGGGCGCTGTTCAAAATCCGTCTATTGATACAGTGACGAAGATTGCTGCAGGGTTGGGAATCGGCGTTGATGACTTAATAAAATAAACTATGCCAAAAATTAAGGATATACCAAAAATTGATCGTCCAAGAGAGCGATTCATGCAAAAGGGTGCTGATGCACTTTCAAAAAGTGATCTTTTGGCTATTCTATTGGGAAGTGGAATTAAGGGCAAAAATGTTAGAGAGCTTTCCGAAAATATCATTAAAAAATTTGGTAAAAACTTTTTAAATATAACCGTTGATGATCTTTTGGAAATTTCAGGAATCGGACAAGCGAAAGCATTGCAAATTGCTTCCGCAATTTCATTGGTAAAAAGATTTTACGACGAAGACAAAACCAACGAGATTGTTATAAAAAATTCTCAAGATATTTTATCACTTACTTACGACTTAAGAGACAAGAAAAAAGAACATTTAGTTTGTCTTTATTTAAACGCACGAAATGTTTTGTTGAAAAAAGAAGTTGTTAGTGTCGGTCTTTTAGATAAGGCATTATTACATCCGAGAGAAATTTTTTATCCTGCAACCGAACTAAACGCTGCCAGCGTTATTTTGGTTCACAATCACCCTTCGGGCGATTCTCTACCAAGCGAAAAAGATAATCAAATTATTGAAAAAATCGTACAAGCTGGCGAAATAATGGGAATACCAGTTATTGATTTTATTATCATTTCTGAAAATAATCATTACAGTTTCTACGAAAAATTAAATAAGCAAAAAGCAAGTGTTGATTATGTTGCAGACGGAATACAAGGCACGCTTTTTGCTATGTTTGAAATTGAACGACCATCCTATGAAATAACCGCCGAAAAAATCCAAGAAAATTATTTTTACATTCCACAAGTAAAAGAAAATCACCTACAACTACATAATCGCAGGTATATCGGAAATAAACACAAATTGATTGAGTGGATTTTTTCTATAATCAACAAAGAATGTAGCGGAAATTCATTTGCGGATATTTTTGCTGGCACAGGCGTTGTTTCTGCTGTTGCAACAAAACATTTTGAAAAAGTTTTATTAAATGACTTTTTACATTCAAACTACGCAATATATCGTGCTTTTTTTGGAAATGAAGCATGGGATAAAAATAAAATAGATAACATCATCAAAAGCTATAATAATATTTATGGCGATGATTTGGAGGAAAACTATTTTTCCAAAAATTTTGGTGGTAAATTTTTCAGCAAAAATTCAGCAAAAATTATTGGCTTCATTCGCGAAAACATAGAAGAAAACAAAAGCAATTTAACAGAGCGAGAATATTATATGTTAATCGCTTCATTGCTTTATACTGCCGATAAAATTGCCAACACGGTTGGACATTTTGACGCTTACTTCAAAAAAGAATTTGTAAATGATAGTTTTTTTATGAAGCCGATTGACCCAATAGACACGCAGGAAATATCAATTTTTCAAGAAGATACAAACAATCTAGCCAAAAAAATAAATGCCGATGTCGTTTATATTGACCCACCCTACAACTCAAGGCAGTACAGCAGATTTTACCACGTGCTTGAAACATTAACTAAGTGGGATAAACCAAAGCTTCATGGGGTTGCGTTAAAACCAGACCCAGAAAATATGAGCGACTACTGCCGAGCTAATGCCAAAGATAAATTTGCGGAACTCGTGAGAGACCTTGACGCTAAATATTTGGTCGTTTC
>DAONSQ010000045.1:0-4226 GCA_035411265.1 bacterium | reverse complement strand
AATTAAAACCGCTAGCTCGTCAGCTAACGGTTCTAACCCCCTCCTATCATCAACTAGTTGATGGTTCGATCAATTAAGCCAGCTTGACGGAAACTATAGAAATTACGGCGGCTAAAAATAACATTATCTAGTATTTCTAAACCAAAAGCTTGGCTGATCTGTTTCATTTTTTTAAAAAACAATAAATCAATTTCATTCGGTTCAGCGCCTCCGCTAAGATGATTGCTGGCTAAAACTAACTGATAAGCTGGTAAATGGATAATCGGATCAAAAATCCGCCGTGGCTGAAACTCTTTCTGTTTTAAATCATCAAATAAAAAACTTTTTCGTCTTAATTCGTGACAACGGCGATCCAGATAACCAATTGAAACTCGTTCACTCGTACAAGACCGCAAATATTTAAATTCTTGATAAATAACTTCGCTGCTATAATAAATATTTTTTAACCTCTGGCGGCAAAAGCGCTTAGCCATATTAACAGCCACTAAAACCGTATTAGCTTGACCACTATCCAAACCGGCTTTAACTAACTCCTCGAAACTAACATTAGTTAGACAAGGGGCTGATATCTTTTTTAATATCTGTTTAGCCAATGGTAAATAATCCTTAACTTCCCGTCCTTGACTAATAACCAAGGCTAATAGTTCGCTATTACTAAGCTTAGCTAAATCTAATTTTAGCCAGTTAGCCGGATCCGGCAATTTTGCCGGAATCGGATAAATAGACATGGCAACTCTTTAAAGAGATTAGAATTGGGAGCTGATTTTGGATGAGTAGTTTGACCAACTTCATCATAACATTTTTATAGGTGGGCAAAAAGACAGACCCCTAAAAGAGGTCTGTCTAAAAATTTTATTCAATATCTATGGGTAGTGCCAGCTTTTAACGAGAATGGCGTCGATCTGAGTTATCCCCATGGCTTGGACGCTGAGGTCTTCCGCCAGCAAAACCAGCTGGTCGTTCGGTTGGCAAGCCTTTAGCTTTATAGCGTTCCCAAATGGCTTGATTAGCTAAGTCTTTCATAGTCAGATTAACTCGTCCTTGGTCGTCAATCGCTTTAATCTTTACATTAACTATGTCGCCAACTTCTAGCATATCTGACGGCTTGCCAACATAAAATGGCGCCAATTCACTAGCATGGACCATGCCGTCACGATTTGGTACTAATTCCACAAAAGCACCAAAATCCAGCAGGCGGACTACTTTACCAGTAAATTCTTCGCCAGCTTCAAATTTGCGAGCAATATCTTGGATCCATTTAACAGCTTGATTTAATTTTTCCTGATTAGTACCACAAACCATGACTTGACCGGTTTGTTCAATATCAATCGTCACCTCACAAGCATCAATAATTTCATTAATTACTTTACCACCAGTACCAATAACTTCACGAATCTTATCAACATCAATAAAGAAGCTAACAATTTTTGGAGCATACGGTGATAATTCAGCTCGAGGTTCAGCAATCGCTTGATTCATAACATCTAAAATCTGCAAACGAGCTTCCCGACCCTGTTTTAAGGTAGTTGCAATAATTTCTTGGCTCAGACCGATAGTCTTGGTATCTAGTTGAATAGCGGTAATACCTTCAGTAGTTCCAGTAATTTTAAAATCCATACCGCCCTGGCCATCTTCCAAATCTTGCAAATCAGTAATAACACACCATTTGCTCATATCTGGAATTGAAGCCAAGCCCATAGCAATACCAGCTACCGGTCTTTTAACTGGCACACCAGCATCCATAAGTGACAAGGATGAAGCACAAGTTGAACCCATGGAAGAAGAGCCATTAGAACTTAAAGTTTCACTAACTACGCGGATGGTATAAGGGAATTCTTCTTTACTTGGCAAAACTGGTACTAAAGCTTTCTCCGCCAAAGCACCATGGCCGATTTCTCGACGACCAGCTGTTCTGATTGGTTTAGCTTCACCAGTACAATAAGGAGCAAAGTTATAATGATGCATGTAACGCTTGGTGGAATTACCTTCCAAGCCCTCTAATGACTGTTCATCACTAGGAGAGCCTAAAGTCACAATAGACATGACTTGGGTTTCACCACGAGAAAAAAGACCAACACCATGGTTACGAGGCAAAATACTAACATCAGCTGACAGGGCGCGAATTTCATTAATCGCTCGACCATCAACACGACGATTATGTTCCAAAATATTGTTAGTTACGGCTGCTTCAACGGCAGTTTCAACAGTTTGGCCAATAACCCAGGAACGTAAACTCTTATCAAGACCCTGGTTAAACAAATATTCATCCAGTTGATCCTTGATTGCTTCCACAGCTAATTTACGCTGTCCTTTAGTATAATAAGTATGATCAAACAAAACCGGTTCAACATTGGTAGCTAACCAAGCTTCAGCTAATTGTTTAGCCTGTTCTTTACGTTCAGCCGCTTGTAATTCCTCAGCTGATAGACGAACTGTTTTAACAGTTTTCTCAGCAATCGGACCAACAGCAGCTTTTACTTGTTCGATTAAATCAATCGCTCCCTGCAAAGCCTGTTCGCCAGACCAAATCGCATTAAGCATTACGTCTTCCGGTACTTCTTTAGCACCAGCTTCAATCATAATGACGCGTTCTTTAGTACCAGCGACAATCAAGTCAAGATTACTAGCCAATTGCTGTTCATAAGTCGGATTAAAGACCAGCTGGCCATCAATCTGACCAACTCTAATACCGCCAATCGGACCAGCCCAATTGATGCCGGAAATTCTCAAAGCAGCAGAGGCTGCTACTAAAGCTACAATATCATAGTCATTGACTTGATCAACGGATAAGACAGTCAAAATAACCTGAACATCACGACGTGATGATTCGTCAAATAATGGACGAATAGAACGATCAATCATGCGGCCAGTCAAAACCGCCTCATCGGTCGGTCGACCTTCACGCTTAACCCAGCGAGAACCCTTGATAATGCCAGCGGCATACAGGCGTTCTTCAAAATCAACCATGAGAGGAAAAAAATCACCATCTTCTCGTGATTGTTTAGCTTCAACAACGGTCGCCATAACTACTGTATCGCCATATTGGACAGTAACAGCAGCATCAGCCTGATGGGCTAGACGGCCAGTTTTAATAGTGAGCTGACGGCCATGCCAGTCGCCACTAATGACAATTTCTTGCTTTTGCATAGAATTGAGAGCTCTGGCCAACAAACTCAAGAACTATGATTATTTCATAGTGCTCCCTGTTTGGCGGCCAGTTAGCTTATTATTATGTTAATTAACGATTAATTAAAAACTGACGATCGCTCAGATTAATAAAATCATCAGCGATTTCAATTAGTTTGGCTGAAGAAGTTTGACGAAAACCAGCTACTTCCACTAAGCAGCCAGTTGTGTTTTGAATATAATTAACCAGCGGGATGTAATCTCCATCACCGCTGGCTAAAACAATAACATCTAGCTTATGCGATAGCTTAATGGCATCAATACTAATGCCAACATCCCAATCGCCTTTTTTAGCTCCGCCAGCAAAAGTTTGTAAGTCTTTCATAATAACTTCAAAACCTTGCTGACTGAGAGCTTCAAAAAAAGCTAGTTCATCTTCATTATTGTCACTGCGCACCACATAAGCTGAGGCGCGAATGAGTTTGCGGCCAGCTACTGCCGAAGCTAGAACTTTACGAAAATTAACTTTCTTACTGTAAAGATTACGAGCGGAATGATAAAGATTAGCAACATCAACTAAAACTCCAACTCGCTGCTCCGGATGTTTGGCCATAAAATATTAGGCTTCTTCTTCAACTAATTCTTCGGAAAAATCTTCTTCAGTCATTTCATCTTTAGCCATTAATTCAGCCTCGATGCGTTTGCGTTCTTCTTCTTCAGCAGCCATCTTTTTAGCAATCTTGAGGTTAAGCTGAGTAGCTAATTCTAAGAATGATTTTTCATCTTCTTTCTGCAAATATTTTAGCAAACGACGACGTTCACCAACTTTGCGCAATAAACCACGACGAGAAGAGAAATCATGACGATGCTTTTGCAAGTGATCAGTTAATTGCTTGATCTCTTCAGTTAAGATAGCAATCTGTACTTGGGTTGAGCCAGTGTCGCCTTCGTGTTGACGAAACTTTTCAATGATTCTCTGTTTGAGATTCTTGTCCAACATAAATCTTGGCCCCAACCGAGAAACAGTCAAAGCTGTATCCAAGAGGGGGATAAATTAAAGAATAAATGCTCTAAATTGAGCTCTTTTGTTATAACACTGT
>DAONSQ010000044.1:0-4296 GCA_035411265.1 bacterium | reverse complement strand
GACTACTGACCGGCGCTCACGAGCTGGTAGAAGAATCTTCTTGCTGGCAATATTTTTTTGTGGCTCAGCTTTAGCCTTCATAATTTAAGCAAAATACATAGACTTCAATTCGACCGGCAAAAACGGACGTAAATTATTTGGCAATTTAATCCGACCATCAACTTGCTGACCATTTTCAATTAAAGCAATCAAAGCTCGTGCCAAAGAAATACCAGTACCGTTTAAAGTGTGTACCAGTTGCTTACTACCATCGGCAGCACTATGTTTAATATTTAAACCGCGTGACTGATAATCAGTACAATTAGAAGTCGAAGTAACTTCAGCCCAATCACCCATTTGACCATCTTTACTAGGCTTACCAGGCATCCAAGCTTCTAGGTCGAAAGTTCGGATTGAAGGCGCGCCTAAATCAGCCGTACAATGATCAATAACTCGAAAAGGAATTTCTAGTTCACTAAAGATTTCTTTTTCAATGTTCAAAATATTTTGATGTTCTTTCTCACTATCTTCGGGAGTACAATAAACAAACATCTCGACTTTATTGAATTGATGGACTCGGAAAATACCCTTGGCAAACTTGCTGTAACTCCCCGCTTCAGTCCGGAAACATTGAGAAAAACCAACATAACGTAATGGCAATTTTTCTCCAGCAATAATTTCATCCTGATAATACCCTCCTAGGGTAATTTCAGCAGTACCAATCAGGCTAAGCCCATGTTCTTCAATATTATAAATCTGACTCGACTCCCCGCGCGGACAATAGCCTAGACGTTCAATAACTTCAGTCTTAGCTAAATCTGGCGTAGTCATTACCGTAAAGCCATGTTTAGCAATTTTAGCTAAAGCATATTGGATTAAAGCTAATTCCAACCAGACCAAATCATTGCAAGTATAATAAAACTTGGCCCCAGTCACCTTGGCCGCTCTTTCAAAATCAAGCCAATTCCACTGTTCAGCTAAAGCCAAATGATCCTTTGGTTCAAAAGAAAATTCAGTTGGCTGGCCAACTTGTCCTAAAACCGGATTATCATCTTCATCCAAACTACGTACCACTTCAGCGTGAGTCAAATTTGGCACTGTCAAAAGCAAAGCTTCAAGCTCATTAATAATTATCGCTAATCGTTCTTCACCGTTTTTAATATTTAGATTATTGTCTTTTATTTCCTGAATCTGCTCGGGAGTTGGCTTTTGCTTAGACCAAGTATTCCGCTTGGAACGAAGATCATCCAACTCTTGCTGCAGACTTCGACGCTGTTCATCTAAATTTATCAGCTTATCAATATCAACCTGAGCTAAACGATAATGACAATTTTCTTTTATCGCCTCAACATTTTCTCGAATGTATCTTAAATCAAGCATATTATTGCTGTTTTGGTTTCATAAAGGGAAATAAGGTCACCTCCCTGAGCGGCTGGCCAGCTAGACAAGCGAATAATCTTTCGCCAAAACCAAAACCGCAAGTTGGCGGCATGCCATGTTCCAACATTTCCACAAATTCCCAATCCGGCATCATGGCTTCATCATCACCATTATCTAAAAGTTTTTGTTGCTCTTCAAAACGAGCTCGCTGATCGATTGGATTATTGAGTTCCGAATAACCATTACCGATTTCGGTTCCAGCGATAATAATCTGAAATCTCTCTGTTAATTCAGGATTATCCGGACGAGATTTAGCTAGTGGTGAAATAAGCTTAGGGTGGCCGATTAAGAAAGCGGGGCCAGCGATGTTTTTGCGACAATACTTCCAGAGGGTATCTGTTAAGCGCTCACGGTTATCGCCTTCATAGCTAACTTTAAGCTCAGCCAACTTGGTTCTCATATCAGCCTCGCTAGCGGTTAAAATATTAATGCCAGTTTGATCGATAATTTCTTGTAAATAATCAATCTCGCGCCATTCATCAGCTAGATCAAAAGTGTGGCCTTTGTTGGTAAATTTAGTTGTACCAAAAACTTCCTGTGCCAGTGTTCGATAAAGCTCTTGGGTCAATTTCATGCCATCGCGATAGTTAGCATAACCCCAATAAAATTCCATATTAGTAAATTCCTGCAAATGATCAGGACTGCTACCCTCATTGCGATAAGCCCGGCCAATTTCAAAAGTTTTATCAAAACCAGCTGCCATTAAGCGTTTTTGCCATAATTCACCGATTGAAATACGCAAATAAACATCAGTATCATAGTCATTGTGATGAGTCTTGAAAGGACGAGCTTCCGCTCCGCCAGTTGTAGTTTCTAGGGTTGGAGTCTCCACTTCCATAAAGCCATGATCAATCAAAAATCTTCGGGTCACTTGCCAAAATTTAGCTTTCTTAGCAAATAAATCACGCAGCTCAGAATTAAATAGCAAATCTAAATATCTTTTGCGCAAGCGCTCATCATCATCCTGGAGTCCATGCCATTTTTCCGGTAGCGGTAACAAAGCCTTGGAAATCAAACGCCAATCGCTGACCAAAACGCTTTGTTGGCCAGCATGAGTCATAAAGACTTTACCGGAAACTTCAATAAAATCAGCGATATCAATATATTTCAAAAATTGCTTATACTTATCTTCTAATTCTTTTTTATTAAAAGCCAGTTGAATTGTGGCGGTGCCATCCTGCAGTTCAGCAAAGGTTAAATTGCCATGTTCACGCTTACTGCGCAAACGGCCAGTCAAATAAACAACGGTTTCATTAGCCAAATAATGGTCAAAATTAGCCAAAACCTGACCGTTGGTCTGTTCACGGCGACAATGAGCTGGATAAGCATTAACTCCTTGTTCCTGGAGAGCTTCCAATTTACTCAATCGTTCCTGAAATTCACTGATTTTTTCAGCCATAAAAGCTTTTATCATTAAATAAAACTAGCTTTATTGTAGCTAATTTATTACCGAAAGTAAAGAAAAAGCCCTAGCCAAAGCCAGAGCTTTAAAGAGACTTCTATACTTACTGACAGTAAAGTTTATTTTCTATTAAATATCGCATAAACCGTGACTACACCAGTTACTTTTCTTACAACATAATTTTCCGAACTATACTCATTTTCAAATTGAGAGTCATTATTCCCCCAACTATTAGCCCACCGAACAAAAAAATAGTTTTTATTATTGGCAACTGCTGAGACAGGCTCTGCTGATTCACCGTATTTAATATACTGCGTTGTTGATCCAATAATTTGAAAATCTGAACCTGACAAACTTGAACGGCTTGAATCATAAACAAAAAAATTCACTACAAAAATTTGCTTTTCCCACTGTGCATAGACTGTAATATTATCATTAACTATCCAGAGTAATTATCATCAAAAGCCACAGTCACTACTGGGACTACCGCCCACTTAGCATAAAGAGTAATATTGCCGGTAACTGGTGTATTAGCAGTAAAATCAGTACCATTGCCGTCAGCTTGAGTGTTCCAGACGCCAGCAAAATAATAATTAGGCCTGGAATTAATCGGTTGTGGTAAAGGACTTATCCTACTTAGATATTCAATATTATCTCTAGTAACACTAGCTCCACCATCGAAGTTATCATCAAAGATGACACTGTATTTATTAGCTGTCCATTGAGCATAGACAGTAATATTAGCCGTTACTGGTGTCGTAGCCGTAAAAATAGTACCGGTGCCATTAGCCTGAGTATTCCAGTTCTTAAAAGTATAGTGATCTCTAACTGGCTGACTTGGCAGGGTTGATAAACTCAATCCTTTTGCAATCGAAATTGTTGCTGGATTTGCTTCAGTATTGCCACCATTCTTGTTAAAAGTCACGGTAAAATTATTGGGTGTATTAACTTTCCAGCGAGCATAATAACTCAAATCAAAAGTAATCGGACCCCAAGGGAGCTTATCTATTTTAACTGCTTTTTCATCAGTCGGATGGTCATACCAGCCAATAAAATCATAACCATTCCTTTCTGGAGTTGGTGTAGATGTTAAACTGGTATTCCAATCTAATTCAACAACTTTATTTTCCTCAGAACCATTATTAGTATAAAAAGTAACTTTTACTTTACTAATTTCATCTTTTTCAAAAATAGCTTTTACTTCAATATCTTTATCAACCTTAACATCAGTTCGCGGATTATCTGTTACGCCATCACTCCACTTAACAAACTTGAAGCCATCATATGGCTTAACTTTAACCGGCTGGCCATTTTCACCTTTCTCAATATTTTGAATTGCCTCACCCTCTAAAATAAAGCCACCATTATCGGTTAAATAACTTAAAACAAACTTATTACTAGACTCAACCCAATTGGCAAAAAGAATGATATCAGCGTTACCTTTAAAAACCGTCTCACTGGTATACTTAGTACCG
>DAONSQ010000043.1:0-4360 GCA_035411265.1 bacterium | reverse complement strand
TAACTAAATAAAGGATTATCTAACTTTTACCCAAGCGCTTCATGACAATAGCTTTGACTTTCTTGAAATCTAAAATTTCCTGAGAACTTGATTCCATATCACGCAACAAAATCGTGCCATCCAAAATCTCTTTCTGACCGATAATCAAAGCATATTTAGCGCCAAGTTGGCTAGCTAAAGCTAACTGATTCTTGAGACTATCTTTGGTAAAAGATTGTTTAATAGTGATGCCAGCTTGACGCAAATCTTCAAATAACAACAAAGACTTCAAGCGAGCCCCATCACCTAATTGGGCCAAGAAAATATCGGGCCGTTCTTGACTAGCGGCTACTTTAACACGCTCCTCATCAATTTGCAAGAGCAAACGCTCAACACCAAAAGCAAAACCGCAAGCTGGAGTTGGCCGACCGCCTAAATATTCCACCAACTGATCATAACGACCGCCGCCGCCTAAAGACAAAGGTCTTTCAGCAGTTTCACTGGGAACAGTAATTTCAAAAACTGTCCGAGTATAATAATCCAAACCACGAACTAATTGTGAATTCAAATTGTAAGGCACATTAAGGCCATCTAAAAATTCCAAAATCTTAACAAAGTGCTGCTTACAAGGATCACACAAATAATCAATCATTTGCGGTGCCTCAGCAGCAACGGCAATGCAAGCTGGTTCTTTGCAATCCAAAACTCGAAGCGGATTTTTCAATAAACGTTTTTTACAATCCGGACAAAGCTGTTCACGTCGCTTACGATCCTTATAGTAAGCTAATAGCTTATTAACATAACCAGGCCGACAATCAGGGCAACCTAAACTATTGATATCGATTTGGCCATTAATGCCCAAATCTTTAATAATCTGATAAGCTAAAAAGATGAGCTGAACATCAGCCATCGGGCTAGCTTCACCAAAAATATCAAAATTAATTTGATGATGTTGGCGATAGCGGCCAAGCTGAGGCTTATCATGGCGAAATAACGGTCCATACCACAAAGTTTTAACTGGCTGAGGCAGATTGAGCCAGCCATGTTCAATATAAGCGCGAACGATACCAGGTGTCGCTTCGGGCCGCAAAGCAATCCGTTCACCACTCTTATCAACAAAGCTGTACATTTCCTTAGTTACGATATCGCTAGTCTTGCCGCTTGACCTTTCATAAAGTCCAAGATTTTCTAAAACCGGCGTATCAATCCGTTGGAAATCATGAAAATCAGCCAAACGGAAAGCAGTATTCAATACCATCTGCCAAGCTGGATAATCGCCAGGCATCACATCTTTCATGCCTTTAACTCGACGATAAGGATTGGCTAAGGTTTCTCGTTTAGCCGGTTTGGCAACAGCTGTCTTATTTTTCTCAGTCATAAATATTTTTTAATTCTGATTGCTAAGATCAACCTCAACTTCAGGGTCAGTTTCAGTTAAAGTTTCGGTTAAATTATAAGTTGGCGCTTTGAAGAATTGGGCTTTTTTCAAAGGCAGGCCGCGCAACATCACCCGGCCGATAAAATAGCGGCGATGGAGTGGCCCGAAATAACGGGAATCCCGTGAATGACCACGGTTATCGCCCAAAACATAATATTCTTCATCACCCAAAGTAACCTCTTTATCTTCTAGAGCAAAGGTCTGATCACTGGTCGGTAAATAACTCTCATTAATTTTAGTCCAAGAATTATTAGACTTATCTTGTAAATAAATATCACCACTAGTAAATCTTAAAGTCTCACCAGGTAAACCGATAATCCTTTTAATAAAAAATTCTTTTGGATCTTGCGGGTAGCGAAAAACAATCACTTCACCGCGCTGTGGCTGTTGAAAACGGTAGCTGATTTCATCGATTAACAAATACTCACGATCATGAAAAGTCGGTTCCATAGAAGCACCCTTAACATAAAATGGGCAAACCAGAAAAAGACGAACCGGCAAAACAATAGCTAGAGCCACTAAACCGATCTTTAAAGCATCGAGCAAAGATAATCCAAGAAGCCGCAAGCGAGCTCGGAATTCATAAGAAAATATCATTTTTTTTATTTAATTTTAAACTAGAATATAACTGGCTCAAATCCATGAGCTTGGGCTTAATATAGCACTTCGCCGCTCTATTGGTCAAGTTGCCAAAAATCGAAAAATCTTTTATACTTAAATTGGTTTTGCTTCGTCCAAAACCGTTTTTTGTCATAATATTTTTTGCCTATGGCTAACTTTTCCGAAAACAACCAAGATTTAGATATTTTTGAAGAAATGCTCAGCGAACAGCCTGGTCAGAAAAAAGAACCAGAGCCAATCCGTATCCCAGTTGAAGCCAATAAATATCACCAACCGCAAGTTTATCATACTCAACATGAAAGTCAGTTAGTTAGCTTGCAACCATCAGCCATCGAGAAACCTCGTCGTCGCCGTCGCCGTTTCAGTTGCCTTTTTTTAATGCTAGCTTTCATTTTCCTCGGCTTTTTTGCCTGGCAAGCCTGGCCCAAAAAATCAGGCACCAACGGTTCTGAGCAAGGCTTCTCTTTTTGGAAAAGCTTATCGCTACTAACAAAATTCAAGCTCGGCGTTGATGATCGAGTTAAACTCAAAGGCGAAGAACAAGATCGTATCAATTTTGTCCTACTTGGTGTTGGCGGGAAAAATCATGACGGCGGCAACCTAGCTGATACTTTAATTGTCGCTAGTTTCCAACCATCCACCCATAAGGTAGTTATGATGTCAATTCCTCGCGACTTAACCGTACCTATGACCGGTTATGGTTGGCGAAAAATCAATAGTGCCAGCTCTCTGGCCGAAGCCAAAGAACCCGGTAGCGGCGGACAAGCCACAGCTGATTTAGTTGGCGATATCCTTGAAATGCCTATCCACTACTATTTACGAGTCGATTTTGCTGGATTTATTAAAATTATCGATGACATGGGTGGCGTTGAAGTTGAGGTTGCCAACACGCTTGATGATTACAGTTATCCAATCATGGGGCAAGAAGATAACCCTAATTATTACAGTCGCTTTGAACACTTGCATATCGAGGCCGGCCGCCAAAAAATGGATGGCGAACTAGCTTTAAAATATGCTCGCTCCCGCCACGGCGTTGGTGGTGAAGGCTCTGATTTTGCCCGTTCCAAACGTCAACAAAAAATTCTAGAAGCTGTTAAGGCTAAACTATTTAATGCCAGCACCATTTTCAACCCCAAGTTAATTATGAATATTATCGGTGATGCCGAAGATCATATTACCACTAATTTAAGTTCAGAAGAGTTAGTCAGCCTCTGGCAATTAGTTAAAGATGTTGATCAAAATAAAATTACCAGCGTTACTATTGACAATAGTCCGGAAGGTTTACTGCAAGATATGACTGGCCAAGACGGCGCCTACATACTCACCCCGCGAACTGGTGATTTTAGCCAAATTATTGCTCGCTTTAATCAAGCCTTTGCTACAATAGCTGCCGAGAATTCTACCGCCAATGACGTCAGCGCCACCACCACTAATGAAAAAGCGACTACCAGCGACGATGAAACTACAACCCTAACTATTGCTGAAAAAGATTTACCCAGCAAAGCCAATGCCAAACTCGATATTCGCAATAGCACCACCATCAAGGGATTGGCGGCCAGAACTAAGACTTCTTTACAAAAATACGGTTTTAGTGTGGTTAACACCAGCAATACCGAACAAAAAGATTTAGCTAAGACTACTATTTACGATTTAACTTACGGTGCCAAAACCGGCGACCTCGCCTTATTGCAAAATAAGACTAAAGCAGTTATCGCTAAAAATATTCCCGACTGGCTAATTACTGAAACCAGTCAATTAATTAAAAATCAGCCCAGTATGACTCAACCGGATTTTATCCTGATTATCGGGCTTGATTTCCCTACTAACTAAAAATTTATGCCGATTACCAAACCAAGCCAAGTTATTATTTTCGGTCGCACTAATGTCGGTAAATCCACGCTGTTCAATCGCTTGGTTGGTTCACCGCGAGCTTTAGTAGCCGATGTTGACCACACCACTCGCGACGCTAACCAGCATATTATTAGCTGGAATCGCCGCCGTTTAGAATTGATTGATACTGCCGGTCTCAATGAGTTAATTTATTTAACCATGACCAAGAAAAAAGCCAAAGAATTGACTGAGCTGGAAGAAAAAATCCAATACCAAACCGGTCTATTACTTAAGGAGGCGGCCGTGGTTTTATTTATTGTCGATGGCCAAACCGGCCTATTACCTCAAGATCGCGAGCTGGCTTTAGCTTGTAAAAAATTGTTACCCAAAGAAACACCCTTGCTTTTAGTGGCTAACAAAATCGATAGTCCGCGCCATCGTGATAAATTAAGTGAATTTTTCCAACTAGGCTGGGGCGAACCTTGGGCTGTT
>DAONSQ010000042.1:0-4588 GCA_035411265.1 bacterium | reverse complement strand
AATTACCGCGGAGGATGAAACCAACCAGGAGGGGTAGGTTGGCTTCATTCTCCGGGTAATCACCGGTTCTTTACTCGACGATCAAGTCGCTAGCAGTCTGCAGCTTGTCTATGGCTGCAGAATACTCTTTATTATCAAATAACTTTTCCGCGTCCTCCAGCATTTGGCGGGTAGTCGGCTTGGACGGCTCGCTTATTTCTAGGCGATCGCCCTTGTCTTTACCGCTGGCAACACTAAAGGTGTCGTCCATTTTATCTGAAGTAGTAGCGGATTCTTTAGGAGCCTGAACTGGATTCTTGGCCCGAAGACTGGCTAAGGCTTCGGTTTTAGCCTCATCTTTAGCTAAGCGTTCTTTAACATCATTAATCGTCTGCTTGAATTCACGGCTAATAGCCTCAGCTTGCTGCTGATTGGCCTCTTGGTCAACCTCTGACATATCAGTTGCTCTTTGACGAGCAATACTCAATTTCAAACGATTCTGTTCAGTTCGATCAAAACTAACGGCCAACAACTGAGCACGTTCATTAATCTTTTTAGCCAAGAACATTGAGTCCCCTGGCTTGGCATTGCGACTAGCCAAATAACTAGCACTACCACCGCCCAGTAAAGCGACCACGAGAAAAGCACTGACTGCCGTTGCTGGCTGAGTGACTAGATACTTAAAAGACAACCAAAAATCACCCCAGCGATTGGCTGCGGTTACTTCTGGCTCTTGGCCATTGTAGACCTGAGCCATAATAATCTGGCGTTGCTCAGACACCCAGGTTTCACTGGGATTAATCTGGCGGAGCTTTTTTAGTTGTTGGGTAACGAAATGATCATTCATATAAGCAAACTATTTATCAAACAAAGGTTCTTCAGTGGCCAATTTACGAATTGCTTCGAGACCACGGTGGATAATAACGCGAATGTTGCCAGGTTTTTTATTGGTAATCTGAGCAATCTCAGCTACCGAAAGTTCATTAACAAAATGCATCACAATAACTTCGCGATATTCCGGCTTTAGTTCACACAAAGCTTGGTAGATGGAATCCAAATCACTATCGCGCTGAATTGTTTCAATAATACCTGGTCGGCCATCGGCGATATCAATCGGGTCAGCGTCGTCATCCAGCGAAAGCTGATTGACTCGGCCGCTCTGCCGATAATAATCAATAATGGTGTTACGAGCGACGGTATACAGGAAACTGCGTAGTGTTTTGTAATCTTTTAATTTACCAGCTTGAACCACTGACCAGACCTTGAGAAAAACCGTTGAAGTCAAGTCTTGAGCCTCAGCTTCGGAATTGACTTTGAAATAAATGAAACGATAGATATCCGCCTGATAAGCTTCATAAGCTTTAATGAAGGCAGCTTGGTCTTTAATCTTAAGTCGTAAAAATAGCAGGCGATCGCTGGATTGTTTAACTAAAGGCTTTGTCATGTTCACGCTTATATATACGATAAAATTGCCAAAATGTTACAGTCTTATTTTAGGGTCGTCACGAGATTTATTTATATCATATAAAGGCGGAAAAAACAAGAAAAAACTTGGCTTGCTTTTTTTGGCCTAGTGGTCTACAATGGGGTATCTAGTGTTAAGTCTACACTACACTAGACTTTATTTGACAAAAAGACTTAAAAATCTCCTACTTATGTCTACAAGAATGTAGACTTAAGTTTTGAGGGACTTGACTAATTTAGCTACTTTAGTCTACAATAATCTAGACTAAAGTCAATAGTTAGCTTTAGTCAAAAATTCTGCTATTTTTTTAAGTCCACTGAAATCTAGACTTATGCCCAAGATTACTGCTGCCACCGATCATACTTTAAAGAATCAACCCCATGAAAATGTGGCTGAGTCAGCAGCACTAGTCGTAGCTAGTCCAATCTGGGTTTCAGTTTCTGAAGCGGCTAAGTTTGGCGGCATCCAAAGCAAGACCGTCCGCCGCGCCATTGGCGACAATCTGGTTATTTACAAAGTCAAAGGTAACCGTTATCTGATTGATTTCGGTTCACTGCTAGCCTTTCTTAATTCTCGAATCAAATTGCACAACAAGCTCCAGAAGGCTGGCGTCGGCCAATATGTAGCGAGTTGGCTTGAATAATAACCAACAATCCAAGAATCAGTCCGATTGACAGGGCTTTTATCTGGGAAACCCCAATGAAGTAATTCAGACGTCGCCAAGCTCTAGCTTGGACCGCCTGGGGTCTGTCAGCTAAACTGATTCTTACCAACCATAGCGCTCCAAATCCTCCCCGGAGCGCTTTTTAATTTGCTTTTTTTAAATAAAAAAACACCAACCTCTTATGGGGGTTGGTGTTTTAAGAAGCTTGAGGCAATAAACTAGGCCACAGCGTCTTTAGCAGCTTTAGCCACGCGGAATTTAACCACGGTCTTAGCAGCAATCTTGATTTGAGCACCAGTCGCTGGATTGCGGCCCATGCGAGCCTTGCGCTGTACTTTAACCAATTTGCCAATACCAGGAACGATGAATTCACCATTCTTTTTGACCTCTTTATAGGCCATGGTAGACATTTCATTCAAGACATCGTTGACAGCCTTTTTGCTAAGGTTGCAGCTCTTAGCTAAACCATCAACCAATTGAGCCTTTGTCATAGACATAGGTGTAATGTTTTATTACCTGGCAGTTAATCTGCCATTCTTATTGATATTATATATCTTTTTAAAAAACCTGACAAGTGGCAACCAATAAAGACAAGGGTCAAACCTAGTTCGACCCTTGAAACACCTTATTTTATTGGGCTAATTTGATTTTCCTTAAATTATCATTAGTAATCCCTAAGCCCACCTGGCGCATCACGCTCAAGGCATCGGCCGGACGACCAAGGTAATGGAGCTTTTTAGTTACTGGATGGACATAGTAAGCCTTGCCGCTATCTTCAACATCAATCAAAATCCGACCGAGCAATTTGGTATCAACCACTTTAGCAGTAATGACTGAGTGCTTGACTCCTAAACCAAGCTGGCGCATCAAGCTGAAAGCATTAGCTGGGCCGCCCAGGAAATAGCGCTGGCCATTGACTGGACTGACATACCAAGCCTGGCCGCTGGTTTCAACTTGTAGCAAAATCCGCCCAGACATTTTTTTGGTCAAAGCCTGGTCGACAGCCACATTGACTGAAGCTTCTTTTTCCACGGCAATTGCCTGCTGGCCAGTGGTATCTGGACGATTGATACTGATAGCAATCGGATCGCTCTGATAGCCAGCTGCGCTTTGAGCCACTAAAGAAAAGTCATTGCGGCCATATTTTAAAGCAATCGTTACTTGCCAAGTAGTTTTACTATCAACTGGCACGGCTTCTTGGCCATTGATATAAATACCAGTATTAATATCTTTAGTGCCGCTAAAAGTCTGAGCAGCTGCTTCGGTAGTTGGCTTGTAACCATTAATAGTCGGAACTGGCACGAATTTATTTTCAACACGATTGATAGTAAATTCTAAAGCCGGACTAGCTTTACCGGTAATATCGCGAGAAACAATTGTAAAAGCGTTGCTACCCATTGACAGCGGAGCTTCATAAGTCCAAGTAACTTCATTATCCAAATTAATCACCTTCTGACCATTAACCCATAAATCACCGCTAGCATCTTTGGTACCGCTAATAGTGAGTTTAGCTAAAATGGTTGAAGTGGCAAAATCGTTAACTGTCGGTGTAGCCAAGCTAGCAATATCAGTTGAATTATCTAGGCGCGGCAAAACAGTAAAACTGGAACTAGTTGGCACATTGGCATTAATACCGGTAGCTGTACCCCAATAATTATTAGCCAAAACTCCACCAGTTAAAGTGCTATACAAATTGACACCCAAATTACCATAGATATTATTGTTGGTCACCAAATTATTGGTACTGGCAAAAACTAGACCATATTGGTTGTTATAGGCAATGGCATTTTTAACTATATTAGTATTCTTGGCTGCTAATTCTAAACCGATATTATTATAATTAATGGTATTATGTTGAATAATAGCATTAGGGGAAGTGCTAGCAATCTTTAAGCCATAATTGTTATTAAAATTAAGCTGATTGCCTAAAATAGCCGCCCGCTCAGCCTGCTGCAACCAAATACCATCACGATTGTAATTGATAGCATTATTATTGATAACAATGTTAGCCTTGGGTTGATTATTGCTTAAGCCACTCGGATCAAAAACAATCGGCTGAAGCAAATAGCCACGATTGATGATTAAGCCATTATCGTTATTGGTGATATTATTGCGGGTAATAATCAGCTTACCGCTATCGCTAGTGGCGCCCAAAACTGTGCTGGTTGGCGCAGTTCCGCTGATACCAATGGCCAAGGTATTATTAAGAAAATTATTGTCAGCAATATAAGGGTTGCTATTATCCATTTTAACCCCCTGACTATTACTAATAACAGCATAGCGAATAATACTGCCATTATCATAGTCCCCGTTTTGATTAAAACCAGCGTCCACTGCTTCATCGGCAAAAGTAATACCAGTCCAATCACCACGAGTCGTCGTGGCTTCAGCTGAAATCAGTACCACCATATTGCTAGCAGTACCATTAATCTTGAGAGTACCCCGCACTGTAATACCCTTGCCTTTTTTAAACTTAACTA
>DAONSQ010000041.1:0-4803 GCA_035411265.1 bacterium | reverse complement strand
GAATTTCCCTTATTTTCCTTGAATTTCACCCTTATTGCCCATGGCACTTTTTATACTTTTTACCAGAACCACAGGGACAGAGGTCATTGCGGCCAACCTTATTACCTTCTTGGTCTTTTTGTTTGGCGATAATCGGTGCTGCCTCCGTTTCATTGCCGGCACTTAGGACAATATTTTTCGGTTCATCAGCTTGTGACATTATCTGGCCGATTGCCTGCTGATTGGCTCGACTAAAATCAACAATCTTAAAAATAGAATAAACAATCTGTTTTTGAATAATAGCGTTAAGTTCATTAAATAACCGATAAGCTTCTTTTTTGTATTCCACTAATGGATCTCGTTGACCATAACCTCTAAGACCAATACCTTTACGCATATAGTCCATTGCTTCTAAATGATCAATCCATTGGGCATCAATTGATTGCAGCATGACTGATTTTTCAATCGCCAACCAATCTAAGCCCAGCTCCTTGGCAATTACCAGTAACTCCAAATAAGCTTTGCTAACTAATGCCGTTAAATGGTTAACCATGGCATCACGATAACCGATCTTATCTAATTTATTTTCAGGATTATCACCTAATCCGTCCAGTTCTTTTACCAAATCCTCTGCTTTAATCTCAATAATTGTACTCATGGTCTGACTAATTTCGGCGATATTCCATTCTTCCGGATTTTCACTTTGCGTATGAAAACTAACCACATTTTCAATCTCATTATTAAACATCTCTAAAACCAAGCTGCTCAGCGCTGTCAGCGGAGCCTCAATTTTACTTTGATTATTATCTAAGTTTTCACTAAGCTCTAACAGCTGACGACGACGACGATAGATGCTTTCACGATGCTTATTAATAACATCATCATATTCAACTAAGTGTTTGCGCAAATCAAAATTATTGCCTTCCACCCTTTTTTGAGCTGATTCGATTGACTTAGAAACCAAGCTATTTTCAATTGGCATATCTTCCGGCAATTTCAAAGTTGCCATCATTTTCTTTAAACGATCGCCGCCAAAAATTCTCATCAAATCATCGTCAGTCGAAATATAGAACTGGCTAGAACCAGGATCACCTTGGCGACCGGCACGGCCACGCAATTGATTATCAATGCGACGAGCCTCATGACGCTCAGTGCCAATAACATGCAGACCACCTAATTGGCGAACTTCTTCTTGTTCATTACCTTCTGGTGGATTGCCACCCAAGATAATATCAACACCGCGGCCAGCCATATTGGTGGCAATTGTTACTGCCCCCTTGCGACCGGCTTGGGAAATAATCTGCGCCTCCTTTTCGTGATACTTAGCATTCAAAACCTCAGCCTGAACACCTTGCCTGGCTAGTAAATCTGCCAAAACCTCACTTTTTTCAATAGATATTGTACCGACCAAAACCGGCTGCCCCTTGGAGTGGCGTTCTTTAATATCTTTGGCTACTGCCTGAAACTTGCCAAGCTCACTAGCATAAATCAAGTCATTACTATCCTTACGAACAGTTGGTTTATTAGTTGGAATAACCACTGTTTCCAAGCTATAGATCTTGGAAAATTCCTCAGCTTCAGTCAAAGCCGTACCGGTCATACCAGCCAACTTTTCATACATACGAAAATAGTTTTGAAAAGTTACAGTAGCAAGAGTTCGACTTTCTTTTTGAATCTCCACCCCCTCTTTAGCTTCAATGGCTTGATGCAAACCCTCGCTATAACGACGGCCATACATCAGACGGCCAGTAAATTCATCAACAATAATCACTTCACCATCTTTAACAACGTAATCCTTATCTTTCTTAAAAAGGACTCGCGCTTTAAGTGCTTGTTCAATATGCATTACCTCGCCAATACCAGCTTCAACATAAATATTTTCCACGCCCAACCATTTTTCCATCTTACTAATACCAGCTTCAGTTAAAGTGGCGGCTCTCATTTTTTCATCAACATTATAATCAGTCGCTTCATCCAAACGATTAACCAATTCCGCAAAAGTATAATATTTATCGGTTGCTTTCTCACCAGCGCTAGAAATAATTAAAGGTGTTCGAGCTTCATCAATCAAGATTGAGTCAACTTCATCGACAATGGCGTAATTTAGTGATCTTTGGACCATTTGTTCCAAATTAGCCACCATGTTGTCACGAAGATAGTCAAAGCCAAATTCATTGTTGGTACCATAAAGAACATCGCAGGCGTAAGCCTCTTTGCGGCTAACTGGTCGGAAATGCCTAAATCTTTCATCGTATTGCTGGTCGTCATTATAGTCAGCATCATATTTTAAAGCTTGTTCATGAACAATAACTGCCGTTGTTAGGCCTAAAAGATCATAAACTTGCCCCATCCAACCAGCGCCAACTTTAGCTAGATAATCGTTAACCGTAATCAAATGAACCCCCTGGCCAGTTAAAGCATTTAAATATAGTGGTAAAGTAGCCACTAAAGTCTTACCTTCACCAGTCTTCATTTCTGCAATTTGGCCACGATGCAAAATGATGCCGCCAATCAACTGAACATCAAAATGTCTTAAACCAATAGTTCTTTTTGAAGCCTCACGCATTACAGCAAAAGATTCAGCCAATATTCCATCTAGATATTGTTTAGCCTCAACCTCACCTTTCTCTTTAAGAGCTGCTTGATAACCTTCTTTAAATTCGGTAGTCCGCTGCTTTAATTGCTCATCAGTCCAGCTGCTGATTTTATCTTCAAAATCATTAATCTCTTTAATAATCGGTTGTAAATTCTTGATTATCTTATCATTGGGATCGCCAAATAATTTCTGGAAAAAACTCATAGGTATAATCTTTTTTATTAAGTAAAATCAGCCTGCTACATTTATAGCCAGTCATCTTATTATAGACCAAATAACGCAAAACGCAAGGCTTTAAACCTTGCGTTTTTAAAAAAAACAAACAATCTTATCGCCCCTGTCGTTTCTCTTTATATTTAACAATCATTTGAGCCATATGATCTTTCACTTTTTCAACTGCTTTATACAAATCCTCTTCTGTTTTTTCCACTCGTAAAAGTTCTCCCGGTAATTCTAGATTAATCTCGGCCCTAAAAATGTCACCTTTACTGTGATGACGGCTCATCATTTCAACCTCAACATCACAGACGATTATTTTAATGTCACCCAAGTACTTATCTAACATTGCCATTTTCTTGTCGATATAATCAGTTAGAGCTGCAGTTAGTTCGAAATTGTTGGCTTTGATGTTGATTTTCATAAGCGTATCATTAAATAAATAAAGGTTACTTTTTCTTCCGCAGGCTGCTTTTTTTACTCTTCTTCTGTGAATTCATATCTTCTAATACTTCCTTGGCGCTTTTTTCTTCATAAATCATATTTGCTAAACCATTCAACAACTTAACTGCCTCAGCTTCGGATCGCTGATGAGCATTGCGGCCAATAGCTAAGCCAGCTCCACCAGCCTTCAGTTGGCTTTCGGTATCTTTTAACAATTTGTCCATTGAATAACTCGCCCCGCCAGCAAAAACGACTCGCGTCAAACCGGCTGCTCCGACAATTCTTTCAATACTTTTAACAGTCAACGGCTTTGGCAGCTTTACTTTAACAAAATCAGCCCCCAAACTAATTGCTACACCAGTTGCGCCAGCAATTGTTGCTACCGCTTCTTCATCTTTTACATTTACCCCCTTTGGGTATATCCAAAGAATTGCTAAAAGTCCATTATCATGAGCTTGTCTAATTACTTCCGCAGCTTCGGCTAACATTCGTCCCTCATATTGACTACCCAAATAAATCGTATACCCAACACCAGCCAGTCTAAAGCCGGCTTGTTTGGATAATTCAATTGACTGATCAACTGTAGCCAATAGACGACTATCAGCATCACCAGGCAATAGATTGGTTTTGCCATTAAGCTTAATCACATAATTACTATGGCGATAAACCTCGCCATAACGGCTTGCTAAACCATAATGAACTGCCACGGCGCCAATTTCTGATTTATTAGCAATAGCCAACAAATGTTCTGGATCATTATCAGCCAAATCAATTTCTGGTCCAAAAAAATCTTCATTCAGATGTTCAATTCTTTGATCGCCAGCCAAAAGTAATAGCCGACCAGTTTTCTTGGTTAAGAGTTGCCAATTGGCTCGATAAAGCGAACGTCGATACTTGGGAACATCGGCTGGATAATTGATTTGGCTGTAATCTTTAAACATATTTTAACTTTAATTTTATATCATCATTATAGCATAATTTGGCTTTCTCAGCAATTTTCTATATAATAAAAGAGCTTTCAACTAAGCTGTTTTATTTATGCAAAAAACCAAATCAACTTTTTACCTAATTTACCTTTTAGTCTTTATTGCTGCCTTAACTCAAGCAATTGCTGGCTATGTCCAATCTTCTTTTTTAAACACTTTTTTACCGCTTGACTATATCGGTCTATTTTTGTCAGTCGTTACTATTATCACTATCTCTGTATCATTTTTGTATCCACGTTTAATCCGCCGCTATTCAACTTATCGACTAACCATTGTCACCTATTTTCTGGCCATTGCCACCAGCTTTATCCTCTCCTCCAAAAGTGCAACTTGGCTAATTCTAACATCTTTTGTTGTTCGTTATCTTTCTTTTGTTTTCCTTTTAGTCAACATGGATATTCTTCTGGAAAATATTTCTGATGACGGTTCTACTGGACGAATTCGTACCAAATATTTAACCGCCATGAATACAGCCTGGCTAATATCACCACTGATCATGTGTTATCTAGTTGGCGACAATAATAACTACAGCCGCATTTACTATGCTGGTAGTCTAATACTTTTACCAGCTCTATTTTTATT
>DAONSQ010000040.1:0-4856 GCA_035411265.1 bacterium | reverse complement strand
TGCAGCTGTACACGATTTTGAATCAGAACTTATTGCTAGTTTAAGAAAAATTGATAACCAACCTAAAACTGATTTAAAAACAGAAACTGAATTGCCAGCCGCCAAAATACCTGAGAAAAAATTAATTGAAGCACCGGAAGAAGATTTAAAAATAACACCACCCCTTAAAGAAAGTACCCCAGCCCCAGCCCCAGCCCCAGCCCCAGCCCCAGCCCCAGCCCCAGCCCCAGCCAAAGAAAAAACCACAGTCGTTATCCCGCTTGACCAGCGCCCAACCGACAACAAAACTGGCAAGATCCGCATGGACGATGTTAAATTCACCCCCAAAACCTTAACCCCAATTGATGAATTAACCACTTTAACTCTTAAAAAATTCCGTTACCTTGGTTCATCAGCCGAAGATCGTGCTAACAAAATCAAAGAAAAACTAAATCTATTATCCGAATACGGTTACAGTAAAAAACTAGAGGGGGTTAATGCTTGGCGACAAAGCCCGCTCAATCGCCTTTATCTTGAAATTGGTCAAGACAGCATTAGATTAGGCAAAACCGCTGAAGAATTATTAAAAAATAATCTAGACTCAAATTCAGAAAATTTAACTTTTGCTGAATTTATCGCTATAATGAATCTAAATAAAGAAATTCGTTTTTAACCATGCAACAATTTACCGTACCACAATTTATTGATGCTGAAGACAAAATCTTAGGCCCTATCACCACTAGACAGTTCGTAATTCTTTTAGTGATGATAGCTTTTTTGTTTGTCGAATATAAACTATTTGATTTTTCCTTATTTGCCGCCACCGGAGTTATTACGGCTGGTCTTTTTATTGTTTTTGCCTTTGGTAAAGTTAATGGCCGACCATTTCATTTTTTCTTGCTAAGTCTGGTTCAAAGCTTTTTTTTACCAAGACTCAGATTATGGAATAAAAATTTTGGTAAAAACATTGCCGAAGATCAATTTAATGAAAAAAATATTATAAAATCTCAACCGCCAGCTATTAAAACTCGCTTTTCATCTTCTAGATTGGCTGAATTATCTTTAATTGTTGACACAAAAGGTGCTTACCGCGGTGAAACCCTAGAAACCGAACCAGATAATAATAATTTTATTGATAGTGATAATCTGGAAGATTTAACAAAAAATCTATAACTATGGCTAATTCCAATAACAACACAACTAATTCAACTCAACGCTATCTTAAAATTTCCGACATTAAGAGAGATACAGTCATCATGAAAGATGGCACTTTAAGAGCAGTCTTAATGGTTTCAAGCATTAACTTCGCTCTCAAGAGTGAAGAGGAGCAAGAAGCAATTATCGGCGGCTATGTTAGTTTTTTAAATAATCTTGATTTTCCAATTCAAATAATCATCCAGTCGCGCGAGCTAAATATTGCCGACTACCTGGAAAACATGACTAAAAAAGCCAATGAACAGCCTAACGAATTATTAAAAAGCCAAACTGTTCAATATATTGACTACATTAAGCAATTGGTTAGTCTAGGGAAAATCATGAATAAGCACTTTTACATCGTTATTCCTTACAATCCCTTGTCTGATAAGCGTAAAAATTTCTGGCAATCATTAATAGAGGCTTTTCGTCCGATTGACGTTATCAATCTTAAAGAAGAACGATTTTTAGATCTCAAGAAACAACTCGAAGCCAGAATTGACAGTGTTAGCGGTGGTCTATCATCCATCGGTTTAACCACAGCTCTTTTAGACACTCAAGGGTTAATTGAACTTTTCTATAATGCCTATAATCAAGAAACTGCCGCCAATCAACCTCTAGATAGTATTGAAAAAATTAACATTAATACTAATTTTTAAATTGTCCCATGTTTAATATTGCCAACAACAATCAAGACACCAGTAAAAAAGGGGATAATCTAAACCTTTTAACCAAGCAAACTACGGCTGAATTAGCTCAGCAAGCAGCTCTGGCTGAACAATTAGTAGAACAAGAAAAAGCTTATCGCTATGGCGTGGTTAATATCCGCGATTTAATTGCTCCCGCTAGCCTAGAAATAACTCCGCGTCATCTTTTACTCAATGGCCAATACGTTAGTACTATTTTTATTGTTTCTTATCCTCGCTATATTAGCGTCGGTTGGTTTGCTCCAATTCTCAATCTCAATGAATCTTTTGATATCTCAATGTTCTTTTATCCCATCAATTCAACAATTGTTTTGAAACAATTAAAAAATAAAGTTGGTATTTTAGAAGCTCAAATTAGTGCTGATCATGAAAAAGGTAATCCACGTGATCCCCTGAGAGAGACAGCCCTTTTAGATGTTGAAGCCTTGCGTGACTCTTTAACTCAAGGCACAGAAAAATTCTTTCAATTTGCCCTCTATATTACGCTTTATGCTAAGACTGAAGAGGATTTAACGCAGATGACTAACAACATCGAAGACTTGCTTGGTTCACGTCTAGTCTATTCTAAACGAGTTCTCTATCAGGCTGAGCAAGGTTTTAATTCGACTTTACCTTTTTGCGAAGACGATCTTAGTATTGCCTTTAACATGAACTCTTCACCCATTGCTTCATCTTTCCCTTTTATTTCCAGTGAATTAACTAGCGATAACGGCATTCTTTATGGTATTAACCGCCATAACAATAGTTTGATTTTATTTGATCGTTTCAGTCTACCTAATGCTAACAATGTTGTTTTTGCTACCTCTGGTGCTGGTAAAAGTTACGCTATCAAACTAGAGGTTTTACGCATTATGATGATGGGTACTGATGTTATCATTATTGACCCTGAATACGAATACAAACAATTAGCCGAAGCCGTTGGTGGAACTTATATTAACATTTCTTTAGCTAGTGAAGCCAAAATCAATCCCTTTGATTTACCACGACCAGTTGGCCAAGAGTCAAAAACCGAAGATATTATTCGTAGCGGTGTTATTACTGTCAAAGGTCTAATTCGAATCATGCTGGGTCAATTGTCAGCCGAAGAAGATTCTTTGATTGATATGGCTCTACTGGAAACTTACGCCAAAAAAGATATCACTCCTGATAGCGATTTAGGTCAAATCGAACCACCAACCATGAGTGACTTTCAATATATTTTAGAGGGCATGGAAGGCGGTGAAAATCTGGCCTTACGTTTGAAAAAATATACCGAAGGTACTTTTGCTGGACTTTTTACTAGTTTGACCAATGTTCAAATGGACAATCAACTTGTTGCTTTTTCTGTTCGTGACCTCGAAGATGAACTTCGACCATTAGCTATTTATACCATTGTTAATTATATTTGGAACGTTGTCCGCAGTCAGCTCAAGCGACGCATTTTAGTTATTGATGAAGCCTGGTGGCTAATGCAAAATGAAGATAGTGCTAAGTTTATTTATGCCCTAGTTAAGCGTTGTCGTAAATACTATCTAGGGGTAACCACTATTACCCAAGATGTTAACGACTTTCTTTTATCGCCTTATGGCAAAGCAATTGTTACCAACTCAGCCATGCAAATTCTTTTAAAACAATCACCAGCCGCTATCGACACTATCCAAAAAACTTTTATGCTAACCGAAGGGGAGAAATACCTCTTGTTAGAAAGCGGTGTTGGTGAAGGCATCTTTTTTGCTGGCAATAAACATGCTGCCATTAAAATAGTTTCTTCCTATATGGAAGACCGTTTAATCACTTCCAACCCTGAACAATTACTGGAAATGGAAAAACAAAATAAACAAAATAATCAGGAAAACAATTAAATTATATGCCCTTAGATTATCGAAAAAAGAATTGGCTTTATATTGGCGGCTCAGCTCTAATTTTAGTTATTCTACTCATTATTCTTTTTAGTGGAATTCTTAGCCCCAAACAACCAAGTGGTTTAGAAAAAGTCAAAAATAAATTAACTCCACCAGAAGAAAATACCGAAATAATTAAACCAGCCACTTATACCGCTGAAAATATTATTAACCCAAACATTCAAATTGATGATCGTGGTCGCTCTGAAATTCAATTAGAAAAAAAGGCTGCTGCTTTTATTGAGCGCTGGGCTAGTTTATCCAACCAAGACAATTTCAGCAATATCGAAATATTAAAAAATGAAATGACCGAGGAAATGCTGGCTTGGACTGATGAATATTTAAAAAAACAACCTGAACAAAAAAATACTTCAATTTATCAAGGCACCAGTGCTAAAGCTATTGTTTCCGACGGAACTCTCAGCAGCAATCAAGCCGATTCTTTGACTGTCAAAGTTAAAGTTCGCGGTCAAGAAATGCTTGTCACCAGCAATAACCAAAATAAAACTTTCTATCAAACCTACGACTTAGAATTGAAAAAAATTAATGGTCTCTGGTTAGCCAATAAATTAACCTGGCAAGATCGCCAATATTAAAAACTAAATTTTATGTTAGGAGGGGAATTATGGGCCCGTTTTCGGGCCTTTATTTTTAATATTATCTGGCCGCCGCATTGTCTACTTTGTGGTCGCTCCAGCTCTTGGTGCTGTTCAAATTGCCAAATAACACTACTTAAAAATTGGTACTGGCGCCAATTAGCTGAACAAACTTTTTTTTGCACTAATTACCGTGATTACCCCTTGGAACAACTAATTAGACAAGCTAAATACGGTAAAATAAAAATAACCATCGAGCTTTTAGCCAACTACTTTGCTCTTTTTGCTGCTCCTAATTTACAAAAACTCAACTTAAAACTAAACGCCGTCACTTCAATCCCTTTAAGTCGTTCACGCTTAAATTGGCGCGGTTTCAATCAGTCAACTATTTTAGCTCAAAAATTAGCCAAACAACTAGAGCTACCCTTTATTGACCACTGGCAAAGGCAACCGGCACCCAATCAATCTGGACTCAGTCGACAAGCTCGTTTAAAAAATTT
>DAONSQ010000039.1:0-4942 GCA_035411265.1 bacterium | reverse complement strand
TATCAGTAGAAAAATATTTCATCATCACGGCTGTTAATGTGGTTGGCGGCAAAAAAATGGCTAAAAGTGGTGACAATTTTTTAACTCTTAAAAAAGCTTTGATTGATAGGCAATTATCGCCTCTAGCTTATCGTTATGCTGCCTTGCAGGTTCATTATCGCAAGACCATGGAATATAGTGAGGAAAATCTAGTTGCTGCTGATAACGGCTTGCGTAATTTGTATAGTCAGGTCGCTAAATTAGAGCAGGTAGGTGGTCGAATTGATGCTGATTGGCAGGCTAAATTTATGGCGGCGATTAATGACGATCTAAATATGCCGCAAGCTTTAGCAATAGTTTTTGAAATACTGAAAAGTAATTTAGCGGCAGCTGATAAATGGGCGACAATTATTGATTTTGACCGAGTTTTAGGGCTTAATTTAGAAATCGAAGCTAGACAATTAGCTGTTAACGATGAGATAGTTGACGATGTTGAGGCTTTAGAGTTACTAGCTCAACGTCAAGCAGCTCGTGAGGCTAAGGATTTTGTCCTAGCTGATCAATTGCGTCAAGAATTACTAGACTTGGGCTACGCTATTGAAGATGGTTCAGATGGTAGCAGTTTAAAGCGCTTGTAAGCTATGGTTAATTTTTGGTCAAAATTACCTCAGCCTTTTTTAGTGCTAGCACCACTGGCTGGGGCAACCGATAGTGCTTTTCGACAGATTTGTAAGGATTTTGGCGCTCAAGTGGTGGTTAGTGAAATGGCTAGCGTGGCAGCTTTAGCTCATGATCAAAGAAAAACTTTAGCAATGCTGGAGTTTAAAGAAAAAGAAAGACCTTATGTGGTTCAGCTTTTTGGCGCTAAACCAGAACAGTTTGCTCTAGCTGCTCAGATAATTACTGAAAAAATAAGGCCAGACGGCCTGGATATCAATTTTGGTTGTCCGGTGCCAAAAGTTATTAAGCAAGGTGCCGGAGCGGCTTTAGGTGCTGATTTGCCACGCGCTCGGGCTGCTATTGAAGCAGTTTTGGCTAATACTGATTTACCGGTTTCAATTAAACTTAGAGCTTTTAATAAAGAGGTTACGGCCGAACAATTTACGGCTAGTGTTGCTGATTTACCAATCGCGGCGGTAGCTGTTCATGGACGCAGCTTGGCCGCTGGATTTAGCGGTCCAGCCGACCCATTAGCGATTGCAGCTTGCCGACCTTATGTTAAAGGCCTGTTGATTGCTAATGGTGGTATTGAGGATTTGGCCAGTGCCAAGGCTATGCTCGAAACTAGCCAAGCCGATGGATTAATGCTTGGTCGTGGTGCCCTAAGTCGTCCTTGGCTGTTTAAAGAAATTTTAAGTAAAAAAACCATTAATTTAAGCTGGCCTGAGCTAGCTGATTTAATGCTTCGGCATGCTAGATTAGTGATTGAGAATAAAGGGGAGCATGGTTTATTGGAGTTTCGCCGTTTTTTAGCTTGGTATGTCAAAGGTTGGCCGCAAGCTAAAAATATCCGTCAACAGTTGGTGGCAGTTGAAAATATAGCTGACTTAGAACGGATTATATCCAGCGTCGCCACTTAAAAAAGGCTAGCATCCCGCCGGTGGCCATAACCATTATCAGGATAACAAACCAAAAACCGATTGGACTATTGACGAAAGGCATGCCAGCTACAGTATTCATGCCAAAGATGGCGGCAAACAAATTGAGAGGGAAAACAATGACTGAAAAAACAGTTAAAGTTTTCATAATATTATTCATGTGATCATTGAGTAATGATTCATTGGTGTCGTTCAAGACTTCTACCATTTCCCGTTGATTTTCAAGATTTTCCCAAATACGCTTGGAGTGATCAACTAAAGTCGAATAATATCTTTTGAGTTCAGCGGCCGGCACGAGGCTACTTTTCATTTCAGTTAAGCTTTGTAGAATGTTTTTGTGATTTTGTAAAATTTTACGAATTTTAATGATATTGTGTCGTAGGGTTAAGATTTCACTAGCAGTGTCGCGTTGATGATTTTCAACATCAAAAATAGTATTTTGAGCGTGATCAATTCGTTTGCTGTGTTCATCAAGAACGCTATAACAATACTTCAAAAGTCGGTTCAAAATCTCATATAATAGGATTGATGATGATTCCAAATCATAAGACAGTAAAGAGTTTTCATCTTTCTTGCAGAGATTAAAAAAATCACTCAAAGCCGGCAAGTCGCCATTGTGAATAGTGACTAAATAGCCGTGACCCATAAAAAACTCGATTTCAACTGGCAAGACCAAACCATCGTGAATAATTGGAAAATGCAAAATAACAAAAATATAATCGTCGGTTTTTTCCAGTAAAGCTCTTTGGGCAATTGAGCAAGACATGGATGATTGCAGGTGGTTTAAATTGAAATGCTGGCGTTTGAGTAGGTATTCTAGCTCTGGTTTGCCAGCGCTATTGATATTGAGCCAGTTAAGTTGGCCATTTTTCTTGGGATTATCAATGATTAATTCTTCGATCTTATTGGAAATCTTATAGTATTTGCCCATAAATATTTTTAAAAACTATAAGCATATTATAACACAATATAGTGATTGGCGGCAATTATTAAAATAATTTGAATTTATAGTATTTTTTCTTGATTTTATTCTCAATCTGTGCTATGATAACTTAAATTTGTATTCGGATTGTAGTTTAAAAACTGAATAACCAATAAATAAAAAAGGAGGTGTCTCATGAAAAAGACACTATTTATGCTTTTGCTAATACTAGTTATTAGCGCACTGTGGTCCCAAAATGGGACACCAACTATGCCAATGACACAGATTTCCGTACCAGGAAATAGAGTTATGGACTTTGTAATCATAGGCAACTATGGCTATATTGCCAATGACTCTTTCCTGAACAAGTATGATTTGGCCTCCAAAGAAATCATTTGGAGTCAACCGTTTCCAGATTGTTACTCTAATATTAATGGTCAGGGAATGTTTAAAACTGCAGATAATTATCTTGTTTTTACCTATGACGGAATAGTTACTAAAATGTCAGCTGAAGACGACACTCTTTGGCAGATAGTATTACCCGGTAAAGTAGCGCTTTCTTATGACCAGACTAGAAACAGAATTGTCTGCTATAGCCAAGACGGATTATTAACCGTTCTCAATCTGAGCAATGGACAAACATTGCTTCAAAAACAGATGCCCTTTGAAGGACTACCTAGTTGCTCCAATCATAGCGTCATAGCTGTTAGTGAATCTGAATTTATTTTATCGGATGACACTATTTATGGTATTAATTGGAATAGTGGTGTTATGGTTAGTAAAGTTTCAATTGTCAATAATGTTGTTAACGTTATTTGGCAACACTCTATGCCAGACTTAATAACGTGTAATATTAAATCGTTAGGTAATAATCGTTTTTACGTTTCAGTTCGCGAAATAACTATTGCTAACAACGCCAAAATCTTCTTTTTTGAAGACAATGGCAGTACCTACACAATTACTGATTCTATTGATGCCGGGGGACCTAATAGTTCAGTGTTTTTGGAAAGCACTTTGCCAATTGGCAACAATGTGTTAACAGCTGGTAGTGAATTGTTAGGAGAACTTCCAGAAAATGGAACTCAAGCTATCTTTACTATCTATGACAGCACTGGTGAAACCAGAACTTCACAGATCAATAATCAGTCTGACATTGCTACCTATCAAGGATTGGCTGAAAATAATGGTCATCTTTATACTATTTTAGTTAGTAGAGACTATATTGGTGGACCATGTACTTTCTATCTTGTTGAGCTGACTTCTGTCTACAATTCTGCTGTCTCAACCGACCCAGACACACCAGTTATTCCTCAGCTAAGTCTCACTTGTTATCCAACTCCAACCAGAGTTGGGAACAAGGTCAATGTTCGATTCGAAACAAAGTCTAAAGATATTACGACTATTGAAGTCTATAACATCAAAGGACAAAAAGTTCGTACTCTCGTTAATTCAAACTTCAGTTCTGGCCAACACCAAACTGTTTGGAATGGTCGTACTGATAACGGAACGCCAGTTTCATCTGGCATGTACTTTTTTAGAATGAAATCAGGGATATTTTCCGCAACGCGGAAAGTAATCCTGCTAAAATAAACTTTCAACCATGAAGGTCTCAACTGAGACCTTCTTTTTTTTATTCTTTTCTTTTATTTCTTTTTTCTCTTTTTCTTTCCCTTTTCCTAGATTCTTTGGTATAATAACTAAAATTAGTCTTAGTTATTTAGCTTCTTTTTTTATGTCTCGTAAAACACAGCTTAGCCTCTTTGCTGTTGCTCTACTAATACTTAGTTTGGGCTCATTTTGGTATCTCAATCGTAGTTCACTAGAACCAGCTCCAGCTCAACCAGCAGCCCCAGCTGCTAACTTAGAGCAGGCTAATTCTAATACTCCAGTTAGTCAAGAAACTGAGCCCGCCAAAGAAGTAGCTTTAGCTAGAACTAAAGAAAAAGTACCATTATCTGAAAACGCTGAGTTTACAATCTCTGGTGGTTCACCAACCTCATCTATTCGTTTTTATGAAGGCTCTATTACTCCACTTGATGTTCACGTTGGTAATACTCAAGATTTTAGAATTGTTGTTTCTTCCGACAATGGTATTAAAAGAGTGGTAGCTGAGATTGAAACTGACTTTGGCTATGACTATGTTGAATTAAAGAAAGATCGAGTTATTAGTGTTTTAGACACTATGCCTAATCCCTATACTGTCAACCCTAAAGATAATACTTTAAAAATCCTAAATGACACTGAATTAGCTCAAGCTCGAAATGATGAATACCAAAAAGAACTAGCTCGCAAAAAAAGTAATCAAGCTAATGCTTCCCTAGGGCAACGAGAAGTCTGGATTGGTTCTTGGCTAGTTAACAAAGTCCATGACAAAGTCTATCATACCAACTTCATTGCCTATGATAGTGCTGGTAACCAAGAAAAAATAACCATGGCTTGGTCT
>DAONSQ010000038.1:0-5487 GCA_035411265.1 bacterium | reverse complement strand
CAGAAACACTCATCTGTGACTTTATTCTTTCATCTTGGCTATCCAGATTAATCTTAACTTCATAACTAATCACTCCTTGACTATCAGTTCCCAAGCTATCAATCTCAACTACCTGGCCTGTTAATTCCAAGTCCTCGATAGCCGTAAATGTCAATATTGCCTTCTGGTCAATCTTTACTTTAGCAATATCAACTTCATTCAAAGAAATAACTGCTAACTGTTGATCAGTGATAATAGTAGCGATAGAATTGGAAGAATTGGAATCCGAAGCTGAAGCGGCATAACCAACCTTTTGATTGACTTTAGCAATGATGCCGTCAATCGGAGCTTTAACTTCGGCATCAGCTAAATTTTCCAAAGCATCTTCATAGTCTTGCTTAGCTTGAGCAACTTGAACACGAGCACTAACCAAATCAATCTCTCGTGGGGCAACAGTTTTTTGCTCTAACTGGATTTTAGAATTTTCATAACTAATTTTTTTGGCGGCTAATTCATTTTTAGCAGAAGCTAATGATTTTTTATTATCAGAAATTGTTTGGCTTAGACTATTTTTAGCTGTCTCTAAATTATTTTTAGCAGTATCTAACGATGCTTTAGCATTATTAACACTGGCTGACGACGAAATTCCAGAAGACGAGATATCAAGCTTACTGTCATTAATTGCTTTCTGGCTCTGTGTTAAGCTACTGACTACATTAAGCAGTGAATTTTCTTGACTAGACGCTGTCTGTTTATAACCATCGATTGTTGACTGGCTCAGCCCCGAAGCAACTACCGTATTAATTAGCACGGTGTAAGTATCACTGGCCATAATTTTAGCCAACTCCGCCGTAGCCTTGGTCGCCCCTAATTGAACCTCAACCGTTTCCTTGGTCCACCCAGCTGAAGCAGCTGTTTTATTGCTAGTTTCTAATTTCAAATAACTAGCTCTAGCTGCTTGATAAGAATTTTTAGCATTAATCATTGATTGTGAATCACGTGCTCCCAACAAATACAGATATGGATGGTCATTATTACTATAATTATTTTCCCCTAAAATATCATCAACAGCCACAATAGCTGACCTAATTGATATCTGAGCTGATTCGACAGCTGATTTGCCGTCATTGTAAATTTTAGCTAAATTGCTATTATCATTTTCGCCGCTAATCTGGCTATTGGTGACCGCATTGTCATAATTGCGCTGAGTATTGTCGAGACTTATTTGAGAATTATCAACCTGCATCTGCGCTTTAGCTAACGACTGCTTATTATTCTCTTCAACATTGGCCACATTAGTAACTGCCTGGTCATAGCTTAATTTAGCTGAATTAACTGAATTCTCGGCCAATTTTATTTCCTGAGCTGTCGCTCCAGCCAATTTTAAACTTAAGCTCGCTTGGGCTGAAGCTAATGAATTTTTGGCTTGCTGAACCCGATCTTTCAAATCGCTATCGTCAAGTTTAGCAATGATGTCACCTGCTTTAACCTTTTGACCAGCCTTAACATTAATTGCCAAAATATCAGCTGCCACATTTGGCTTTATATCAACCTGGTCGGAAGTTTCTATCTGGCCAGATCCAGACACTGTTACTACAATCGATCCTTTTTCAACCGCACCCATCTCATAGCTATTTCCGTTAACTTTATTATTCTTTTGTCGATAAATTAAAAAACCGCCCAGAACCGCTACGACCAACAATAAAAACCAGACACGACGATTCTTTAAGATTCGCAGATACTTCATATTTTGCCATAAATAAATAGAGACTTAATTGTCTCTATTTATATTTACGCAAATTTTCAGAAAATATTCACTTCTATTTAGCGCCCTCCGATTTATTGTTCAGTTTAACATAATCAAAAACAATCGCTGAAACTTCCTTAATAAAAGAAGATAATTTTTTCAAATCTTGCCCTTTAGACATTACGCATAAAAGATATGGATTGTCAGTATAATAAACTATGCCACAATCATGCAGCTGGACCTCGCCGGTTTCTAAAAAACGGCGCTCACCAAACTTATGAGAAATTTCAATATTAATCGGGGTCCCAGCAACTAAACCATTATAAAATTTAGTCCTAGTTAAAATCGCTAAAGCTTTTTCTGAATAATATTTATTCAAATATGATGAATTAAATAGCACGCGAAATAAACTAGAATAACTTTTAACACTAATAATATTGCCACTAGGATCATCAACTTTGGCAAGACTGATGCCTAAATCAACGTAAACCTTCTCAATCTTTTCTGGGTTAACATTGTCTAGTAACAAATAGTAAGCATAATTATCGGAGTAAACCAACATTCGCTCAATCAGATCTTCGACCTTATATTTTTTACCTTTTTCTAACTTATATTCAGGTTCGATATTCTGTTCAGAATAATCGTAATCTTCCGTAGCTAAGATTTCCTTCTCCAAAACAGCCGGATTATTTTCAGCTTCATAGTAGTAAGCCATCATGACTGGAACTTTAATTAAGCTGGCTGGAGAAAAATCAGCGTCTTCGTTGATACCAAACCACGGTCCATTATTTAAATCACGATAATAAACCGAAGCCGCACTAAGCTCTTTCTTGTAGACGTTTTTATTGATTATCTTTTCAATGCTGTTTTTCACAGCATTCATGTTACGATTAGAACTGGCTCTAAAATCACACTCCAGCAGCGGATTGATATAGCGATAATTCGATTGGCCTAATTTTGCTTCACGCATTTCATGATTATCGCCTAAGTTTTCAAAATAACTATTACTTAATAAAAATCCACCCAAGAAAAAGCCACCGGCAACAGCCAAAACCATCATGATTAAGCATCTATTTTTCAAAAAGAGTGCTTTTAAATTTTGACTTATTTTAGCTTTCATAATTTAAGCTTAATCTAATGTTGCATAAATTAAATACAGCAATAATCATAGCTAGTTTTCCCTAAACTAGCAAGAGTCTCCAAGTTACCTGCTAATACTGATTATATTTTTTTCTATACTTTTTATTTTTTCATGATTACCTGTCGGATAATCGCGCAAGGAACCCATTAGAATATCGGTCTTATAGCGATAGTCAGCTCCGCGCCTAGTGCCAGGATCATTAGTAATAAATTGATCTTGAGCTTCATCATAACCTTTAATAACTAACATATGCTGTTCTGGACCCGGCTGGGTGAAAAAAGGATTTTTTAATTTTCGACCATCAGTTGGTGCAATAATTATTCGATCAGCTTTAAGCTCATTAATAATATCCTGCTTGGTAATATTATTTTTAATGCTATATTTTTTATAACCATAAAAACCAGCCAGTAGTCGCACTGCTGTATCCGCTATGGAAGTATCATAATAACTGCCGTATTTTTTCAATTGCCATTCACTTAAGGTGATAATCGCTTTTTCAGCGTCGTTTTTAGCAATACTTTTCTGACCACGAACAAAACGCATTGCCATTAGCACCGAAGCTTCTTCACAGCCAGCCTGAAAACGATCATCCGACCATTTAGCTAGTGGCGCTTGGCTGGTAAAAGGAACTGCTAAATTGATTTTTATTTTATTTTTAGTCGTAGTAGCAACCATTTTTTCCGCCTTAGCTGCTGGGCAAAAGATTACTAAACTAAAAACAATTCCTCCTAACAAGAACTGTCTCATAAAAAATTATTTAGCCTTAACCATTCTAAAATTAAGATTAAACTCCACGCTATCACTTTGGATTTCATTACCATAATCATTTTCACCAACCGACCAGTAAGCAGTAATTAAGCGGCTTTGATAGGGGCGGATGACCACGGCTGGCGACTTATTCCAGTCTTGCGAAATTTTATTTTGCTGATTTTCTAACAAATAAGAACTAACCTTATCGATACCATCGAGAGCAATAACTAACTTTATCTTACCGCCCAGCTCGCCTTTATCTTTAAGCTTTTGACAATTCTTATCAACTGATTTTTCCTGATCATTACAACCATTTTCTAAGTTAATCAAATCAGATAGGCCCAATAGTAATCGACCTGATTCATTTTGATTATTTCGCACCAGCCAAGTTTTTCGTCCAGAAAAATTGCCATTAACACCCAAATTGTCCAACCAATAATCAATCCCCTGATCACTAACTTCTCGGGGTTGATCAATGGCCTCTTGGTTTAAATAATCAATGTTTAAATAAGCGCTCTTTAGCTCCTCACCTTTCTGAATATATTCATCACTGAATTCGACTAATTCAGCCTCATTTAATAATTGATTATAATTTGAACCAACCTCTTCGTTATTTTTATCAGTAATTTTAACAGTTTCATTAAAATCCACTTCCTTTAATTCTTTTTCGGTTAAATTTTCCATTTCAGCCGATTCTGGTAACTTTTCATTATAAATCAGCAGCCGTTTAATCTGATAATCAGAGTAGGCATCTTGCGAAAAATTAATAGCTGTAATAGTCAACAATAGTGAAGCGGTAAAAAAGATAATTGTTGAAACTATTTTAATCATATTCTTACTTATTGATCTTGATTTGCTCCCAGCCGTAGAGAGCCGACATTACCATGATAAAGATAGCTGGTCCCCAAATTAATAGCCAGAAACCGATTACCGTTCGAAAAAAAGAAATTAGGTAACCCAGGTATGGTACCTTAAACATGAATTCACCCAAAATTAAACGACCACGAACCAATTCTTTTTCAGCTTCTTCCTCTCCAACTACAAAAACATTGCCACCATATTCAGTTATTTTCTTAACGGCCACGCTCTCTTCTCCAGCTTGTTCGTAAAAATAAGCAACTTTATCACCGAGTCCATAACCATCCTTTTGCCAAGCCGTTACCAGCGAACCTTTAGCAAACTGTTGATTAGCGCCCTGTTCGGTAAAAACAAAATTCCTTATTCTTAAAAAATCAATGGAAAATAAAAAAATAACCGCCACCAACAGAACATAAAACGCCAAAATAAATTGGTACCAGTTGGATTCGATTATTTTACTAATCCGATTATTCATAATTTATTTTACCAATTACTACTGGTAATAATATTACTAACTGCTCTTTCCGCAAAAATACCGCCATTTTCCTCAGGATTTGAGCGGTAAGTTTTAAAATTAAAACTAAACTCGCAAATCTTATTCTTCAAATTATCTCCGTTATCATCAAGTGCTACTAAAAAAATCCAATCCTCTGGCCGATCCTTTTCTAGTTCTGAATTAAGTGTTAGATCAAGTAAAGACCCACTAAATTTACGACGAAAATTCCTAGTATAAACTTCTATTTTTAAAGCCTGACAAAAAGCTTGGTCACCACTAACCATATTGGCCTTAATATGGTATTTAAAACCTCTCTCAGGATTAGCCTTAATCTTAACGGCCCCCAGATCAAAGCCACCCGGCTGAATGCCAGAAGTCCGAAACAAATTAATCAATTGATTGTTGTTAAAAGAGGCTCTAGCAAAAAGGTCAAGATTGATGGCTGAAAACTTATTTTCCACAACAACTCTTTCGGCAAAAATATCAGCATCAGTATACTTTGTTCCAACTAAAAAA
>DAONSQ010000037.1:0-5568 GCA_035411265.1 bacterium | reverse complement strand
CAGTATCCATTTGGAAGTCTTTGCTCGCTTCTTTTTATGGCGGTGTCAGTGAAGAAATCTTGTTGCGTTTGTTTTTGATGACGGTTTTTGTTTGGCTTGGCTGGAAAATCAAAAAGGCTAGCAACAATCGGCCAACTAATGCTACCGTCTGGTTGGCAATTATCCTTTCAGCGATTATCTTCGGTTTAGGCCACCTGCCGATTACTGGTGAAATAACAGCTATTACACCCGTAGTAATCCTTCGAGCGATTGTCTTAAACGGTGTGGGCGGGGTTATTTTTGGCTGGCTTTATTGGAAGAAAGGTTTGGAAGCGGCCATGATCAGCCATTTTTCAGCCGATATTTGCCTGCACGTGATATTGCCATTGGTAGTAGTAATGTTTTAAGTATTTTTCTATGGCTATCGAATACGAAGCAACTTTTGCTAATGTTAATAAGACGGACATCAGACAGCGCTTAAAAGCAGTTGGGGCGACTTTAGTGCGGCCGGAATTTTTGCAGAAACGGGTTAATTTTAATTTGCCGGAAAGCCATCAAATCAAGGGTGGCTGGCTGCGGGTGCGCGATGAAGGCAATCGCACCACTATGAGCTTGAAGATTATTGATGGAGAAACCATTACCGATCAAAAAGAAATCCAGCTCGTGGTGGATAGCTTTTCTGAAGCTAAAAATTTACTGGCGAGTATTGGTTGCCGGGAAAAAGCTTTTCAGGAAAGCCGCCGCGAACTCTGGCTTTTAGATGAAGTAGAAGTGACGATTGATGAATGGCCATTTTTGGAGCCATTCGTCGAAGTCGAGGGCGTTTCGGAAGCAGCGGTTAAGGCAGTAGCTGAAAAACTCGGCTTTGATTATAGTTTGGCTAAATTTTGTGCGGTTGATGTTTTATATAGTGAGAAATACGGCTTAAGTTTTGACCGAATTAATAATCAGACGCCAGAGATTACTTTTGCCATGGATAATCCTTTTATTTAATTTATCGTTACTCCAAGGAGCCAGGCTAGATCAATAATCTGCGCTCGGCTAATGGTGACGCCTTTCAAGTCTTCAAGTCCGATACAAACCCCGGCAATATTACTGGTTTGCCAGTCAGTGCCGAGGTTTTTTGTTTTAGCCATCTGTGTCTTTTCCAGATCACAGTGGTCAAAGACTGTTCTTATGAGCTGGGCTGAATAAAAATCAGCTTCGTTTAGAGGGCAATTAGTAAAAATGACTTCCCTAAATTTAGAAAAACGGAATTGCGCTAATTTTAGCTGGCAATTATTAAAAGAGAGCTCGCCAAAAATACTTTCATTAGCAATTAAGCCAGTCAGGCGGCATTTTTTAAAATCAACTTTTTTAACATAAGCTTCTTTGACTTCCAGGTTAGCTAGATCGCAGTCTTCTAGAATGACGTTAACTAGAGCAAGCTTGTTGATTTTGAGGTTGCTTAGGCGGCATTTTTTTAACCGGCAGTTTTTAAATTCTAAAATATCAGAGGGGATTGAGCTAAAGTTAAGGCCAGTTAATTCTAGGCTGTCATACTGAACTTCTTTGCCAGAAAGAATAACTGTCGATTTAGGTAAAACCGGTGTTAAATCAGCAAAGGAAGTTTTTTTTGCGGCGTGATTCATATTTTTATTTTATCAGCCTTAAGATATTATGGAAAGGTCATGATTTCTTGGCTTGGCAAAAATAATAATTTGCGCTACAGTAGACGCGGTACATTCAAACAAACAAGGAGGAAGAAATGACTACAGATGTTCGTCTGATAATTATCTCGGGCTGTTCTGGCTCCGGCAAGAGTACGCTAATGGATAATCTCCGTCAGCAGGGCGGTTTTTCTTTTTTAAAAACTGTCACTACTAGGCTGCCACGCGACTCTGATCCAGTGGGTGATTATGATTATATTTCAAGTGAAGAGTTTAGCCGGCAAGTCATTGTTGGCAAAATCATCTTACCAACTGAAGTTTCTGGTAATCACTACGGTATTTATTATCAGCAATTTGAAGAAGCGCTAAATGGCGATCAGGTTTATGTTCGCTCGGTAACCCCGAATAATTTTGCTGACTATTATCAACTGGCCGGCGAAAAAGTTTTATTTTTATACATTGAGCTGGACGATCCGGAGCGATGTATTAATCGCATGATGAAGCGCGGCGGAATGACTGATGAAGACATGCTTAAAAGAATGAGAGATGAGCGTCACTGGGATGAGCAGGTCAATCAATTAATTGACCAAGGTTTGCCGATTTTTAAATTAACCAGCATTGACCCAAGTAAAACTCTTGATGAGGCTCAAGCAGCGCTAGATTTTGTTCGGGCCGAACTAGCCGAGGTTAAATGTTGACAAGACCACAAACCTAAAACCGTTAAAGCAGGACTAATTGTATTTTATTAACAAGTCCGCCGTTAACGGTTTTTTTATTTGCTTCAAAATCTGAAATGTGCTAAATTATAAGTATATTTTGTTATTTTTATTATAATTTAAATATTTTTAGACAGTGTTAGCCAGAAAGATTGTTAAAACTTATTACGGCCCCTTCATTCTAATTTCAGTCTCAATTGTCGTTATTGCTAGCCAGGCTGCTGCCGCACCGGCTGTCAATGAACCCGCCACGACCACGCACACCATTATCAAGACAGATGTTGATAGTCTAGCCAGCACCACTGGCATTGATGATCAAAACTTGCAAGCCATTAAGGATGGCTTGTCTTTAACAGCGGTCGACCCCGAAATAACCAATCCAGCTGAAGGAGGGGTAGTTTCGGGCAGCAATCTATTAATCAAAGGAATCAGCACTCCTGGTAGTGTCGTTGATATTTTAATTGAAGGTGACGCCAAAGGCTTTAGTCCGTTAATGGGCAAAGCGACTAGTGATAAGTATGGCGTTTGGTCATATTTTTTGGGTCCAGAATTAAAGTCTGGCGAATATTCAGTTAGAGTTTTTGTCAAAGGTGCTGACCAAACAGCTATCTATTCTAAAAAAGTTAGTTTTGTCGTGCCGGCTTCTAAGGTTGATTTAAGCCAAAATATTGAAATTAAAGATGGCTTTTGGGAGCAGCCATTACTCTTGGTAATTGCTGCTATTATTTTATCAATGACTTTTTTGTTAAGCATGCTGATTTGGGCGATTGTTTATTATTTGAAAGGCTTGCGCAAAAAAGAGCAAAATCGTCAAAGTAGCCGTTGGCTGGATAGTGATTCGGCCAATTTGGACGATCTAAGTGCAGAGCAATTAGAACAGATGGCGGCTGGTTTTAGCAAACTATATAAAGCTCTATCATCTCGCCAAGCTCAGAGACTAATAAGTAAAGATGATATAGAAAATAATAAGAAAAATAAATCAAACGACCAATCGGTCGAATAATCAATCATATGACATCATTTTTCGAAAGAGTTTGGGAAAAGATTAAGAATGGCTGGTGGTATTTGAGCGAGCACCGCCAAGCAGCAATCTTGGGGGGAGTGATTTTACTGCTACTTATTATTGCTATTATTTGGCGCTTTAGTGCTGGCAATTTGGCCAGCCATCAAACTAGCCAAGAGTCGCCACAAAATAAATTGCGTCAGCAATTTGCCGACCAACTGCCTGATTTACAAAAGCAAGTTGAAAAAGATCCTAATAATTCGAATTTGCAACAGCAGCTCGGGGTAGCTAAATATGCAACCAACGACTTGCAGGGAGCTAAGGAGGCCTACGAAAAAGGTGTTGCCCTGAGCAATGATAATGCTATTTTACACAACAATCTAGGTAATGTTTATCGAGATTTGGGTGACTATACTAAAGCTGAGGCTGAGTATCGTCGGGCCATGGAATTAAATTCCAAGCTGACTACTCCTTATTCCAATCTGGCCAGTATTTATCAATATAATCTAGGTAAGCCAGATACTGCTTTAGCTATTTATGAAAGCGGGATCAAGAGTGTTCCGGAATATATCGATTTTTATAATTCAATTGCTTTACTCTACGAACAGCAAGGACTTAAAGATAAGGCCATTGATGCTTTCAAGCGAGCTCTTAAAGTTCAGCCAAGTAACCAGGCTGCTCAGTCTGGCCTGGAAAGACTAGAAGAAGTTAATAAATAGATCCAGGAGGGCTGGATTAGTCGCCATGAAAGCTTGGTGGTTCCAGAATAAATCAAAAACCGGCCGTTTTTTTCTAACGGCTGGTTTGATTTTTTTATTTTTGGTTATCATTGCTTTGGGCGGCTATTTTTATTATCGCTATCAGAATAATTTAAAAGCTGATCATTCCAAAGAATCGGCAACTCGTTTTACTCACCTGGCTTTAGCTGAACTTGATCAAAACAAGCTGCCTTTTCAAGAAAATTTTTCAATTAAGCCAGTTGATTGGGTTGATGTTCAGTTGGAAAACAAGATTACAGTTAATAATTCTGGTGAAAAATTAGCGCTAACTCCAGTCGGAGCTGATCTTAGTCGACGCGAATTTGTTAGCGAGAATCAAACCGAGGTTATTTATCGTGAAGTTTATCCTGGGGTTGATTTTAAATATTCAGCGGCTAAAGATCATTTAAAGGAGGATATTATTGTTAAAGACCAGCAATCTGCTGGCCAATTTTCTTTCAGCTTTGTTTTAGATGATGATCTGCAGTTGATTCATGAAAGTGATGGCGGTTATTTGGTTAAAAAAGGCGAAAGTTATCTGTATTATTTCTATCCTTTTACCGCCGTTGATGCGGCAGGTAAAAAGATTGATTATCAAACCAGTATTGTTGGCGAGGAAAACAATACTTTTGTTATTGTTGCCAAACCTAAAAAGCTAGCTGACCTTCAGGCGGCAACCTATCCAGTAGTTATCGATCCCACCATTACTTGGACTTTTCCTTTGTCGTCGCCAACCCTTAGTATTATTTCGCCAAGTAATAGTCCAACCGCTGGCGGTCGAGAAATTACTCTAACTGGTACTAATTTTTTTGGTTACAAACAGACAATTAATGTTGCTTATTCAGGTAGTGTCTTAACTAATTTTGTTGGTAAGTTTTATTTAGAAACCGCTGATCTGATTGCAAATGGCCAGATGAGAGATGATTGCGGCGATTTACGGGTTTATCAAGGCAATACCAAGCTTAGTTACCAATTGGTTGCTGGTTGTGGTGGGACTGCTCAGGTTAATGTTTTAATTCCCTCCATTTCTGGCTCAACTAGCCTGGAGCTTTATTACGGCGACGCTGATTTGACTAGTGAGAGCACAGATATTGGGCCACTGACATCTTTTACGGCAACCGATAGTTTGGTTTATTTTGCCGCTACTTTAAATGGCAGTGAAACGCCAACTTATCAGACCATTACTACTCGTAATGCTTCAATTCCGGTTGAGTTTTATAAGTTTTATGGCGACAGGACCATTTCTGGAACTACTTATCTTGGTGCGGGGGCAGCTGATGCCAACATGTTGATGGCTCGCTATGAGGGTAACTTAACAATTGATTCGGGCGCTATTTTTACGCCAAATGCTCGTAAGCGCGGTATGGTTTTATATGTTGACGGTAATTTAACCATCAATGGCCGTATTTCAATGAATGGTCGTGGTGCTTTTGGCGTAGCTGGCCAAGATATTTTGATTTTTG
>DAONSQ010000036.1:0-5602 GCA_035411265.1 bacterium | reverse complement strand
CTATTTTGATAACGGCCTAAAGAATTCCCGATAGCAATAACGGTTGTACCCATAGTTAATTTGGAGCTATCGCCAAGCTCAACGGTTGGTAGGTTTTTGTCAAAAATTTTGAGAATAGCCAGGTCGTTAAGTGGATCGCGACCAATTAGCTGGGCGTAATAACTTTTGCCAGATTGAAAACGAATACGATATTCGCCATTATCACCAGTAGCTTGGTTAACAACATGGCGATTGGTTAAGATTAGGCCGTCCTTAGAAATAACAAAGCCAGTGCCAGAGCCGCGTTTAACTTTTTGAGTTATTTTTTGACCACCCTTTTCTGCAGTAATGGTTTCAGTAACAGTAATGCTGACGACGGCGGATAGATTTTTATTAATAGCTGCAACAGTGGCTTTTTGTTCGGCTAGAGCATCGCCTGAATTAACGGCGGCTTGACCACTTAGGGGTATAATAGTGAAAATACCAATAAAAATAGGGATAAGACAATTAGATAGTTTTAGCATAAGTCAGAGTTTTTATAATTTTTTGACAAACTTTATTGGTTGCGTTATATTGAAAGGGCTTTTCGGGGATCGTCTAACGGCAGGACTCCAGGTTTTGGTCCTGGCTATCGGGGTTCGAATCCCTGTCCCCGAGCAGGATAAACGCCACCATTTGGTGGTGTTTTATTTTTGTGGCAAATAACTACTTAACGGTTTCCAGCGATAACTGGGAGTTGGCCAGTTGTGAGTGGTCATGAAACCAGGGTTAGCAATCATAAGTTCGGGCAAGCGATTAATAATGGTTGCACAAGTTAATTCGGCGGTAGCTGGGTTATCGATGCTAACGTTAATGGTTGGCGTGCCTTTAATTTTCCAGTCATTAGTATCGCATTCGCCGCCAAAATAGACTTTGCCAATATTTTTAGCTTGAATAATTGGATCTTCTTCGGTTTCTAAAATAATCGTAGCAGTCATACCAAGACAGTTGCCTTTTTCAATGTTTTGATTTAAAGACTTACTGAAAACAGCTTGATCGGCAAGAATTGGAGTTAGTTTTTGATTGATATTTTTTATCTTCCAGCCAAAACGTGTGGCTAGCCATTGGCTACTGTTCCACATATAGGATGGTAGGATATTGGCTTGACCGATTTTGGCGTCAAAATCAGCTGGAGTTAGCCCAACACCGTGGACTTTAGCTAGAGCCAAGCCATAATCATCAACATTGTAACTAGAAGAGCCCTCAATAGCGATAATTTTTTGGCTGGCACCAGCTAAAGTGGTGATTAAATTGCCCCAAAAAATATCTTGATAGCCGCTAGCAGTTAGGGTGCAATAGTTTTCTTTGGCTAGAGCGTCAAGTCTTTTAGTAAATTCGGAAGAAGTAGTCCAGGGAAAGAAGGCTTCTTCGCAGATAGTAATGGTGTTGATGCCGTAGCGTAAAGGAATTGAAAGTAAGGGGTACATTTCAGCCATTAAGCTATTGATTGCAACTATGCAGACATCGGCTGGTTGTTTGGAGAAAACATCTTCAGGGTTGCTGCTGATTAAAATGCCAGTTTTTTGCTCTAGCTCGAGTAGGTCGGCAATATCTTTGCCAACCAAGCTAGGATTGTTATCAATGGCACCAACAATTGTCGCTCCTTTTTCTCGAGCGTATTTCATTAAAAGTTTACCCATTTTTCCGCAACCATATTGAATGATGCGGAGACCTTTTTGTTCAAAATCTTTGTTCATATAATTAAGCTTTTTGATAGCGAATAAATAAGGCAATAGCAACAGCTGTGGCGACATTAAGTGATTCAACCATAGGGCTATGATCGATAGCTAGTGAATATTGACCCCAAGGCAAGCTAATCCCCTGACCTTCGGAGCCGGCAATCAGTATTAATTCTAAAGGTAATTGAGCGGCTGTAGTTGGTGTTAATTTTTGGGCCTGCTCGTTATTCTCTAAGCGATAAATTGGTCGGTTAGTTTCTGTGCAAAATTTAGTTAAATCAACTGAAGTGATTTCTTGCCAAGGTGTTTGAAAGATGGTTCCAGCTGAAGAACGAATAACCTTTGGATTGCCAGGATCAACGCAGCGATAAAAAAGTAAACCAACTTGAAAGGCAGCAGCTAAACGAATAATTGTTCCTAAATTACCAGGGTCTTGAATGTTGTCTAAAATTAAAATAGTTTTTTGAGCTGTAATTTCTGCTAAAGAAAAAGATGGAATAGTGGCGGTAGCGGCAATGCTTGGTGGTGTGTCAGTAGTAGTTAGAGCTCGATAGTTAAGGCTATCGGCTGCAGTAAAGGTTGTTTTGATAGAGTTGCCAGCTAAGTCGATAAACTTTTTTCCTTCAACTAACCAGAGCCCAGCTTTTTGCCGGCCTTTATTAGTTTGAAGTGATTTAATTAATTTTTCTTGAGACAAACTAAGCATGGTTAGATTTTAGAGTATTTACCGACTGCAATATAGCTAGCTAATAAATTAACTAGGCCGGTGCCAATGGTTTGTAAGCCCATAATTTGCCACCAATTTTTATTAAAATAAGTTAGCAAATCAATATTATAGCCGAAGAAAAAAGTGTCCAAATAGGGCTGCAACAAACTTAAGAACGGATAAAAAATGACAGCCGTTAAGATAACGCCAGCTAGAGTATAGATCAAGCTAGAGAATAAAAAGGGAGCCTTAATGAAAAAATTAGAAGCACCAACCAGTTTCATAATGACAATTTCTTGACGATGACTGTAAATAGCAAGCTTAACAGAATTAAAAATCACCAAAAGCATGATTAACAAAAAGATTAGACTGATCGCTAGAGCGATGTCGTTGATTTTTTTGGTAACACTATTAATCTTGTTAAGCAGTTCTTTATTATCTTGAAAATTACGAGAATCAATAACCGGGTCTTGAATCTTATTTAAATCTTCAATGAGTTGATCATAGTTATCGGGGTTAACTGGCTTAACGGTTAGGCTGGAGGTTAAGGGGTTTTTATCTAATTGCTCTAAAGCTTGCATTATTTCAGGGTTATTTTGATGGCGGTTTTGAAAAGATTGCAAAGCCTCAGCTTGTGAAACATATTTAACTTCTTGAACGTTGTTTAAATTAGCTAGTCGAGCTTTGAGGCTCATGATTTTATCCTCAGAAACTCCTTGTCTTAAGTAAATTGAAATATCAACGCGGTTTTTTAAATTATCAACAGCAGCTTGGCCGATAATTTTGAGCGATAGCAACAAATTAACGGAAAAAAGCGTTAGAATTAGAATCATGATGGTGGCTAGCGACAACCAGAAGTTGCGCCAAACATCCTGAAAACCAAATTTAATGATTCGAGCAAGCGATAAAAACATAGTTTTAAATAAGATATTTACCCTTAGCTTGGTCGCTGACCAATTTGCCGTCACTAATTGTTAAAACACGGCGATTGAGATTATTAACGATTTCACGATTGTGCGTAACCAAGATGACGGTTGTGCCAAATTTGTTAATTTTTTGCAGTAATTCAATAATTTCTTCAGCATTGATGGAGTCAAGGTTGCCAGTTGGTTCATCGGCTAGAAGTATTTTGGGCTGATAAACTAAGGCTCGAGCAATGGCGGTTCGCTGTTGTTCACCACCGGAAACTTCGTGTGGATAACGATCCATTTGTTCACTAAGGCCAACTATTTTCATTAACTGTGGAACCACGGCGTTGATTTTTTTATTAGATTTACCACAGACTTGTAAAGCAAAAGCAACGTTCTCGGCTAAAGTTTTTTTAGGTAATAATTTAAAGTCTTGAAAAATAACACCGATTTGTCTGCGAAGGTAAGGTATTTCATTGCTGGATAATCGAGTAATATCCCAATCCCCGACCAAGATTTGACCGCTATCTAGTCGTTCCTCACCAATTAAACATTTAACCATAGTAGTTTTACCACTGCCAGATTGGCCGACAATGGAAACAAATTCACCTGGTTTAATGTGAAGCGTTAAATTATCTAAGGCTTTGGTGTGTGATAAATAGGCTTTACAGGCTTGGTTAAACTTGATCATAATTTTTAATTCAAAGCTGTAGTTAATAATTGGCTAGCAGCTTGGTAGCTTTTATTCCAAGATGACGAGCCTAAAGTAACGACAATGAACTTTTGTTTAGTAATTTTATTTTGAGCTGCCATAGCTAAGCAATGACCAGCTTCGACAAGGTAACCGGTTTTGGAGGATTGTAGCTCAAATTGACCTTCCCTGAGAAGTTTATTGGTATTTTTAATCGTGTGGGCTTTTTTAGTGTTGATGGTAGTGAACTTATATTGAGCGGTGGTGCTGATTTTTTTAATAGTGGCGTCTTGGCTAGTATTTTTTAGAATTAGGGCGTAGTCTTTGGCTGTACTAACGTTGTCAGTTGAAAGACCGGTTGGCTCGACAAATTTAGTATTGGTAGCTCCCCATTTTTTAACGTTGGCGTTCATTTTTTTAATAAAGTCAGTGCGACTTAAACCGCTTAGACGAACTAGTGATTCAACAGCATTATTGGCTGAACCAACTAAAGCCGAATAAACTAAATCTTTGAGTTTAACTTGATCACCGTCTTTCAGCCTAAGTAAAGCGGCTTCACTAAGAGAACAGTATTTAGTAATTTCTTGTTCGTCTTTTTGACTATAAGTAACGGTTTTATTGAGATTGGGTTTGGTGTCAAGGAAGGTTTTGATGGCAACCATTTTGGTTAAACTGGCAATGGGTACGATTTCTTGAGCATTTTTTTGCCAGAGAACTTGATTGTTGTTGGCATCAAGAACAATAGCAGCAGCGGCTTCAGTATTATTTAGTGAAACTGATTTAAAATCAGTTGTAGTTTTAATAGTGCTGGTGGAGTAGGCTAATTTATTGATTAAATCCCAGTCGGCTTTATTTTTAGGTAATCTTTTATATTCTTGAGTGAATTTTTTCAAAGCTTGTTGTTCTTTTTTTAAATCGCGCTTAATTGTTGATGTTGTTGTTGTGCTAGCTGGTTTAGCAGTGGCTGTTGTGGTGGTAGTATTTATGGTTGTTGTTGTAGTGGTGGTAATGATTTTGATTGGTTCGGTGGTGGTTTGATTTAATAGTTCTAAGCGAACAGTAATAACGCCAGTTCCTAGAGTAGCTAGACTGGAGAAAGCTTCTTTTTGTAAGTCGATTACCCGATCAGGATGTACTTTGGGATCGGGGCCATAATCATTAATAACGACGTCGATAAATTTGCCACTCAAAATATGATGAACACGAACTTTTTGCCCCATTGGAAAAATAGTTGAAGCAGCAAAAAAACCAGCTTTATGATTGTACCAGCTAGCTTTTCCAACGACAGCGGCAGTACTACTGCTGGTGGTACTGGTGTTCGGTGCTGCGGAGATTGATGATATTTCAGCAGTGTCGATGGTTGAGGTTACTGCAGCTGAAGCCGAGATGGGAATAATTGCGGCAACTAAAAAAAGATTGCTGAATTTCATAATTTGACTAATCAAAAACTTTGTCTTTATAATGAAATTATAGCACATTTTGGCGGGTGTGGTATAGTGGTTATTATGCAAGCTTCCCAAGCTTGATAGGGCGGTTCGATTCCGCTCACCCGCTCTCCTGGCCTGTGTAGCTTAGTTGGTAGAGCAGTCCCTTCGTAAGG
>DAONSQ010000035.1:0-5842 GCA_035411265.1 bacterium | reverse complement strand
TTTTAAGATCGTCGGATTTTAAGTCCGATGCGTCTACCAGTTCCGCCATCGCGGCTAATCCGCTAAAAGTTAGGGTGTGGAGATGAGGGGAGTTGAACCCCTGTATCACAAGGGACAGCCAAGCGTTCTACGAATAATAGTCTGATTTGTCTACGCCTTGATAATGGTAAACCAGACAAAAATTATCAAAGCGACCCGATTAGATTTTCGACCTGGTTTCAAACAGGTGGATTAATTCCAGGCCATAGCCTAATAAAATGACACCGAAAGTTAGCTATTAGGCATCGCTAGTTTCGATGGTCGCGGCTAATTAAGCGGCAACTGGTGCAAAAGACAACTTGAAAGCTGCTTTTGCCATGATGTTTTTGGCATCTATATTTGGTGATTTTTTAGGTGAAATCACACCTATTCGCCCGATTGGGCGCCGCAATCTCATGAGCGAAACCCGGCATCCCCCAACTTTTTAGATTGCTTGCTTTGTCAAGGTTCGGCGCTTCCGTTGCCAGTCGCGCTCTTTAATTGATTGGCGTTTGTCGTGTTTCTTCTTTCCTCGAACCAAAACAACAGCCAGTTTTAGCAAACTGTCCTTAGTATATAGTTTGAGCGGCACAACTGTCAAGCCCTCGGTCGAAGCTCGGCCAAAAAGGTGGTTTAGCTGCTTTCTTTTTAAAAGTAGGCGCCGGCTACGAGTTGGTTCATAGTCTGGAATTGGCCCTGCTTTTTTATAAAGACTAATATGGGCGTTAAGTAAGTAGGCTTGCGGCTGGTTATTGATATTGGAGCGAAAAACAATATGGCTGCCTTTAAGGCTAATTTGTCCGGCTTTGGCGGCTTTAACCTCAAAGCCGGCTAAAACTAAGCCGGCTTCAAGTTCTTCCAGTATTTCGTAATCGTAATTAACTCTTTTGTTGACCGCCAAGACGGGCATAATTTATTTTTTGGCTGATTTGGCCTTAGTTTCTTTAGTTTTAGTTTCTTTAGCCTTGCTTTCTTTAGTTTTGCCTTCTTTTTCTTCGCTGGCAACCAAATTCCAAGTTTTCAAAGCTTTGATAGTCTTATTGTTAGTAATAGCATTAGCTAAATAATCTTTATAGCCAGCGCTATCAAGACGGCTCAAGATCTCCTGATTATTCTTATAATGCTCTCTTAAATGGTTTAATTCATGATCAACTTCCTCAGCAGTGGCGGCAATTTTTTCTTGTCTGGTAATTTCATTGATAATCAAGGCTGTTTTAACGCGTTTAACGGCTTGAGGCATTATTTCTAGAATAAATTGTTCGCGATTTTTATTGATGCTTGATAGATAGTCTTCTAAAGTTCCACCATTTTGCTTGAGATTATTTTGCAATTCTTCCAACATCACTTCAGTTTCACGATTAATTAAACTTTCAGGAATTTCTTCAATGTCGGCTTGTTTAATTAATTCTTCAAACATTTGAACTTCAGATTGGCTATCAATCTGGCGCTGGCGTTCAACTAAAAGACTGTCGGCGATATTCTTTTTTAGTTCATCAATTTTTTCAAAACCAAAACTTTTAGCCATCTCATCATTTAAAGCAGGTAGCTCGCGATGAGAGACTTCGGTGATATTAACTTTAAAATCAACTGGTTTGCCAGCTAGAGCTTTTTGATAATGATCAGCTGGGTAGTTGATTTGAAATTTCAACTCATCGCCGACTTTAGCACCGATTAATTTTTGATCAAAACCAGGCACTAAATAGTCTTTGCCTAAAATAATATTAACACCCTTGCCTTGTCCGCCTTCAACCGGGACTTTCTCAACTGAGATGTGGATATCGGCAATGACTAAGTCACCCATGATGATGGCTTCGGTGCTTGGGGTTTTTTTACAGTTAGCTTCTTGCAATTGTTCAAGAGTACGGTTGATTTGTTCTTCTGGAATCTTGACAGCTTCTTGTTTGATTTTTAGATCCTTGTACTTACTGATTTTAGTCTTAGGTAGTAAGGTTAAAACAACGCGGTATTCTAAAGGATTGCCTGGGGCTAATTTACTAATATCAACTTGTGGTTGGCCGACAACTTGCTGATCGGCAGCGCCTTTTTTTAGAGCTTCATCAATAGTTTTATTGACGGCAACTCGGGCAGCTTCTTCTAAAATTGTCATTTCGCCAACTTTGGCTTTGACTAAATCGTAAGGAGCTTTGCCCTGGCGAAAGCCGGATACCTTAATTTCGCCAGCAATGCGGCGAGCACCTTCTAGAACATAAGGTTGAAATTCTTCAACCGATAATTCAACAGTCAGTTCAATTGAGCCTTTTTTGGCAGTGGAGTTTACTTGCATAATATTTTAATTGCTAAATAGTTGAGTTAAAGGCGGTACGACTTGTTTTTTGCGTGACAAGATACCGGGAATATAAGCATCGCCAGTTTGGAAATCAGCGGCTAGAGCTTGGCCGACTAAATCAGCTTGAGCGCTATCGATAATAAACCAAGAACCTTCATTAATAATGTCAGTGATAAAAAGGATAACCGTGTGGTAATTGTCTTCTTGGCGCTTACTGCTAACAATTTGGCGTAATTCAGCTTCGCGGCTACGGAATTCGTTTAAATCAACGGTTTCGACCTGGCCGATACCAAACTTCTTTTCGTGAAATAAAAAGTCCTTGAAATCAGACAACAAAATTTGTTCAGCTGACAGTTCGCTGACACTAGCCCTGATCTTAAAGAGCTCTAGGCCAAAAGCCTGCCAATCATCAATGCCAGCTAGTGCGGCCAATTTAGGAATTATTTCTAAATCAGTTGGGGTACAAGTTGGCGATTTGGTAATAACAGTGTCTACTAAGATAGCACTGAGCATTAAACCAGCTAGTTTTGGCGCAATGGCAATCTGATTAATCTGATAAAGTTCATAAATAATCGAGCAGGTTGCGCCTAGAGGCTTGGTAATGATTTCAATTGGCTGTTCGCCTTCGAAATTAACCTTATGATGATCAATAATACCGGTAATTTCAAAGTTAACATAATTTTCTAAGCGTTGGCCAGCTTCATTATGATCAACCAAGACTAATTTTTGGCCACTAGGTAAATCAGGTGAAAGCTGCTGAGGAGCAGTGAAACCGAACTTATTCAGAGCCCAGATTGTTTCACGATTAATTTCGCCAGCCACAGTTGGCTGATAATTATTGGTTTTTGTTAACTGATTTTGGAAATCAGCATAAGCAATAGCACTAGCGACACTATCTAAATCTGGAGACAGATGGCCGCAAACAAAAATGGTAGAATTTTCCATAAACAAATTAAGCCTAATTTAGATTAAGACCTGCTTCCTAGCTTAGCAAGTCTTGATAAAAATAGCAACTCTTTTCCGGAGATAAGTCTACAAGAATCTTGACTTTACTCGATTTTTTTGCTATACTAATGTCAGTTGATTGTGGATAACTCCAGCCACTTCAACCAAAAACCAAAACCAAAACCAAAACAAAAACAAAAATATGAATAATCAAACTGATCTCCACGCTACTTATTTAAATTACCACCTTTCTCATAAAAAAGCGGTAACCAGAAAAAGCACTAGCCTCGCGGCAGTTCTTAATTTGGCTATCGTTTTTTTGATTGCTATTTTCTTTGCTCAATTATTAAGTGCTTGGCGTTTTGAAGCTGATGCCCGCGAATTAATTACTGAGAGTGCTAAAAAGGTGACCTATCAAGTTCAGAGTGGTTGGCAGCTGCTGGCTGTGCCTGCTGCTTGCGCCGCTGAACCAATTAGCGCTGGAGAAGCCCAACCTTATACTACTAATTTAGTTATGAAAGCTGGCCAAGAAACAACGGTCAGCTTAACTTTTATTAATAAAGGTCAAACTATTTGGACTGCCGGTAAAACCACTTTGGAAACCGGTCCTTTTTTAAAAACTGTTTCCAAGATTTATCATAAAAGCTGGTTAAAAGCTTTTCAGGTCATGACTTTGCCTAAAAATGTTAAGCCAGGTGAAAAAATCACTTTATCTTTTAAAGTGAGTGGTCCTGAAGCTCAATATATTGGTGTTATTCAAGAAAATTTTCAGTTAGTTGCTGGTGAACAGCCAATTAAAGGTAGTCTGGCTCGTGTTTTTGTTGATGCTAATCAGGTTGTTAAAGCAGTAGTGACTAATAATGTTCAAGTAATTAGTACTCCAATAGTTAAGGAAGCGGCCAAGACTACTAATAATAAAACAACTACTACCATCAAAGTTCAGTATATTACTGCCTATAATAAGTTAGGTGAAAAAGTCCAGGTTATTAAAGGCCAATACGTTCCTGGCGTTTCTTTAACTAAACCTTCAGCTAAGGCTATTGCTGCTGAGAAAGCTCGCTTAGCTGCCTTAAATCAAGTAGTAACAACTCCAGTTGTAACTCCAGCAATCACAACTTCAACTAATTCAATTAGTGATACTTATTGTATTGCTCTGTCAGCAGCGGAAAGAGAAGTTTCACCTCAATGTCAAACTAGTAATAATGAAAGTCAGGCTGGTTCTGGCATAACTAATTTTGCTAAAAAGTTGAATGAACAGCCAATGATTCGCGTTGGTTTATTTGATAGTACTAGTACCGAGAGAGTTACTAGCAATAAAGCTTTTGATATTTTTGCTGCTAGTAATGTTTTGGTGGTTAATGTAGCTGCTGGTACTGTGGCTAGTGTTAATTATTCTAAAACTGATAAACAATATACTGTTGAAGTAGGAGGTCAAACTTATCAGACTAAAGATTATTTAAGATTTGTTAGTCAGTCTGGTAATGAAGGTGTGATGCAATTGCCTGATTATCGTAATAATCCTAAGTGGAATGCTAATTTAAATGACAATAAATTCCGCAATGTTTTGGAGTATCGTTATGCGCCTAAAACTGACAAGATCTGGTGGATTAATGAATTGCCAGTTGATAGCTATTTAAAAGGTATGGCTGAAACTAGCAATGCTTCTCCGGTTGAATTTCATAAGATTATGGCGACGGCTGCTCGTACTTACGTCTTGTATCATTATTATCGTGGTGTTGATTTTGGTTTAAATGGTGCCTCAACCAAGCATGCTGATGAATTCTTTCACGTTGACGCCACCTATGATCAAGTTTATCGTGGTTATAATTCAGAAATTCGTATGCCTAAAATGGCTCAGGCGGTTGATCAGACAGCTGGTGCTATCGTTACCTATAATAATAGTTTAGCAATTACTCCTTATTTTTCTCGTAGTGATGGTCGGACTCGTAGTTGGTCAGAAGTTTGGGGCGGTGATGATAAACCGTGGTTACAATCAGTTGTTGTTTTGGAAGATAGTGGTAAAACTTTATTCGGTCATGGTGTTGGTATGAGTGCTCAAGGTGCCTTGCTGATGATTGTTGACGGTGGTAAGACTTGGCAGACGATCTTGAGTTACTTTTATCAAGGTACAGTTTTACAAAAAGCCTATTAAGAAAATTTAAATAGGAAAAGAATCGATTGAACCGGCCCCCAGCCATCAAGCAAAAAGACATTGATTTCTCGGGGTCGGTTTTTATTTTATCTATTTTAGATAGACAAGACTTGAGCTTGAGCTTGGTCGTAGTGATTATAGCCTTTATTTATAGGGGCTTGACAGTTTAAAAAAAATAACTTATAGTGAGGTTACTTGTTTAACACTAGGTTAGATAAGTATTTTTGATAGTCCGATTTCGTTTATTTGAACATCGGTGGGACATTAAAAATTCAATGACGATTTTAGCGCTAACAGGCGCTAATTCTATTCTTTATAGTTTTCAAAGAGAGCTTAAACATTCTCTTCAATATTAATTGAGAGTTTGATCCTGGCTCAGGATGAATGCTGGCGGCGTGTCTAAGGCATGCAAGTCGAATGGTCTGGTTTCCAGGCCATGG
>DAONSQ010000034.1:0-6039 GCA_035411265.1 bacterium | reverse complement strand
TTTGATACTGGTGTTGGCTCCGAAGTTGAAGTTGGCGCTACCGGCACTGCCTCTAGGGGTGTAGCAACTGGCGCTGGCCGACTAATAATCCGTGGAGTTGGCTCGGTGGCTGGCTGCAAAACTCTTACCACTGCCAACTCAACTGGCAACTGAATAATAAATGCTTCTTTGGTTTCATTATAGGCCTGAAGAAAAGATTGTAAAAACTGAACCAAACGGTTGACCGCCAATTTTTCCCGCCACTCCGCTAAACCAAAAGCATCATCGCTACCCCACTGGATTTGGTATTCCGGCAAAAGCTGCGGGTTAATCTTACTAAGTAGCATCTGGCGCAATATTTCAATCAAATCCTGCAAAAAAACTCGCATATCACGGCCATCAGCCACAAGCTTATTGATCAAACTGATTGCCTCAAGAGAATTCTGCTCACCCAAGGCTTTAATAAATTGGCCAATCATCGCCATATCGCTACTTGGCGACAACAAATAAAAATCTTCCATGGTCAATTTTTTCTCAGCTTTTTTAGCTGGTTGGCTGACCGCCAATAATTGGCCAAGCAAACTTTCAGCATCGCGCAGATGGCCTTGTGAATTTTTAGCGATAGCAGTTAAGACCGCCTCTTCAGCTACCCAGCCTTCTTGCTTTAAAATGTGCTGAAGTTTTTTCACCATATCGCTCGGGCTGATCTTCTTAAAATCATACCGTTCGCAGCGCGAAATAACTGTCGCCGGAATCTTATGGACTTCAGTCGTGCACAAAATAAAGACAACTTGCTTGGGTGGTTCTTCTAAAGTTTTAAGCAAAGCATTAAACGAAGAATTGGATAGCATGTGGACTTCATCAATGATAAAGACCTTATAATGCCCATTACTGGCTGCAATCCGACTACTAGCAATAATATTTTCCCTAACATTATCTACACCAGTCTGGCTAGCCGCATCGATTTCAATAATATCTAGGGACTGTCCAGCCATAATCGCCTGACAGTTGGCACATTTATTGCACGGCTCGGCTGAATCTTTTTTCCGATTGAGACAATTGAGCGATTTAGCCAAAAGCCTGGCGATTGTTGTTTTGCCCACTGCTCGCGGACCGCAAAAAAGATAGGCTGAAGCCACTTGGCCGCGCTTAATTTCTTCAGATAAGGTAATCTTGATCGGATTTTGACCAAAAACTTCAGCAAAACTTTGCGGACGATACTGGCGATACAGAGTGGACATAGGCAAAAATACTTAAACTTTCTTATAGATAAAAAATCCGATATTTGACTGGTCGTTAATAATTTCCTTAACTAATTTAAAATTATGTTCCTTAAAGAAATTCTCCATAACCCGTGGATGATAAACTCGGATGTTTAGTAATTCAATCTTTTCTTCTGGTAAAATATGAATCGCTTCATCGCGAACTTTAATGACAATTTTTTTATCAACAGCAAATAAGAATTTCATCAATAAAGTGCCGATTGATTTTTCTTTAACCATCTCCAAAACCAAAGTGCCATAGCTCGGATCAATACCTAATTTAACGATTGGTTCAAGTAAGAATGGCCTAAATTGAGGACTATTGAGATAACCAGTGTAAAAATTAAACACCTTTAAATCTTCAGAATTATCCAAACTCTGGCGCACCCGAACATTAACCAACAACAAATCATCTTTTTTAAGAATATTGTAAAGACTGTCAATGATGTTGGTCTGGTTGACATTGCCCATGGTTCCGCCAAAGAATAAGAACATGCGGCAATCAAAATCATTAGTTAACTGGCTAATCTCATCACGAAACGATTCTTCCGCGATATCGGCGCACAAGTACTGTCGTTCACATTCCAAATCACTCAGATTCTTAACTGCCAAATCCAACATTTGCCTTGAAGAATCAACTCCAAAATAAGTAAAATTATAGCCGTCTTTTTGCAGGCGCTGTAAAATATTATGTTCAGCCTTAGCATTACCGCACCCCAAACTAACTAAAGCAACTCGACGTTTTTTATTAAATTGACTGGTAAAAAGATCATAATACTGCCCTTCAGAGAAATCATCACTTGTCTTAACTGAAGCTTGATAGTAAACCATTGCCCCATCATTTAGATACAAAAACTTTTGTTCTAAACTGCGATTTTTTAAACAATCGACTAGCTCTTTGTGTAGTTCCAAGTCAGAAACTAATGAATTGATTGGTGACATATAATTGGTTATTAAATTAATTACCAAATTTAGAAATTTTCAAGTGCACGTAATCATTATAGCCAATATAGGCTTGATTAAATTTAAATTCAATCATTATCTCTTCATTATTACCAACCATGGAAATTATTTCAATTGATTGATTAAATTTATTATCACTTAGCAATTTTTCAAACAATTCTTTATCGGTAATTTGCCAGACAATTGAATTACTATTATCATAAGCTAAATTATACATCTCACCGTTCAAATCAACAAACTGTTGCTGATAAAGACGACGTTTTAAATCATCAATTTTAGTTAATTTTTCTTTTTCTAAAAAATCATGCCAATTATTAGTGGCTTGACTGATAGTCAAACCATTTTGATCATAATCTAAAATATTCTTAATCGGAATCATCACTGCCTGGGTTTCAAAAGCCATTCTCATTTGCTTATTACTGGGCAAATGAGTAATTGTGCTGATATTATGCTGACGATCAGCTATTTTAAGCAATAAGCAGCGGACATCTTGGCTCCCGGCCCAAAGCAATCGTTCCAAACGGTCAGGAAAATTGTGACTATGGCAATAAAAACAATCTGAACCTTTAGTAACTGAATCAACTAAAAAACCAACCTCTGAACCAAATTCCTGATAAAGCTTTTTCTTGGTATATTCTGGACAATCCTCAACCGTATCATGAAGCAAAGCGGCAGCTGTTAAAACCGGATCAGCAAATTTTTTAGCCAGCTCGCTTGCTACGGCAATTGGATGAATAAAATAAGGTTGGCCAGACTTTCTTTTTTGACCAGCATGGAGGTGGCGAGCTCGATCCCAAGCTTTTCTAATCAGAGCTTCATCGGCTTGCGATAAGTTCTGAAAATTGCTTAAAATTTTACTAATCGACCACCAATCAAGCATAATTTATTCAGCAACTAAATTTTCTAAAGCGGCGTAGTTGGAAGGCAGGCCATCAGGAATTAAGATCGCAATCTTATCACCCAGTTGAGCCCTGAAATAACTAACGCTAGCTTTAAGCAAGCGCCAGCGTTGATGCTCTGAAACAGCATAGTAACTGCCATCAGCCGCTTGCTCTAATACTGCTACCAAGCGGCGCCTTTCAATTGGACCAATCTGCTTATACATAAAATTACCATGGCTACCGATAACCAATTTGAGTCCATCCCCTTCGACTAGCTTAGATTTAGAGGCATAATTAGCTGGAACAACATAAGTCTTGCCATCTGGAGCCACCATCTTTTCACCATCAAAATAACCTTCAACTACATTACCTTCACTACCATCATCCTTAATATTGCTAGCCGGAACATTTTTTATTCCGAGCACCTGGGTCAGCTGCTTTAACTCAATCATATCTTTTTCCAAGCGATTGATTAAGCTCTGCAAGGCTGTAGCCTGGACCTGGCTTAAGTGATAACTATCTGGTACCGCTTCATTCTCTGTCGTTGTTTCATTATTTACCACGGCTTCAGCTTGATTAAAGACAATCGGCTGATCAGGTTGCCAAACTTGATCTTGGTCTTGATTTTGGTTTTGATTTTCAGTCATATTTTAAAAATTTGTCTTAACTCTTTGTTTAATCTCTGCTTCGACTATATTACGGTCTTGGCCATATTTCAAGCGGCTCAACTGACGAATTTTACCAGCTAGTTCATGATCTAGTTCGCCAGCTAGTGGCCAAGGCGTCTTTAAAGCAAAAGGTGAAATTGCAGCATTATCAACCAAAAGTTTAATATAAGCTGTATATTTATCAACATTAACTAAATCATAAGCATCAAAGACTGGTGCAAATTCTTTTTGCAGCACCTCAGCATCCTCAGAGCCGATTTTGAAAGAAATCATCGTGCCAGCATTACCAAAAACTGCATCCTTGATGGCCGTATCACCCTTGGCTGTCAACTGACCGACATATTGATGGGCAATTACTAAGCCTAAGCCGTATTTTCTAGCTTCAGATAGAATTTGGCAAATTGAGTTAGTAGTAAAATTCTGAAACTCATCAATATATAAAAAGAAATTCTTTCGTTCGTCCTTGCTCATATCAGCCCGCGATAAGGAAGCCATCAAAATCTTACCGACTAAAATCATACCTAAAAGATAGGCGTTCATTTCACCAATTAAGCCTTTAGGTAAGCTAACCAATAAAATCTTGCGCTTATCCATTAAATCACGGAAGTTAAAAGCGCTATTTTGCTGAGCAATAATCGGCCGCATCATGTCGTTGGAAATAAAGGCGGTCAATTTGGAAGTGATATAAGGGACGACATTCGCCAAAGCCGCATCACCACCGGCTTTTTCAGCTTCTTTGCGCCAAAAATCAACCACAGTCTGATCAGCACAGCGAGATAATTTTAAATTACGAAAATCAGCATCAGATAAAACTCGCGGTATTTCCATTAAAGTCGAACCGGATTCAGGATCAGCCATAATCAAAAGCATGGCATTGCGCATATATTGTTCAAAAATCGGACCGCCGGTTGATTTCAAATCATAGAGCTTATCAAAAATACCAATCATTTCATTAATAACAAAGGTCTTTTGCTCCGGATATTTAGGATCGAATTCTAATAGATTTAAACCCATTGGCCGCTCCAAATCAGCTGGTGAAAAAAGGATAACATCCTCGGCCCGTGAAGCTGGAATGCGGTCCAAGATATCATCAACCAAATCGCCATGCGGATCAATAACACATAGGCCATCGCCATTCAAAACATCTTGGATAGCCATATTAGCTAAAAGCACTGATTTACCAACACCAGATTTACCAATAATATAGGTATGACGCAAACGATCAGCTTCTTTAACAAAGATATCCTTCTTAATGCCACGAAAAACATTATGGCCTAAAAGTAGACCTGAAGTTGGTACCGTGGCTGGAGCGGCTGCCTGCTTGGCATTGAGCCAGACAATGTTAGGTGTTTCTGCATTAGATAATGGAAAATGGAACAAGCTAGCCAATTCTTCAGTATTTAAAATAAAGCTAGCTTTATCATTAAAACGACGATAAATAAACTCTTCTATCAATCGTCTAGAGTCGCCATTGCTAATCTTATTATTAAAACTGTTGCCGTATTCGTAATGATTATACTGACTTAAGGCGCTAACTAAATCAGCTAACAAAGTTTCCGCTCGGCTTTTTTCTGCTGAACAAACAACTAAACGTAAATTAACATCCAAACCGGCCTTAGAATTTTTTTCTTCAATTGTTTTTAACGATTCCTCCTCCAGAGCTGTTAAGCGCTTTTCAGCTTTTTGACTGCTTTCTCGTTCTTTTTGCTCTTTACTTTTAAAAATATCACCAAAAAAATCCAGCCATTCTTGCAAAGCGCCTTGCTTTAAAGCTGTTGCTAGAGATTTTTGCTTATGGGCGGTTTGAACGATTTTTTTAACCACGCTGTGCCAGACGCCATAAGCGCTGCGGACAGTATACTGGATAGCTAAACTATCGTCAGGCGCTAATTTAGACATGACATTAAGTTGCGAATTCATCAAATCAGCGTCTTGCTTTAAATAAGTTTTAAGCGGTAAAGCAAAGTGACGAATCGTTTTTAAATTACCAGCCGCTACTTGGCTGCTAGCTTTAAAAAGATTATAATCAATAACTTCCTCTAAAACGGCGTCAGGATAATGAGCATTAATCTGTTGCTCCAGATAGCGCGATAAGCGCCGCGGTGAAACAATGTAAAAAGAAATTAGACCATTGTTAGCCACTATTTCAAAAGAAAAATGATCATCACGACCCCAAAGCCAAGCCGCTACGCCACGCAAAGCCCTGAGTCCGCCAATACTGGCAAAAATAGTTTCCGCACAAGCGATTTCTTCACGCATTTTTTGCACGGAAAATTCTTGTTCCTG
>DAONSQ010000033.1:0-6282 GCA_035411265.1 bacterium | reverse complement strand
AAATATTCTTGCCAAGGTGCTCCTAAAGTAGAGAACATTAAGACCGGAGCAAAAGAATTTATTTTTTCTATTTGAGATTGATTTAATTCAACATCTCGTTCAGTATCGATAATGATTATTTTTAAAGCTGGATATCTTGAGACTATTTTTTCCGTTAACTCTTTGCTGTTAGATAATCCGCCACGCCAATTAATTACAGCGACTGGTAGGTTATTATTTTGAGCATAATTAAGTAGATTGGCAGTTAGATCAGCGCCGACGTGGCGTTTAATTTTTTTACCATAAGTTAAGGCTGCTAGGGCTGGTCCAGAGCCATCAGGCAAGGATAGATCGGCTCCATTTAAGATGTTGCGAAATAGTTCATTCTTCCTAGCCAGTAGAGTAAACTCAGCATTAACCGTGACTACTAAATGGTTGGTCTTGCTAGTAATGAATTCTTCCAACTTGTCCCAGAGCTGTTTGACGGTAAGGTTGTCTAGAAAAACATCGAAAATATTAATGGAGTTCATTTTATTTGGTGTTTAAATATTTTAGTCTTAAAGCTTGCGGCAGTTTTTCTAAGCTGTAGCGTAACATCACTCGAGGCATTTGGATAGCGTATTTATTGAGAAAGTCTAAAAGTAATTTTTCTTCGTGTTTTCCGACTTCTCTGAGTAACCAGCCAGTAGCCTTGTGAAGGAGGTCATGAGTTTCGTTTAGATATTTTGGCGCTAGCTTGATTGTTGTTTGACAATCACCGTTTCTTATTAATGCTAGGTTAGCTACCATAGCTGCTCGCCTAATCCATAAATTGGAATTTTGACTCAGCTGGTTTAAGAGATCTTTCTTGTCTGGATTTTTGACTAAATAGCTACCAATTATTTTAGGAGCACTTAAATCAATTAGGTCCCAGTTATTAAAGTATTTGAGATTATTTAGATAAAAATCTAATATATTTTCTATCTTTGATTTATCTTTACTTTTATTACACTGCTCAACTAAAATCAAGGCGCCGGTTAAGCGAACTTCGTGAATAGGATGAGTAAGTAATTTTTCTATTTCAGCTAGACTGATATCGAGGTAACTTTTAGCAATTAAACGTTGTTCGGGCACGGTAATCCCCCAAAAAATATCGCCTTCGCCATATTCTCCTGGACCAGTTTTAAAAAAACGCGCTAAAATTTCAGCTTTAGCAGGATTGTGTAGTTGTTTTAGGGCAGTAATTATTTGTTTGGCAGTTGCTTTTTTGGTGGTCATAAAAAATTTATTCTAGCGTTATTATAACGCAGCGAATTTTAAAAGCAAGAAAAAAGAGGCTTTTTTAAGCCCCTTTAATTGTTATTTTTTTTGTTTTGGGAAAAGTTTGCGCCACTTCTCCCTTTCAACGGCATCGAAAGAGAAAAAGCTATCTTGCCAAATTTGCTCTAAAATAATTTCACTCTGTCTGATGGAAATTATTTTGGCCGTGTTGCTGGTACTGAGATATAAAATGCCTTTTTGAAGACTATTAATAACAAAAATATCGCCGCTGCCAAGAGCAGATATCACTCTTTTTAAATCTTTAATGCGCTTAATATTACTAATTAAGGCAAGGCAGTTAACAATAATTAGTATAATTAATAATAGTGTTAAAAGGTCAGGTATTAGCAACAGGAAGGCTTCTTCTAAGAAAAACAGCAAGACTATTAGCGTAATTGAGTAAAAAATAAGGCAACCTTGATGATAGCTAATATCTTTTTGAAGTGGTTTTATTTTGCTTAGATAATATTTATGAGCTTGTTTGATTAAATAGGCTGCCAAGTTCCATTGATTTTTTTCCATCTCGCAATGATCTTCCATGGAGATGGTGGTTTCAGCGTTAAGATCAAAAAATAGAGCTGGGTTTTCTTTTAATTTGATTGGCCAATCCCCGCTTAAATTTAATTCAGCGGTACTTTTTTGATGGTTATTAGTCATTTTTAACCTCCTTATTGACAAAGTACGATTTTCTAAGGCCACTTTATGGCGAATAAGCTAATTTGTCAATGTTTTTCGTGATTATGTCTTTTTGTGCTATAATCTTGACAGGCAGCTCGGGCTTAGCTATATTATTTTAGCAGTCTATTCATTTGACTGCTAAAGGGAAAAGTAGCTTTTAATAAAAATTTACGATATGTTAGACAAATTTACTCAAAAATCACAAGAAGCCATTGTTAATGCACAGATGATTGCTCAGCAATCGGGGCAAGAATTTATTGGCGCCTTGCATTTGCTTTTAGCTCTGCTACAACAGGACGAAAGCTTGGTTCGGCCAGTAATTGAAGCGCAAAAAATTGATCCAGATTTGATTGCTAGTCAAGTTGAAACCGAGTTAGCTAAACTGCCTAAATCAGAAAATGCTGAAGTGGCTGAAGGCGTAGTCCAGGGCACGGCTGAAGCTTCGATGGTTATTGAACGAGCTCGAAAGGAAGCTAAAAATCTAGACGACGAATATATTGCTACTGAACATTTGTTATTAGCAATCGTTGGGATTAAGTCCAAAGCACAAGCTATTTTATTGAAATCTGGTTTGGAGTATGAGGGATTATTAAAGGCTTTGATTGAGCTTCGTGGTTCACAAGCGGCTCAATCAACTGATGCCGAGAAGAAATATAAGATTTTACAGAAATATGCTATTAATTTAACGGATTTGGCTCGACAAAAGAAGCTTGATCCGGTTATTGGTCGTGATGAGGAGATTCGTCGAATTATGCAGGTTTTGTCACGACGCACAAAAAATAATCCAGTTTTAATTGGTGAAGCCGGAACTGGTAAAACGGCTATTGTGGAAGGTTTAGCGCAAAGAATTATTGCTGGCGATGTACCGGAAACATTGAAAGGTAAAGAATTAATCAGTTTAGATTTGGGTTCTTTAATTGCTGGAGCTAAATTTCGGGGTGAATTTGAAGATCGTTTAAAATCAGTAATTAAAGAAGTGCAGAAAAGTAATGGTGAAGCTATTTTATTTGTTGATGAACTCCATACCATTGTTGGGGCTGGCGCTTCAGAGGGTTCCATGGATGCTTCTAATATGCTCAAACCAGCTTTAGCTCGAGGTGAGATTAAGTTAGTTGGCGCAACCACAACCAAGGAGTATCAAAAATATATTGAAAAAGATGCAGCTCTAGAGCGCCGTTTCCAGCCAATCTATGTTGAAGAACCAGGTACTGAAGATGCGATTTCGATTTTGCGCGGTATTAAGGAGAAATATGAAGTCCATCACGGTGTTCGTATAACGGATGATGCGATTATCGCAGCTGTCAAGCTGTCGTCTCGCTATATTACCGACCGTTTCTTGCCAGATAAGGCAGTTGATCTAATTGATGAAGCGACTTCGAGCTTAAGGATGGAAATTGATTCTTCCCCTGACGAACTAGATAGCTTAAAACGAGAAATCCGTCGCTTAGAAATCATGAAAGTTGGTTTATTAAAGGAAGATAATAAAGACAAAGCTCGTAAAGTCAATCGAGATTTAGAGAATTTGAAAGAAAAAGCCAAGCAATTGGAATTGCACTGGTCAAATGAGCGTGAGATAATTTCTAAGATCCGCCAGTTTAAAAAAGAAATTGACGAACTTCGAGCGCAGGCAGAAATTATTGAGCGTCGTGGTGATGATTTAACTAAAGTGGCGGAAATTCGCTATAGCCGTATTCCGGAATTAGAGAAATCAATTGATAGCGAAAGGCAGAATCTGCTTAAGGTCCAAAGTGCTGGTCAAAGGATTTTAAAAGAAGAGGTTGATGAGGAAGATATTGCTAAAGTAGTGGCCCGTTGGACTGGTATTCCGATGGCGCGAATGCTAGAAACTGAGGCTCAGAAATTAATCAAAATCGAAGATTATCTTAAGGGACGAGTTATCGGTCAAGATGAAGCTATTGTGGCTGTGGCTAATGCTATCCGTCGTTCACGAGCGGGAATCAATGAGGAGCGTAAACCAATCGGTTCGTTCTTGTTTGTTGGTCCGACTGGTGTTGGTAAAACCGAGTTAGCCAAAACGTTGGCTGAGTTTATGTTTGATGATGAGAATGCCCTGATTCGCTTAGATATGAGTGAATTTATGGAAAAGCATAGTGTTTCTAAGATTTTGGGAGCGCCAGCTGGCTATGTCGGCTATGATGATGGCGGTCAGCTGATTGATCGGGTTCGTCGCCGACCATATAGCGTTATTTTATTTGATGAAATTGAAAAAGCTCATCCGGAAGTCTTTAATATTTTATTGCAAATTCTGGATGACGGCCGATTGACTGATGCTAAAGGCCGGGTTATTAATTTTAAAAATACGATTATTATCATGACCTCCAATCTAGGTAATGAAATTATTAAGGATTATTCGATTGGTTTTTATGATGGCAGTGACGCTAATAAACTGGCAGAGATGCGCAGCGATGAAATGAAGGACAAGCTAGATAATATCTTGAAAAATCATTTTAAGCTGGAATTTTTAAACCGTATTGATGAAATCGTTATTTTTAAGAGCTTGAGTAAAGAAGCGATCAGTAATATTGTCGATTTAGAATTGCAGAAAGTCGGTCGCCGTTTAGCGCTCAAGGGTATTAAGTTTAAGGTTACAGCTAAAGTAAAAAAACATATTGCCGACAAAGGTTATGATATTACTTTTGGTGCTCGACCGTTAAAGCGAGTTATTCAAAACCAGGTTCTCGATGAGCTGGCGCTGCAGATCATTGAAGGTAAAATCAAGGAAGGCAGTATTATCACGGCTGAATTAGAATCAGGACAGCAAGTTACTTTTAAAAGAGATTAATTATAAAAACATGGAATCATTGCGTCAGAAATTTGGAATAGTTATCGGCTGCTTATTAGTGGTAGCGGTAGTTTTTGGCGGAGTTAGATTAGCTCGAGCAGCCGAATTTAATCCGAATCTAATTATTACCGACCAAGAAATAACCGATACCAACGCTATGAGTTTGGCGGAGATTCAAAAATTTCTGGAAGAGCGCAATAGCTTTTTGGCGACTTATCAGGCAATGGATTATTATGGGGCAACCAGGACAGCGGCTGAGATAATCTATAATGCAGCAACCAATAATTACGATTGCAGCGGCGTTGATATGGCAAATCCGCAAGATTTTAATGAGGCTAAAAGCAAGTGTCCGAAGATTTCTATTAGTCCACGTTTTTTAATTGTGTTATTACAAAAAGAACAAAGTTTAATTGAAAGCAATACTAAGCCAAAGCAAAGCCAATTAGATTGGGCAGTCGGTTATGGTTGCCCTGACAACGCCGCTTGTGGCGAGCGTTGGCGTGGTTTTGGTAAACAAGTCAATGCGGCGGCGCTACAATTTTACGATTATATTGTTAATCCCCGCTACTATAGATACCAAGTCGGCCAGGTTTATACGGTTACTAATACCGGTAAGGAGCCGAGTGAAATAATACCAGCCAATAAAGCGACGGCTGCCCTCTATAATTATACCCCCCATGTGTATAATGGAAATTATAATTTTTGGAAATTGTGGCAAAGATATTTTACGCAGCTTTATCCTGACGGTTCATTGCTTCAGGCTGTCGGCGAAGAAACTGTCTACCTGGTCCAGTCTGGTCGCAAGCGGCCATTTTCTAGCAAAGGTGCTTTAGTTTCTCGTTTTGATCTCAATAAGATAGTCGCAGTTCGCAAGGAAGATTTAAACAATTATCCTGATGGTACGCCAATTAAATTTCAGCAATATTCTTTAGTCCAAGCCCCTTCAGGCGCTATTTATCTGTTGGTTGACGACAAGCGACGCGGCTTTACCAGCCAAAAGGCTTTTGCCAAGATGGGCTTTAATAAGCAGGAAGTAGTTAAGGGTACTTGGGAGGAGTTGGCAGTTTATAAGGAATCAACACCGATTACCGCTACCTCAACATACCCCACCGGGGCATTGCTTCAGGATAAGAAAACAGGCGGAGTTTATTGGGTTGAAGAGGGTGGTAAATTTCCAGTCTGGGATAGGCAGATATTATCCAATAAGTTTGCCAAACGCCGCATTATCCCTGTTGACGATAAGGAATTGGCAGCCTACAAGACTGGCGAACCGGTTAAGCTGGATAATGGCAGCTTGATCAAGGTTGATGGTAATCCTAATGTTTACTTGATTGATCGTGGTCAAAAGCGGCAAATTGCCAGTGAGAGAATCTTTAATTATCTCGGCTATAACTGGGCAAATATTATAACGGTTAATGCTAAGCATTTTGAGCTTTATGCTAATGGTCCAGTCGTGGAAGATAATTTGCCGGCAGAAACAAGCTCTGATCCAATAACAAATCCAGTGACAGAACCTATAGTTT
>DAONSQ010000032.1:0-6975 GCA_035411265.1 bacterium | reverse complement strand
GGCGAACCTTGGGCTGTTAGCGCTGCTACTGGCATGGGAACCGGTGATTTATTGGACGAAATCGTTAAAAAAATTGCTAAACAGCGCCGTCACGACGCCAAACTAGCCAAAGAAGAAGCTGAAGAAACTGAAGAAGAAACAACCGAGACTGACATTACCCCAACTACAAATTCAACCGATAATGATGAAGCCCAAATTATTGGCTATACTGAAAAGCCAGATTACAAGGTCTGTCTTTTAGGCAAGCCTAACGTTGGCAAATCCAGCCTACTTAACGCCATTTTAGGCTATGATCGCGTCTTAGTAAGCGCTATGCCCCACACCACTCGTGAACCGCAAGATACTTTTATTAAATATAAAGGTAAAATTATCCAACTAGTCGACACAGCCGGTATTGCCCGTAAAGATCCAGGTAAGAAAAAAATTCTTGAAAAAGTCGGTATGGCTAAAAGCTTACAACGACTCAATCAGGCTGACATTGCCATTTTATTAATTGATATCAGTGAACCAATCAGCCACCAAGAAGCTAGCTTAGCTGAAGAAATCGTTAATCGTAAAAAAAGCTTGATTGTTGCCGCCAATAAATGGGACATGGTTGAAGAACGCGATACCAACCACTTTACTGAACTGATTAATCATCGCCTGCCTTTCATCGGTTTTGCCCCAATTGCTTTTATTTCAGCCAAAACCAAGTCGAAAGTCCAGAAAATTCTAGACTTAATTATTGAAGTCGGCCAAGGCCGATCAGTTAGCTTAAGCAAAAGCCAGCTCGATCACTTCTTGTCCCGTATTGTCAAACATCATTTACCAGCCAAAGGTAAAGGCTTGAAACATCCCCATATCTACAGCTTCTTTCAAACCGAAGTGGCGCCACCTTGCTTTACTGTCACTATCGGCATTAAAGATAATCTCCACTTTTCCTATATCCGTTTCATTCAAAATCAGCTGCGCCATACTTATGGCTTTGAAGGCACACCGATCAGCATCCACGTTGCTCGCGGCCGCCAAATCAACCCGCAACACAAAAGCAATCACTAACTATCTATTATGCTTAAAATTATCGTCGGACTAGGTAACCCCGGCGCTAAATACGCCAAAACCCGCCATAATGCTGGCTGGCTAGTTTTAGATAGCCTGGCCAAAGAATTAGCTAGACAGACTGGTGAAAAGATCAACTGGCAAACCAAGAAAGACTGGTCAGCTGAAATTATTAAAATTGGCAACTATCTTTTAGTTAAGCCGCAGACCATGATGAATAATTCCGGTTTAGCTGTTCGCAAAATTTTAGACTACCGCCAATTGCTTCAAGCAGATCTTAGTGAGACACTCCTGGTTATCCATGATGAACTGGATTTGCCTAGCGGCACGACTCGCTGGTCAGTCGATAGTCGTGCGGCCGGCCACCGTGGGATTGAATCAATTATCCAGCATTTGGGTACGCAAAATTTCACTCGTTTTCGCCTAGGCATCAAGCCAGACTTTCCACTAACCGACGCAGCTGATTTTGTCTTAAAAAACCTGAGCACTAGTGAAATAAAAAACCTATCAACGCTAAGCCAACAGGTTCTTGAAAAATTCAATTAATCTCAACTAGGTTAATAATCAATCATCATTTTCTGACGCACTTCAGACATAGTCTTTTGGGCTCGTTCGCGAGCTTTTTTAGTACCTAAGACTACTATTTCTTTAACCTTTTTCATGTCTTTGGCATACTCCTGGCGACGCGCTTGAATCGGTTTTAGATATTTAACAACCGCCTGAGCTAAACACTTTTTACAATCAACACAGCCCAACTCACCAGACTGACAAGTCTTTTTAATTTCAGCAATCTTTTCTGAACTAAATAACTGTTGATAGCCAAAAACCGGACAAACCGCTGGATGACCGGGATCGTTTTTACGAATTTTAGCCGGATCAGTCTTAGCCGCCATAATTTTCTTTTCAATGATTGCTGGCTCATCGGCAATATAAATAGCGTTACCAAGACTCTTACCCATCTTAGCATTACCATCCAAACCTTTGAGGCGCGGACAATCACTTAGAATAGCTTGCGGCTCTGGAAAAACCTGACCATAAATACCATTAAACTTATGGGCAATTTCCCTGGCCTGCTCTAGCATCGGCTCTTGATCTTGGCCAACTGGCACGGCCTCAGCTTGAAAAGTTAAGATGTCAGCTGCTTGACTAATCGGATAACCTAAAAAACCATAAGTTACGCCACCTTTAAAAATCTCTTCTTTCTGCGCTAACTCAGTCTTAACGGTTGGATTGCGCTGCAAGCGAGCCAAAGTGACTAAGTTGGAAAAGAAAACTGTTAACTCAGCAATTTCGGGAATCTGTGACTGAATAAAAATAGTCGCTTTTTCTGGATCAACACCAGCTGCCAGATTATCTAAAACAACTTCATAAACATTATCTCTAACCTTAGCTGGATTTTGCCAATTGTCAGTCAAGGCTTGCACGTCCGCCACCATGATATAGGTTTCATAGTCGTGTTGCAGTTTAGCTCGGTTAAGTAGTGAACCAAAAAGATGGCCAATATGTAATCGACCAGTCGGCCGATCGCCAGTTAGGATAGTTTTCATAATTTTGACAATTAACAGGATTACTCACCTTGCAATTCTTTTTTCTCCTTATATTCAAATAAATCTTTAATTGCTACACTAGCGGCAGTCGCCACTGGAATGGCAATAACTGCGCCAGCCACACCGCCAATCTTATAGCCAATCAATAAAACAATAATACTAGTAATCGGATTGACATTGGTTGACCGCTTCATAATTTGCGGCACTAAAACATTATTTTCTAATTGTTGAATAATCAAATACATCACTACAACTACAGCCGCCAAGCGTGGTGACTGAGTCATCGCCAAAAGGACCGCTGGAATAGCACCCAAAGCTGGTCCGAGATAAGGGATGGCCTCAGTAATACCCGCAAATAAAGCTAGCAGTAACGCATATTTAACCCCTAAAATCGATAGTACTAAAAAAGTCAAAAGAAAAATTGCCAAGCATAAAATTAGCTGCCCGCGAAGCCAATAACCAATCTGAATCTGCATTCGACTAACCAAATTAATAGCATAACCTTGATAGCGGGCTGGTGTAACTGACCAAACTAGCTTTTTAATAGCATTTTCTTCTACGACCATGTAAAAGGTCAAGAACATGATCAAAAAGACCGAAAATAAGCCATTGACCGCACCATAAAGAGCATTGACCAATTGCAGGGTCCAAGTCGATAAAGTATTGGCAATATTGCTGAGATTATCTTGAAAATTCTTATCTAGACCATAACGGCCAAAAGCTTGGCGGATGTTGGTTAAGAAATCTGATAATTTAGTAAAGTAATGCGGAAAATTGTTGGCTAAATCAGTGGCTTCTTTTATTAAGATTGGCACCATGACATAGATCATCGAGACCACTAAACCTAGCACCAATAAATAAATCAAAGTAATGCTTAGTGCCCGCGGCCATTTGCGGCGCTGTAGATAGTCCACCCAAGGATCAAAAGCACTAGCAAAAATCAAGGCTACAAAAGTTAAAGCCAAAACCTCTTTAACCATGAAACCTAAATACAGTAGTAGCAAGATAGCAATTGTCTTGACAATCGTTGCGGTCGTGATATTAATCCGTAAAGGAATTTTACTGGCAGTTAGTTTCGGCATAAAAGAGAAAAAGAAAAGAAATCTATTTTAACAGCTTATCTAAATTAAAGCCCTCAGCCGGTTCTTCGCTGTGATTGGTCCACTTGAGATAATCAAAACGCGGAGCAGTCAAACGATAGGAAACTTCAACATTTTCACGACGACTATTATCCGGCTTGGCAAAAATACTGATCGTTTTTTCTTGCCAGTCTTTTTCATACCAAGTCTGACCAGCAAAATTGGCCGTCAGAAGACAAGCGGCTTGATCAAAAACATCTTTGTTTTTAACCAGATTGGTCGTGTGACCAAAAAGCCAAGTATCAGTACCCTCAGGATCATCATCAAAATCAAACTTAGCCATAAAAAGTCCAGCTGATTGCTTAGTCAAACTCAGGACGCCGCTAGTTTCTTCTTTAACACCAGTCATGCCAGCCATATAGGTTGCATAACGCTTACCGCCGATAGTATAAAGCGGGTCGACTGTACCAACATTAATTTTAGAATTAGCACCATCACCAAATTGATAGGTGCGGCTAGTTGTTGCTGTACCAGTATAAGTAATGCCGCTATCGACAGCCAAAGCTCCATTGTAGGCTACTAACTGATAGCTTTTGTATAACGTAGAGTCGATTAAAGTACTACAATTGTTGCCAGAATGACAAACATCATTACCAGCTATAAGCATCTCATCTGCAGCAGTTACGGAACCAGTAGTTTTTATATTTCCATTAACCAATAACTTACTCACAGGACTTGTTGTCCCAATACCGATATTGCCATTAGCACCTATTACTAATAAATTATCTTTTTGAGATGTTCCATTACTTTTATTAATATAACTAAAATTAAGCGTTCCACTAGTTCCAGAAGTACCTACAGGATACATCTTGAACCCATAAGTGCTATTTTGAGCAAAAACAACACCGCCTGCACCAGGCTCACTTCCGCTACTATCAAATAAAGCCGTATAACTAGTCAATGTGTTCCCACCAGAAGAAACATGCAATCTAGCTAACGGACCAGTGTTACCAAGACCAATTTTGCCATTATCGTAAATTGAGCTATTGGCTAAGGTATTAGCAGCCGTCCACTTGGTAACATAATTAGCCGTTCCAGAACCAATGTTAGGAGTATTTGTTAAAGCAATGGTTGGATTACCACTAACACCATTACCATTAGTTACCGTAATACCGGTTCCTTGAGTGATAGTTCGAGCAGTAACTGTACCAGAACCTGTTCGAACAACAATACCATTAGTAGCTAAATTATGTAAAGCTAAGGCCTGACCAGTTAAAGCCAGGGTACGATTAGCTGTTAAATCACCACCGCCAGTCAAACCAGTTCCTGGACTTATAGAACGATCAGCCCTAACCGGACCAGTAGTTGCGACAGCCTGATTACTTAAAATAACATTACCACTGTCATCAACTCTCAATCCCTCACTACCACCATCATTAGACAACCAAAAACCCCTTAAAACAATATTTTGAGTAGCTCTATGATCACCAAGGTTATCGCCGGTAACACTCGGCAAAGCTGTACAGCCTTCAGCTGCACCATTAGCTGCAATACCGAGAGGATATTGACCGGCCGGACAATTAGCTGGATTAGCAGCTAAAGCAGTGGCTGTACCAGCCGAAGCAACAGTCTGAGAACTAATATTGGCACCAGTAATAATTGGGGTACTTGTCCAAGTGGCACCACCCTTAGCTCCAACCGCTAAATAACCAACAGGATTACCAGCTGCTTTAGAAACACCAATCATAGTAACATAAGGAACATCACTGCCAGTGTAAGTATCCATCATTATCCAATCTTGATAACCAGAGGTACCAGGAACACTAGCCATCATATTAAATCTGACTTTACCACTAGTAATATACGATGGTGGCTGAAGACCACCACCGCCAGTATAGGTTCCATTAATAACCGGAGCACTATTACAAGCAAGCTGACCAGTAGCAGAAGTAATAATACCGTTAGTACAATTGGCAACACTAGAAGTTTTCAGATAACTACTTTTAATCGTCCCATTAACAGATAATTTATCACTGGGACTAGTATCACCAATACCAATATTAGTGCCATTATCATAAAGCAAGCTATTAGCCAAAGTGTAATTAGCTGTATATTTAGGTACATAGTTAGCCGTACCAGCAGCTGAACCGGTAATATTATTAGAAGGAACTGTTGGTACAGCCGTACAACCTTCAGCAGAGCCATTAGCAGTAATACCTCGAGCATATTGCCCGGCAGCACAATCAGTTGGGTTAGTAGTTAAGCTAAGCGCTTTGGCCGTGCCAGCCGTTGTAGCGTAGGTAGAAGTACTGACAACACCATAAACAGTTGCTGTTGAAGTAATAAGATTACCAACACTATCAACGGTTAGCAATCTATTACTGTAACCAACCAAATTACTTAGTCTAATCCCACTAGCCGTATTAACTATACCTAAAGTTGAAATATTAGTTGTAAAATTACCAGAGCCATCAGTTACAATAGCGCCGCCATCAAAAGAAGTTGATCCTAAAACAGAAAAAATTCCACCTCTCAAGCGAAACCATAAACGATCATCAAGCGAATAAAATTTAATATTATTAGACTTGAAATTAATCGGAAAACCATCATCCACTTCAAATTTTAAACCGTTAGCATTACCGTAAATACACTTAAAGCCGGTTTCACATTCATAAGCAGCTGAAACTGTTTTAAAATAAAACAAACCAACTATTATTAAGCAAATAGCCAGACCACTAAAAAGCCATCTTTTATGCATACTTTTTGATATTGATTGAATATCCATATTATATCATTTATCGTTTAGGCTAGCAAGAAAATTTACTGCCAAAAAAACAAATTAACCATCTTAAGACAAGGTGAATTATAATCATCATCCCCAGGCTTAACTTGCCAGCGCCACCAAAGATCACTAGACAAATCAATGCTTTCCAGATTTTGACCAATCTCAACATCGTGCCAAGACTGATTATCAAAAGACAATTGCCAATTGTTATCAAAACCCGACCAACCACCTAAAACTCTATTAATTCTAGCTTTATTTATCGGTAATCTACTTTTATTATAGCCAGTAATACTACCTGAAGTAACTTGCTGTTGTTCCTGAATAAAGCCAAGATCGCTAGCACTGTAAAACTGGCACTTTTTTTCCTTATTATAGGCAGCAATCGAAAGATTGGGCTGACGGCCAGATTGCACCGACATTACAGCCTGCTTAGTGCCGCTTGGTAAGAAATTAGCCAAAGAAATAACGCCCTCAATCCAATCGGTATTATTTTGCCAAAATTTAAGCCAACGCAAACGCTCACCAG
>DAONSQ010000031.1:0-7594 GCA_035411265.1 bacterium | reverse complement strand
TGACAAGATAACCGTGCCTTGCCCTGATTGCGGCGGCCAAGCTCATCGCATTCCCGATGTTTTAGATACTTGGTTTGATAGCGGCTCCATGCCCTATGCTCAAGCACATTATCCTTTTGAAAACCAAGCTGACTTTCAAAATAATTTCCCGGCTCAATTTATTGCTGAAGGTATTGATCAAACCCGTTGTTGGTTTTATTATCTCCATGCTATTGGCACTGGCTTAGGCTTGGGTGCCCCTTATCAAAATGTTATTGTCAACGGTATTGTTTTGGCTGAAGACGGTAAAAAAATGTCCAAGCGCCTGCAAAATTATCCTGATCCTGGTTTGGTGATGGAAAAATATGGCGCTGATGCCTTGCGTTATTATCTTCTTGCTTCACCAGTTACTCAAGCCGAAAATCTTAATTTTAGTGAAAAGGGGGTTGATGAAGTAGTGAAAAAAATCACCCTACCAACCTGGAATGTCTATAAGTTTTATGACCTTTACGCTGACACTAATAGAAAAATTATCAATTACACTGATTGGCAATCCGATAATCTTTTAGATCAATGGATCGTAGCTCGTTTGCATCAGCTTTTTGAGGAGGTTAATCAGCAAATGACCGCCTACAATCTACCCAAGGCTGTCCGACCGCTAGCTGATTTTGTTGATGATTTATCTACCTGGTATTTACGCCGTTCTCGTGATCGTTTCAAAGGCGATGATTTGGCTGACAAAAATTCAGCCCTGCTAACCATGACTTATGTTTTACAAAACCTAGCCGTTGCCATGGCTCCAGCCATGCCATTTTTGGCCGAAGCTATTTGGCAAAAAACAACTGGCTTCAATTACCAAGATCAAAGTCAGTCGGTTCATTTAGTTAATTGGCCAGAAAATTTACCAATTAATGAAGCTGTTTTAAAAGAAATGGCTATTGTTCGACAAGCAGTTGAACTTGCTCTAGCCAAACGAGATGAAGCTGGTTTCAAAATTCGTCAGGTTTTACCAAGTCTCACTATTACTGCTCCTGAAACCGATTTGAAACTAGTTAGCTCAATTGGTTGGAATATTTTAGCTGATGAACTTAATGTTAAAAAAGTCGAAACCCAAAATTCATCTGATAATTCTTGGCAGGTTGAACTCGATACCACACTTACCCCGGAACTAATTCGTGAAGGCCTAGCTCGGGAACTAATTCGCAACATCAACTTACTACGCAAACAAGCTGGTCTCAGCCTCGATGATCGAACCCAAATTAGCTGGCAAGGTGATAGCTCTTTAGTTGCTACTACTTTTGATGAATGGTCAAGCCTAATTATTGCCGAAACCCTAAGTTTATCAATTGAAAAAGCTGAAACCCCAGCAGATCAAACACTTATTGACAAAGAGTTAACCCTGGAAGATGGAACTATTAAAATATTTTTAATTAAAGCTTAAAAAAATAATTTAAAATTATGTTAATTTTCTACATTTTAATTGGTTTAGCCGCAATTCTGCTTATTTGGCTAATTGCTGTTTACAATGCTTTAATTGTTAGTAAAAATCGCCTATCTGAGGCTTGGAGTGATATTGATGTTCAATTAAAGCGACGCTATGATTTAATTCCTAATCTAGTCGAAACTGTTAAAGGTTATGCCACTCACGAACAAGAAACTTTGACTCAAGTTGTTGAAGCTCGCAATCAAGCCATCGCTGCTCAAACTAGCGGTGACCATCAAGCTCAACAAGTCGCTGAAGATAATCTTTCCGGATTACTTAAAAATTTATTTGCTTTAAGTGAAAATTACCCTGATTTGAAGGCTAATCAAAACTTTTTAGAACTTCAACGCGAACTAACTGATACTGAAGACAAAATTCAAGCTGCTCGTCGCTTTTATAATACCAATGTCCGAGATTTCAACATTAAATTACAAGTTTTTCCAACCAATATTTTTGCCAAAAAACTTGGTTTTACAATTGCTGATTTTTTTGAAATCAAAGAAGAGACTGAACGTAATAATGTTAAGGTTAGCTTTTAATTAACTATGAATCTTTATCAACAAGTTAGTAGTAATCGGCATAAAACTTGGCTGCTAGTTGGCCTTAGTGCCAGCTTGTTGCTTTTGGTTGGTTTTGTTTTTAGTCGAGTTCAAGATAATCCAATCTGGTTATTTTTAGCCTTGGCTTATACTTTAATTTCTAGCTTGGTTAGTTACTGGTGGAGTGATAAAATTGTTTTAGCAATGAGTCAGGCTAAATTGGTAGAGAAAGCTGATTCACCGCAACTCTATCGTTTAGTGGAAAATCTTTGTATTGCTAGTGGTTTACCAACCCCCAAGATATACGTTATTCCTGATAGCGCCCCTAATGCTTTTGCGACTGGACGCGATGCAGAGCATGCGGCTGTTGCTTTTACTTCTGGTCTTCTTGAGAAACTAGATAAAGCTGAACTCGAAGGTGTAATCGCTCACGAATTATCTCATATTGGTAATTGTGATATCCTATTGGCCACGATGGTTTCAGTTTTAGTCGGCATCATTGTTCTTCTGGCTGATTGGTTTGCTCGTTGGTCACTTTGGGGTGGTAATAGCAGAAAGAATAACGATAACGACAATAATCAAGTTCAGGCAATTTTTTCAATAATCGCTATTATTTTAGCCATACTAGCCCCACTTTTTGCTCAAATGATCCAGCTAGCTATCTCTCGTAAACGAGAGTTTATGGCCGACGCTGATGCTGCCTTACTAACTCGTTATCCTGATGGTTTGATTAGGGCTTTAGAAAAAATCAGTGCTGACCCTGAGCCACTAGAAGTAGCTAACCGAGCCACGGCTCATCTTTATTTTGCTTCACCTTTTCAGGGTAAAGAGGGTGTTCCGGCTATGGCTAAATTATTTATGAGTCATCCACCAGTCACTGAAAGAATTGCCGCCTTAAAAGGTATTAAACTTTAATCATATGACCGACAATCTTCAACAAGCTTGGCAGGAGGAAAATAAACTTTCCAAGTGGCGCCGCTCATTATATATAATTGCTACTATTTTTAGCCTTTTAATTATTGGTGGTTTATTGATAATTTGCTGGCCAACTGCTAAAGAAAATACTGCTAACTGGAAACAAAATCTTATCAAAAAATCACATGAATTAGTGATTAAAATCAAAGAGTGGCAAAACAACAATGAGCAACAAGTAATTAACGGAAATATTTTAAAATAACCTTATGACTACCGCTGAAATATATCAATTAGCAATTGATTTAGGATTAAAGGCCGACTTACGTGGCCAACGCTCAGTTAAGGAGCACCTTAACTACGCCAAACGTCAATATCGCCAACTAAATAAACAAGCTAAAGCTACTTTTGATCTAGAAACTTTAACCAATCCTTATGCTGACAGCCGCATTTTAGTTAATCAAAATAAGCCACAAATCAAAAAGATTCTAGCTGGCATTGACATGGAGGGAGCTGAGCTTTTAGCTGCTAAACATTTGGGTGACATTGACTTAGTACTAGCCCATCATCCTGAAGGCTTAGGTTTAGCTGGCCTATCGGAGGTAATGGACATGCAAGCTGATGTTTTGGCTACTTATGGCCTGCCTATTAATATTGCCGAATCAGTTATTAAGCCACGCATTAGCGAGGTTAGCCGCGGTATTTCGCCGATTAACCATAATCGTTCAGTTGATCTGGCTCGCTTGCTAGGTCTTGATTTTATGTGCATTCATACACCAGCCGATAATTTAGGGGCTCGTTTTTTGGTTGACTTGATTAATCAAAAAAATAAAAAACTTAACCGAGTCGGGGATTTACTGAAATTATTGAACGAAATACCAGAATATGCTTTAGCTGCCAAACAAAAAGCCGGTCCGCGACTTTTTGCCGGCAGTCCCGATAACCACTGCGGCAAAATAGCTGTAACTGAATTTACTGGCGGTACTAGCGGCTCCAAAGATATTTATGAAAAATTAGCTAATTTTGGTATTGGCACAGTGGTTGGCATGCATATGAGCGAAGAACATCGCCGTGAAGCGGAAAAAAATCACATTAATGTTGTTATTGCTGGACATATGGCTAGTGATTCCTTAGGTATGAATCTTTTAATTGATCAGTTAATTAGTCGAGGAATTGAAGTTATTCCCACCTCCGGTTTGATTAGAATTAGCCGTTTATAATATGTTAGCTTTTATCCGTGGCAACATCATTGCCAAACGTCCAGGTTCAGTTATTGTTGAGACCAACAACTTGGGCTATCAAGTTTTTATTGGTGAAAAAAACTGGGAAAGCCTACAACCAGAACAATTAGCTGAATTCTTTATTTATCACAATATCCGTGAAGATGCTGATGATTTATATGGCTTTAACAATTTAGATGAATTAACTTTGTTTGAATTGTTAATTTCTGTTTCTGGCGTTGGTCCCAAATCAGCTTTAAGCGTCCTATCTTTAGCTAGTGCTGAGCAAGTCAAGCAAGCTATTATTATTGGTGATGAATCACTTTTAACTAAAGTTTCTGGTATTGGTAAAAAAACAGCTCAGCGGTTAATTTTAGAGTTAAAAAATAAAATCAGCGGCTTACCATTGGATTTAGCTAGCAGTACTGCTTTAAATAATTCTGTTGACCAAGATGATCTCGAAGCCTTATTGGCGCTAGGTTATAATCTACAAAAAGCCAGACAGGCCCTAGCTAAAATAGATCAGCAAATTACTGATCCTGCTCAAAGATTAAAATTAGCCTTACAGCAACTGCGTTAATATGTGGCAAGAAATCGACAATAAAACGGCCGATGATTTTAATTTAAAAAATGGCCACTGCGAATTATTAGAAAGTTCAGCCTGGGCTGAATTGCAGCGAAAATTCAATAATGTCAATCTTTTAGGTTATTTTATTGACAATAAATTAACGGCCACAGCTATATTTATCAAAAAATCGTTACCACTTGGCCTAAGCTATTACTATTCACCCCGTGGACCAATTATTGCTACCGAAAACAATACCGCCTCAATTTGGCTAGAAATGACTACGGCAATTAAACCTTGGCTTAAAAAGCAGCGAGCTTTATTTTGGCGGATTGAGCCTTTACAGCCAGTTAGCGACATCTCTTTTAATCAACTAGGACTTATTCAAGGACCAGATATCCAGCCAAGTCAAACTCGAATGCTTGATCTTGGTTTAGCCGAAGAAGAACTATTGCAACAGATGCATCCTAAAACTCGCTATAATATTCGCTTAGCTAGCAAGCGGGGAGTGGTCGTGGAGATAGCTAAACCCAATAATTTGGCTGATTTTTGGCAATTAATGCAAACTACAGGCCAAAGAGATGGTTTTCACTTACATCAAAAAGAATATTATCAGGCCATTATTGAAGCATCTTTTAGTCAATTACTAATAGCTAAATATAATGGGGAAGTTTTGGCTGCCGGTATTTTTGCTTACTGGCAAGAAACTGCCGTCTATTTACATGGGGCTTCTAGTAATGATAAGCGTGATTTAATGGCACCCTACCTAATCCAATGGGAAGCAATTAAACTGGCTCAAAAATCAAATTGCCAGCGCTATGATTTTTTCGGCATCAATCCAAAACGTTGGCCTGGCGTAACTCGTTTTAAACAAGGTTTTGGCGGTTATATTATTAATTATCCCGGGGCTTTTGATTTGCCAGCTACTTATTTTACCTATAAACTATACTCACTCCTTCGCCGTTTGCGGCGCTCGATACATTAATTAAATTATATGAAAAAATTCTTGGCTCGTTGTAAACGTTTCATCTATCACAGTTTTTTACGACGACTAATTCCGGGTTATCATTTTTTGCTCAATTGGCTAGCCGATTGTTACTATCGCCACCCTAGTCGGGAACTTATTGTTATTGGCGTTACTGGCACCACCGGTAAAACCACTAGCGTCCTGCTTATTGCTGAAGTTTTACGTTCAGCTGGCTATAAAGTTGGCTATACTTCAACTGCCATGTTTAGTGACGGTGATAAAGATTGGCTTAATGACAAAAAAATGACCATGGTTGGCCGTTTCTTTACTCAACGCTTACTGCGCCAAATGGTCACTAACGGTTGCCACTATGCTATCGTTGAAACCACCTCTCAAGGTATCTTACAATATCGTCATCGTTTCATTAATTATGATACCGCTATTTTTACTAGTCTTTATCCTGAGCATGTCGAAGCACACGGTGGTTTCGATAATTATCGCCGCGCTAAAGGCCGTCTTTTTAGCCATCTGCGTCGTTGCACCTATAAAAACATCGATGAACATCATCATGTTCAACTCACTGAAAGCGGCTTTAAAAAAATTGGTCTCAATCGGGTTCCTAAAACAATTATTGCCAACCTTGATAATGAATATTCACCCTACTTTTTAAGTTTTGGTGCTGATCAGATTTTTGGCTACACTCAAGATGCTAAAATTACTAGCGAAGTAAAATGGCCAGATAATTTACAGACCTTGATTTATGGCCAAATTAAACCGGGTATTCATGGCACTACGTTTATCTGCAATAATGAAGAAATTAACTTGCCTATTTTAGGTTCCTTTAATGCCATGAACGCCATGACTGCTATTGGTGTTGCTTTGAGCCAATCGATTGATTGGCCAACCATCAAGAATGGTTTAGCCTCGATCTCTGGCCTAGCTGGCCGCCTAGAAATGATTAACGAAGGCCAAGATTTTAGCGTTATTGTCGATTATGCCTTTGAGCCAGTTGCTCTTAACAATATTTATCAAACTTTAGAACTCGTGCCTCATAAAAAAATTATTCATGTGCTTGGTTCAGCGGGCGGTGGACGAGATATTGCTAGACGACCAAAACTAGGTCAAATTGCCGGTCAACTAGCTGATTTTGTCATTATTACCAACGAAGATCCTTATGACGACGACCCTAAACTAATTATTGATCAAGTTGCCGTAGGCGCTGAACATGCTGGCAAAATCTTGGATACTAATCTTTTTACCATCCTTGATCGACGCGAAGCTATTGCTAAAGCTCTTTCCTTAGCCAGTAAAGATGATATCGTTTTAATTACAGGCAAGGGGAGTGAACAAGCGATTTGTCTAGCCGCTGGACGACTTTTACCCTGGGATGATCGTAAGGTTGCCAGAGAAGAATTAGCCAAAATTACTGTTGACAATAAGTAATAATTTTGTTATCTTTTAAGTATTAGATTGGCTAACTCTTCATTAGACAAATTTGTCAATCTCAATTCTAAGCTTAGATCAGAGAAAAAAACAAATGACTGGCCACCAGAAATTGGTGTAGCTTGTGGTCATTTTGTCTGCTATCTTTGATTATCGCCATAAGATATAACCCCTATCCGTGGCTCAAATTAAACAATTGCATAGCTTTAGCTAACTCAATTAGCCTTCGGGCCTTGAGAATTTTTTGTTGTCAAAAATATGTCCCAAACGCTCAAAACCGCCCAACAAAACGCTCAACGACGCTATTTCATTGAAAAAAGCTCCTTGATGCCGTTACCGGACTTAATCGAAGTCCAGAAAAAATCTTATGCTTGGTTCTTAAAAGAAGGACTAGCTGATTTGTTTGATGAAATTTCACCAATTAGCGACTTCATGGGTCGCGACTTGGAGCTTTATTTAGCTGACTATTACTTTGATGAACCAAAG
>DAONSQ010000030.1:0-7618 GCA_035411265.1 bacterium | reverse complement strand
GAGTGCGTTTCTTATACTGCCGTCAACTAAAAGCAAGTTCTTATCAATTCAATTTTAAAAAATATCAGTGTAAAATTTCCGATTGGTTTATTTACGGCTGTAACCGGCGTCTCGGGCTCGGGAAAAAGTACCTTGATTAATGAAATATTATATAAAGGTTTGGCGAAAATAATTTATCGCAATCATCAGCGGGCCGGTGCTCATAAAGACATAAAAGGCTTTGAGCATATTGATAAAATTATTGATGTCGATCAGTCCCCCATTGGGCGGACACCACGTTCTAATCCGGCAACTTATACCGGGTTATTTGATAATATTAGAGAATTATATAGTCAGACTAATGAAGCAAAAATTAGAGGCTATAAGCCGGGTAGATTTAGCTTTAATGTTAAAGGTGGGCGTTGTGAAGCCTGTCGTGGAGATGGTATAATCAAGATAGAAATGCATTTTTTACCAGATGTTTATGTACCATGTGAGGTCTGCAAGGGCGCACGTTATAATAGAGAGACCTTAGAGGTTAAATACAAAGGGAAAAGCATTGCGCAAGTTTTGGATATGGTAGTAGATGAAGGGGTGGAATTTTTCAAAAATATCCCGAAAATTCATCGAAAACTGGAAGTGTTGAAAGAGGTTGGGTTGGGTTATATAAAACTAGGGCAACCGGCGACGACCTTATCCGGCGGAGAAGCACAACGCGTGAAACTAGCAACAGAGCTAGCAAAACGCAGTACCGGAAAAACATTATATATTTTAGATGAGCCAACGACGGGCTTACATACTGCGGACATTCATAAACTATTGGAAGTTTTACAAAAGTTAGTTGAAGGTGGCGATAGTGTGATTGTTATTGAGCATAATCTTGATGTTATTAAGACTGCGGACTATGTTGTTGATTTAGGACCAGAGGGCGGTAAAGGTGGTGGCACTATTGTCGCTAAAGGTACCCCGGAGGAAATTACCACAGTTGAAGCTTCTTATACCGGTAAATTTTTAAAACCATTGTTAGAAGAAGGCTTGAGTATGTAAATAAGAATAAGGGGGTTATTGTAGTGGTCAAATGGCATAAAGTAATAAGTACCGTAGTAGCAGTAGTGTTTGCAATGTCTGGTAATTTGGTTATGACAGTTGCGACCGCAGCACCGGTCGCGACTGTTAAGCTGTCATCATTACAACAGATCGAAGAAAAGTTGGATAATGGTTTAGCGCTATCTATTGCAATGGCAAATTTATCAAATGATGAGGCTAAGCTAGTGTTAGCACAACAACGCAGTGGCGCTAAATTATTTGGGACAATAACTTATGGCGCTAATAATGAACCTCTTACCGATACTAGCACACAGATGCATAGTTATAATAAATTGAGTTTTACCGGAGGATTGGTACTACCACTATTAGGTAGTAAAAACAAAGAAAAAATTGATATTATGCAGTCGGAAAATACAGTGTTCAACTCGCAATATTTTGCCAAATTAGTGAATTTAAATAATTTGGTGGCTGTTCGCAAGGCCTATGCTTCGTTGTGGATTGAACAACAAAAAGAAAAATTGGCCAAGCAATTTTTGAGTACTGAAGTTGCTACCGGTAAATTGCTAGAAGAACGACAAAAGAAAGGTTTGTTATTACCGGTTGATAAATTGGAATTTTTGACAATTTATGAAGAGGTTAAGCGTGATCTTGTGGCAATGCAGCTAAAACAAAGTCAAGCCTTACAAATTATTAATTTAGCAACCGGTTGTCAGTGGCAAGTAGCAGAAACGCTCGAAGAACCTAAATTACCGCTGTTAACGGGCAAGACTTTTGCTGTGGATAATTATCCTGAATTTCAGTTGCAAGCAAAATTAGTAGAGCAATATCAAAAAATGCTAAGGCAATATAAACAGCTCAATACTGAAGGGAATTTAGTTATTGGGGGAACTGTTAGCAAAGATTATCCTGGTGCTAGCGGTACCGGAGCTTATATTGCAATAAATGTAACAGAACCTTTTGGGACTATTGGCAAAAAGGATCAAAATAAAATCATTGCAGAAAATCAACTGCTTAGTGCAAAGATGCAACAAGACTATATCGAGATGACTTTGAATGGTCGCGTCAGAGAAGCTATTTTAACTGCTAAATTTGCTGCAATGGATGTTAACTCCAAAATTGCACGGTTGACTGTTTTGGCAGAAGACATTAGAGAAAAAAAATTACGGCATAAAGTTTTACCGGGTGATACTTTTGAGCAATTTCAAAATAGCAAGTCGCAATATTATCGGATGGCGACAGATTTATTAAATCGTGAAGAAACCTTCTTAGCGGCTGCTATTGATGTTGTCAGCTTCGTTTACCCTAACGGCTTAAGTAGTGAAGCCGATGAAAGTTATATTCTTAATAGTAGCAATGTCAATAGAGGAAATTTATTGAATTTTGCTTGGCTTGATATTAATGACTTTAAATTGGTGACGGAAAATCCGCTAGATTTTAGTAACTTACCAAAACTTACGTTCCCAGAGGTGGGGATTAATAATATTGTCAGTAGTAATAACAAAAATATAAGTAATAACTTAAAAGTTGGCACTTATGTTTGGCAAGCAGCTCCCTTTTTAAAAAGTATTTCACAAGGTGCTGAAATAGCTAGATTACAGCAAAATGGGATTAAAAAAATATTATTATCGTTTAATAAAGATGAAATAAAACAATTACAAGCAACGCCAGTTCAACAAAAATTAAAAGATTTGTTGAAAAAAGCGGAAGCTAATGGGCTGGAGGTTGGATTATTATTAGGTGACTCAGCATGGTTATTGCCGGAGCATCAGGCTGAACTAATAGATCTCACTAAAGAAATGGAAAAATTTGAATTTAAAGAAATTCATCTTGATATTGAACCGGATGCAGTGTTAGCTAATAATGAAAATGGTTTTAATTTACTGCTAGATGTTATTGAAAAAGTGCGGAGCGTAACTAAAAAGGAATTATCAATCTCAATTCATCCGCGATATCTAACAAATTTAAGCGAAAAAGATAGAATGACCTTACAAAAGCTTAATTTAAAAGAAATAGTTGTAATGCTGTATTCTAACAATGCACAAACTGTGATAACTACTATGAAAAATATTATTGATAAAACGAACGGTCTTAATATAGCCTTGGCTCAAAGTGTTGAGCAAAATATTAATCAAGGTGAAGCTTATGGTAGCTTAGATCATACTGACTTTATCAATGCAGTACAAAAAATTGAGCAGGAGTTAAACCATATTGGTCTGAAAGCCATTTATATTCAATCTTGGGAAGATTATAAGAGGGGTGATTGATTATGAAAATATCATTTTCCAACAATAAAAACTCTGATGCCACAGTAAAGAACAATATAAAAATCCCTTATGGTAATGCGAAACGAATTTTCCCACAATTAAAATGGTGGTTAGTATTAATTGTTATTGCCCTACCGTTTGTTTATTTTTCCGGAAAAATTATCAGCGAGTGGCTATTTGTCAGATCGCCGGGAACAATTTATTTAGAAAAAGTCGTTGTTAATGCTAATGAAGGTGGAACTATTGAGAGTATTGCCGGAAAACGTGGTGATATGATAGCGCCTAATAGCTTGCTGTTGACGTATAAGAAGATTATTCCAACGGGGCGACTAGAGCAAATAGCTTTATTGGAAGCAGAGAAAAATGCGCTAGCAACCGGTAATATCGGTGGTGGTACAACCGTTGATAAAAATTACCAACAAATTTCAGCGATTTCTAATAGTGTTGCTTATTATGAAAAATTACGCAATGATACAGGCGCCTTAATGGCTAAAGGGGCAGCAACCAGAGCTGAATACGAGCAAGTCAATGCTAAGTATAATGAGTTAAAGGCGGCTTTGGCAGCGGCTGATGTAACGCCGGTCGCAGCTCCGGTGCTTAGTAATGAAGTTCGTAAAATTCAAGTAGATGAAAGCATTAAAAGCTTAATTAAGTTTTTGGATAATAATGCTCAAATAAATACCGGTATTGGTGGCCAAATTAACACTATTTTAGTTAATGTTGGGCAGACTTTTAGTGCCGGAGAGCCTTTGGCAATTTTAGCAAAAACCGAAAATGTTTATGTCAGTGTTTATGTAGAGCCGGAAGATTTTAAAAAAATTAGTTTAGGCACCGGTGCTAAAGTTAAAATTTTAGGTAGTAATAGAACTGTTACAGCAGTGGTGGTGGAACAACCAATTAGTGCCTCTACAGTGCCGACGGGAATATCCAATACTATTTATCCTAATAGTATGAGAGGTATCAATGTATTTTTGAAAATTGACGAAAAACTAAATCCTGAGGAAATTGTGGATGGACTGCCGGTAGTAGTAGCGTGGAATTAGGAGGTAATATTAATGAATAAGTTATATCGGATAACATTAGATGCTACAAAAACATTATTAGCAACAGAAGATTTTGCACAAACCTTTCATTCCGTGGAAGAATTAACTAAAAATATAACAGAGCCGGTCATTGTTGTTGTAGATGGTATAAATATTGCAGATTGTTATGAAGCTAAAATTTTAAAATTAGTGTGTGACTTTCGTAAATCAAAATTGTTGTATGCTTGTCCACTGTACTTTACCACCTCAGTAGGAGAGTTAGATTATTGCAGTGATGGGATAGAAAATAGTAAAAGTGAAATTTTAGCACAAGGTAATGTTATTTTAGATCGGCTAAACTTGTTATCCATTGAAAAAAATTCAGCAAGCAGTGATTTAAGATTATTAACCTTTCTGTTTGCCAGAGGTGAAGAATATTTATTAAAACCGCAACTATTGCCTTCTTCTCCGTGGCTTTATCAGTATATGGCAGCAGCGCTACTAGGTCGCTTCTGCAATGAATTACATCGAACATTTCGCTATAATTGTGATGAAAATGATAAATCAAACCATAAAAAAGAAAGCTCTGTCCAGTGGCTTAATTATTTGTTAAATCATGGGCTACTAGTGGAAAAACAACTAGTAGATAGAGTTAGGTATTGTCCATATTGTATGACCGGAAACTTAAATTTCATTGATATGTGTCCGTTGTGTGGCAGTATAAACTTTAGCAAACATAAAATGATTCATTGCTTTACTTGTGCCAATGTAGCACCGGAAGAAGAGTTTCAAAAAGGTTATCAATTAGTCTGCCAACGCTGTAAAAGTACGTTAAGACATATTGGGGTTGATTATGATAGACCGTTAGAAAGTTATCAATGTAATGATTGCCATGGTAAATTTATTGAACCGCAGATAAAAGCTAGCTGCTTAAATTGTCAGGAAAAATCTTCAGCCGAAGATTTGATAGCTCGACCAATTTGTAATTATGCCATTTCTGCTAAAGGAATGAGAGCGGCGCAACTGGGTGATGTTAATTTGGAAATAGCTTTATTTGATGATAAAAGAAATGTATTACCATTATATTTTTATCAAATGATTGACTGGATGCTTCAAATGAAGCAACGGTATCAAGATGCTGAATTTACGCTGATTTGTATTAAAATAATCAGCGCGAAAGATTTGGATGAAGTTGCATATTTGCCGAAAGCAAATGATGTTATAGCGGAACTTAGTGTGAGAGTACGAGAATTAGTTCGTAATACCGATATCACTACTAATACCAGTAAGAATGTCTCTTGGGTGATGTTACCAAGAACTAATACCGAAGGAGGTGAAATTCTGGCCGCTAGAATTGAAAATTTGGCACAGATGGTGTCGACAGAAACTAATTCGCAAATCAGAGTAGCAGTAAAATGTTTTTCCATACCAACTGAACAAGCTCAACAAGTTCCAATTGCCGAAAAACTGTTGACTGAGTATGAAGCTGGGTTTTAGTTTTAGGTGCTAGAACTAGTTATGTTGGAAGGTATTTTATTTCATCTCTATAATTTTTTAGTACTTCCTTTTTACAATCAAGGTTATATGACAGTGATACTGTTGTTTTTACCAATGGTAGTTTTTTTTGAATTACCGTGGAATTTGTTCATATTTTTAGGATTATTTAAATATGTGCTAAGAAGAAAGCAAGAAGGTTCGAGAATTGACTTTTTTCCTAGTGTCTCTTGTATTGTAACTTGCTATAATGAAGGCCGAGAAATTGAAAAGACTGTGCTTTCATTACTGGAACAGTTATATCCCGGCAAATTACAAATTTTATTGGTGATTGACGGTGCTTATATCAATAAGAGTACTTTGAAAGTTGCTGAAGAATTGCAAAAACTGGCGGTGCAATATAACAACCGTACCATTTCTGTTATTCCGAAATGGCAACGCGGTGGTGTAGTGTCTAGTAGCAATTTAGGTTTGAATTTTGTTACCGGCGAGATTGTTGTTAAAGTTGATGGTGATAGTTCTTTTGATAACAATATGTTAGAGCGGGTTACGAGGCACTTTGTTGATCCTGAAGTAGTAGCGGTGAGTGGGTGCTTAAGAGTACGTAATGCTGCTGATACTTTTTGTGCCGGTTTTCAAGCGATTGAATATTTTAATTCAATTCAGCTGTCAAAAACGGCGCTTAGTGAATTTAATATGGTCAATAATATTTCCGGCGCCTTTGGTATTTTTCGCCGTAGTCTACTTAATTTGGTCGAAGGCTGGGATGCAGGGACAGCAGAAGATCTTGATATTACATTACGAATTAAAAATTACTTTAATAATAGAAAAGAAAAATTTAGAATTGTGTTTGACCCCGAAGCAATTTGTTTTACTGATGTTCCGGAAACCTACGCTAAATTTTTCAAACAACGGCTAAGATGGGAAGGCGATTATCCTTACATTATCGGTAAACATTGGCGGAGCATAGCGCCGTCGATGATGGGCTGGGCGAATTTTAATGGATTGTTAGTGACTATGTTCACCAATATTGTTTTACCAATGATGGTTTTTGTCTATACTTTTTGGCTATTTATTGTTTTTCCCGCTGATTATGCAATCGCCTTGTTAATGGCAGTGTATTCTTTTTATTTTGTGATGACTTGCTTACTGTATTTGCTTGGGATAATTTTTGTTTCTGAGCGAAAAAAAGAAGATTTATCAAGAATTGGACTAGTACCATTTATGCCGATGTTTTTATTTGCAGCGAAAATCAATACTTTATTGGCAGTATTTTGGGAATGGATTGGTAAAGGACATCAAGATTCATCCATGGCTCCTTGGTGGGTATTGCGAAAAAATAAGTTTTAGTATAAAGGGGAGTTTTCTTTGAAAAATATATACTTATTGATAATAGCCTTTGTGATGATTGTAGGAGCAGGATATTTTTTTCAATTAAGGTCAAACAGTGATAAAGCTCCTTATAAAATTAGTGCTAATGTGGCAGCTGAAATGATGAAAGAATCAGCTAATGTGATTGTTGTTGATGTTAGAACGCCTGAAGAATATCAGCAAGGTCATATTGAAAATGCTAAACTACTGCCACTAAGTGAACTTGAAGAAAAAGCATCGGCGGTCATTCCTGATAAAAGCAAAAAAATATTATTATATTGTCGTAGTGGTAGAAGGAGTGCTGTGGCTGCTGAACTTTTAGTAAACAGTGGTTATGAGAAAGTATATGATTTTGGTGGAATTAATGATTGGAAGGGAAAGCTAGTCCTAGCGGCTGCGGAACGGTCGGGGACCGTTCCCTACATCTACAGCCTATAGCCT
>DAONSQ010000029.1:0-7655 GCA_035411265.1 bacterium | reverse complement strand
ACTTAACTACTGTGCCTGGCTCGATTGTCAAAGTCGCCCCTGAAGAAACTTCGATATTTTCACTAATAATATAAGGGCTATTCGCAGCTGTCCAATTGGGACTGATAATATTGCCCGAAATTGTCGTAGCGGCCTGGCTCGGGCTCACTGCCAACAAGATTCCGGCTACAGCCAGAAAGCTGCTTAACCAATGTTTTTTGTTCATAATATTAACTAGTTAGTAGATTACTTTATATTATAGCAAAAATTAATTAACACCCCAAATTATTTGAGCACCAAGATAACTCAAATAAACTCCCAGTAGTACCAAGCCTTCCCAGCGGCTAAAACGACGATCGGTCCGATAAAACAATAAAAATAAGGCTGCCAGAAGAATAATTGTCAAAGCAGTAATGACAAAAATCAAAGTCGGTCCGGTTTTAAAACTAGTAAACTGCAACAAGACGCCAACAACCAAGATATTGCCAATGGCCGAGCCCATAATATGGCTGATTGACAATTCACCGACTTGGCATAAGAACGACCGAAAAGCTACTACAATCTCTGGCAAATTGGTGCCAACCGCAAAAATTACTGCCCCTAAAAAAACTTCCGATAAATTGAAAGTTACCAAAATCTTTTCCGCCAAAGTCATGATTAAATTAGCTGAAACTACCACTAAAATAAAGCCGCATACAGCGCGCCAAAGTTGCGGATTGACTAGCCAGCGCCACGGCCGCCAGAATCGTTGCTTTTTTCCCCACCAATCGACAAAGCTATCTTTTTCAACAGTTGTAGCCTCAACTAACTTTGGCAATTTTCTTAATTTCAATAAACTAGTCCGATGAGTGTGCCAATAATCATAAGCCACCATAGCAGCATAAGCTAAAATTATCACTAAACCGTCCCAGCGATTAAGTGAACCCTTAAGCCCCAAAAGTAGCGGCAAAGTAAACAGCAGCATGCCCGGCAGAACTTTCCAGACATGGCCGTCAGTGCGAATTTGCCGATTAACAATAATTGAAACACCCAAAACTAAACCCAGTAAAATAATTGTGCCGCCCAAAAGATTACCAAGTGACAACTCACCCAAACCCTGACGCACCGCATTGCTGGCTAAAATAATTTCTGGTACGCTAGTCAATAAGCCTAAAATAAGGCCCAAAATAAAAATATCAATCTTCCAATGATCGGCAATCTTTTTGACATTAGTCACTAGCAGATCAGCGCCTTGGCTCAAGATTAAAAAAAGACAAATCAGCACGGCAATCATCCAGCCCGTTGACATAGAGAGAAAAATTAAAGTAAAGCTTGCTTTAATAGTAGCAAAAAAACTGATTATTGTATAATATAGATGAATATGGCGATCTTGTTACAAGTTCAAAATTTAAATAAGAGTTATGGCGGTCAGTTAATTTTTAGCGGGCTTAGTTTTGCTGTAGCTGAAAAGCAAAAACTAGGCGTTATCGGCCGCAATGGTGCCGGTAAATCAACCTTGCTAAAGATTATTACTGGCAACGAAACCGCCGATAGCGGCCAAGTCATTATTGGCTCCACCACTCACCTTGGTTACCTGGAACAGCAATCTGAATTTACAGCAACGGAAACGGTTTTAGATTTTCTACAAAGAATCAGCAATCAGGAAGCTTGGCGCTGCCAAAGCCTAGCCAGCCGTTTTGAGCTAACTGAAGAACGTCTAAACATGGCTATTGCTAGCCTGTCCGGCGGCTGGCAAATGCGCGCCAAGCTAACCGCCATGCTACTACTAGAGCCCAATCTTTTGCTACTAGACGAACCAACTAATTATCTTGATCTAAGCACTCAGATTTTACTGGAAAAATTCCTCAAAACCTATAATGGTGCTTTTCTTATCATTTCTCATGATCGCCATTTTCTAAAAAACACCTGCCAGGAAACTCTAGAAATTACTGCTGTGAGCTGCACTCATTTTCCCCGACCAGTTGAAGAATATTTAGAATACAAAGAGCGGCAGCTCGTAAGCCAGCAAAATTATAATCAAAAAATCGAAAAACAAGCCGAACATCTCCAAGAATTTGTTGACCGCTTCCGTTTCAAAGCCTCTAAAGCCGCTCAAGCCCAATCAATTATCAAGCAAATCGATAAGATTTCCACTCAAAAACTAACGATTGCCGCTGCTGACAATACTGTCCGAATTGCTATTCCCAAAGTAGATAAACGCAAAACTTGGGCTATCCATGCCAGCAAGCTGGCAATTGGCTATACTAATAAACTTATCGTTGACAAAATCAACCTTGAAATCGCTTGCGGTAACAAAGCAATTATTCTGGGTGATAACGGCCAAGGTAAGACCACCTTGCTTAAAACTTTGGCTGGCCTACTGCCACCGCTAGCTGGTGAATTTCAATGGCTACCTAATCTTAAAAAAGCCTATTACGCTCAACAGACTACCGAGATGCTTGACCAGAACGAACAAGTCGGCACTTATTTGCGCCGTTTAGCGGCACCAGATATCAAGACTGAAGCTGTTCTTAAAATGGCTGGTGATTTTTTATTTAAAGATGAAGATTTAAAAAAACCGGTCAGTGTTTTAAGCGGTGGAGAGAAATCACGATTATGTTTAGCTGGCTTACTCCTAAGCCGGCCTGATGTCTTGCTTTTAGACGAACCGACTAGCCATCTTGATTTTGCTACCGCTGAAGCCTTGGGTCAAGCACTCTGCGAATGGCCGGGCACTGTTATTTTTACTAGTCACGACCGGACTTTCAGCCAGCTCCTAGCCACTAACATTATTGAACTAAGCGACGGTCAAGCCAGGCGTTATCCTCATAACTACACTGACTATATTTATTATTTAGAAAATGGCCATCTACGGCCAACTGTGGAGGCTCCAGTGACCAGCCAAGCAACAATAAATAAGACAGCGGCCAAAGAGAGCTATCTAGCAGCCAAAGCCCGCCAAAGACAAGCCACAGCCTTAGAAAAGCGCTTCAATCAATTGCGGATCAAACAAAGCGAACTGCTAGCTTATTTTACAGCTCACCCGCTTGATTATCAGCCGGAAAAAACCAAAGAATTACAAAATTTGGAAAGCGAAATTAGCCAGGTCGAGGCTGACTGGCTAGCAATTGTTGAATAATTTACTGCTCGGTAGCAGCTAATCGATCTTAATAATCCGGCAATCAGCCTGACCATTAGCCAAGCCAACCTTAACGATGTCACCAACCCTTTTATCCATAATCGCCGCACCAATCGGTGAACTATGCGAAATAACTCCGCCGCTAGGATTGGTTTCACTAGAACCTAAAATCTGAAAAATCCTGACTCGGCCGTTAATTTCAACAGTTACGGTCGAACCCAAACGAACAAAGCCAGCTGTTGTCGGCTGGCTGATAATGATCGCTTTTTTAAGATGATCTTCTAGATCTAAAATTTTTTGATTGATACCCCTGAGCTTGCCTTTAGCAATCTGGTAAGCCGCATTTTCAGAAAAATCACCGAGCTCAGCCAAGCGCTGAACCTCGACAATCGCTCGCGGCTGGCCGATTTTCTTTAACCAGGCCAGCTTACGGCTAAACTCATCAAATTTGGCTTGAGTCAAATGCGGATCAGCCTGAATAAAAGTATATTTGCCACCTTTACGGATTGGTACGCGCATTGAAGAAAGATGAGGTTATCTACAGTAAATAGTAGCTGAACTACCAGTTAAAAAATCTGGAGCAGGGTTAAGGTCACATCCACTATCACTTCTTAAAGCATTATCAAAATAAGAAGCAGGGCGATATGAAATAACACCACAATAAGCTGAATCATTATTAGATTCTAATTTAACTTGAACTCTATAGGCACAACCAGTTATGCTACCCATATAACAAGATGTACAGTTACCTGAACAAGTAGCAGCCTTAGCTTCGTTAATAAATTTAGAACTTATAGGGAATTTAAGATATTTTTTACTAAAAACAGAATCTTTAATTCTAGATTGATTTACATTACCGTCATAAACACCACCGTCATAAACACTAGGTTTATTATTATTTTCGCAGCCATTTGGATTACAGGTATAATTAGCTGTTGTAGTATAAATATTAGCATTAGGACAAAAATCGGCAGTAGTCGTGCCAGTGGCTGGCCACCAAAGTTCTTTATCACCCTTAAGTGATCGACTAATAGTAGTGGTACCAGCAGTAGTGATGCTGCAATCCCAATCCCAAGCAGCTGCTCCAGTTAAGCCAGGAATAGGTTGACTATAATAAACATCATTATATGGACGAACATTAGCGTTGGTATCAAGACAATCTTTGTCGCTTATTAAACTATCTCGCATAGTGTATCCAGCTAAGGCTGTTGAAGTCTGGCTATTCCAGGCGGTTGGTAAAACATTCAAGTCACCATCTTGGTCTGGCATTTAAATATGATTGACTTGCTTGAGTTGAGAAGTTTTACCAGGGGCCAACACTAAAGAGCCACCACTAAAGATGACACTATAATTATGGTTCCATAAAAAAGTTGTACCAGCTGCTAAATTTAAGCTTTTATTATTAGCTAGTGTAACATTGCCTTTAGCCACCCCCTCAACCGGCTGCCCAGCATCAATAATGCAGCCACTATAAGTAATGGCAGAAGTCCAACTTCCCACAAGAGGAATACCGCATTTATCCGACCAAGTCATGGTTAGCTTTTCTTCATTACCAGCACTATCATAGGCAATGAAGTTGGTATGATAGACTTTATCATGAACCTTATTAACTAACCAAGAACCAATCCAGACTTCTCTTTGACCTAAAGAAGCATTGGCTTGGTTACTTTTTTTGCGAGCTAACTCTTTTTTGTATTCATCATTTCTAGCTTGAGCCAGTTCAGTATCATTTAAAATCTTTAAAGTATTATCTTTGGGATTAACAGTGTAAGGATTGGGGATAGTATCTAAAATACTAATAACGCTGTCTTTTTTAAGTTCAACATAGTCATAGCCGAAATCAGTTTCAATTTCAGCCACGACTCTTTTAATGCCATTGTCTGAAGCGACAACAATTCTAAAATCTTGAGTATCACCAACGTGGACATCAAGTGGCTTAATGGATCCTTCAAAAAAACGAATTGATGAAGTTGGTGAACCGCCAGAGATCATAAACTCGGCGTCATGGGGAATAGCCATTTTTTCCTGAACTCTAGCTAACGCAATTTCAGTATCTGGCTCAGCAACTTTCTCAGTTGAAGAAGTAGTGTCATTCTTGGTATTTACCTGTTCTAAACTAACTGCTGGAGTTAAAGGTTGAGCTGGAGCTGGCTCTAATATATCTTGGTTGAAATACCAAAAAGAGCCTAGGCTAAGCGCTATGAGAAAAACAGCTAAAAGACTAAGCTTGGTTTTGTGAGACATAAAAAAGAGAAAAGATAATAATTGAAACTAATTTTAGTTATTATACCAAAAAATTAAAGAAAAAGGAAAGAAAAGACTAAAAGAAAAAATAATATAGATAAAAAAAGAAGGTCTCGTTAGAGACCTTCAAGGTTGAAAGATTTATTTCATCAGGATTACTTTACGGGTTGCCGTAAAGCTACCTGATCTCATTCTAAAAAAGTACATGCCAGAACTAACTGGCGAATTATCTTCAGCCTTGCCATTCCAAATTGTTTGGTGCTGGCCAGCACTGAAGTTTTGATTAACGAGCGTGCGAACTTTTTGTCCTTTGATATTGTAGACCTCAATAGTCACATTATCTCGGGACTTGCTTTCGAATCGAACATTGACGTTGTTGCCAACTCTCGTTGGAGTAGGGTAACAAACTAAATTAAGTTGAGGGGTAACTGGAGTATCGGGATCGATCGAAACAGCGGAGTTGTAAATGTCAGTTAACTCAGTTAAGTAGAAGGTTCTAGGACCATAGCAATAATCCTGAACTATTAAGATGGTATAAATATGATCTTCATCAATAGACAGGCATTGATACATAGTAAAATCTGTCTGTGAATTAACCTGAGATGTCCGAGTTTCCCCAGCACTGTCATAGATAGTAAAAACTGCTTGATGACCATCTTCACCATTAGGATCACTACCAACCAGCAAGCCACCAACAGTTAATAAATTTTGACCAATATTTTTAGTATTGTCTAGAAAAACATTGGCATCACCACCAACATCTATAGAGTCAGCGATAGTAAAACTATCGCCTAGATCTTCAAAAAAGAACATCTTAGAGTTTGGTGGATTTACCTCTCTGGCAGTAACATAAAAACTGTTACCAGAGATAATTTCTCCTTTACAATTAGACAAATCAGGAAATGAGTGCTGCCAAAAAACATTAACAACACCACTATTAATCGAAACTTTACTAACAAGCACTGCAGTATTCCAATTAACCCCATAAATCGTGTTATCAATTAGGATAAATTCATTGCCACCAATTGCAACAGCATTATGATAGGCACTACCAACCAACCCTTCAAACGGCATTTGCTGCTGTAGCAAAGTTTGGCCATTATCCAGATTAAGCACTGTTAGCAATCCAGTCCAACTATAGCAGACAACCCTGTTTCTAACTGAATCCAGCGTGAGAGCAACACGACCAGGCAAAGTTACTTGCCACAGCGTGTCATCTTCAGTCGACATTTTAGTCACAATCCCGTCATAGGTAACGACGAGATGATTATCCAATGTCTTAAACATTCCTTTTCCGCTACCATTGGCATAAGAAACAGGAAATGCTTGGCTCCAAAGAATCTCTTTGGAAGATAAGTCATATTTTGTCAAAAAGTCACAACTAGCAATATAGCCATAGTTACCTATAACTACAAGATCAGAAGCTTCACCTCCTGGCACATCAATTTGTGCAGAAAGCACAGTTGGTGTCCCATTTTGACACCACACAGTACTGATAATCATCAGTACTAAAACGATTAACAGGGCTCTTTTCATGAGACACCTCCTTCTTTTTTTATTTGTTTAATTGTTAATTTACCATCCAAATACAAATTTAAGTTATCATAGCACAAATTAAGAATAAAATCAAGAAAAGCCGAGGTGCATTCAAGGTTTTAGTGTAATACCTTTATCTTTTATATTTTAAAAACCCCAACATATTGCTGAGGTTTCATGTTTTAAAGAGTTTCTTTATACATTTTTTCATATCTACCAAGTCCTTCATTAAAATCGTTAGCAAGAATGATCTCACCATGTAGCTTCATAATACCTGATTGATACTTATCAAGAATTTGATCAATTTTAAATAACTCGCCCCATTGACCATATTTTAGATATTCGCTGCTGTGATATTTAATAAGTTTTGGATTATATGTAATATCTCTACAATGTCCATGGATAATCAAGTTATTATTTGAATATCTGTCAAAAATTTCTAAAATTAAAGGCGTTTCTGATGATGGCAATCTCTCTCCACTCCACGAAACAACATGACTACTCCAATCTCTAATTAAGGATAGGTTACATTTTGCTAAATCACCAACATAAGAGCCAGTTGATGTTACCAAGATACCTTCCGGAAGACGTTTAGCAAGAAAACCAGAAGAACCATTTAAATAATGATTTTCTTGAAGTTCTTTACCAAAAGTAAAAAATTCTGAAAAATTATTTTCAACAATATCTGAAATATCGTCATCAATTTTTTGTGATTCATAACGAATTTTTTGATATTTATGAAAAACCGTATCAATAATTTTTTCCCATGGTGCCATTG
>DAONSQ010000028.1:0-8082 GCA_035411265.1 bacterium | reverse complement strand
CGGCAATATCAATTGACCCATGGACAATGTGTCTAAGAAAATGGGTACCTCCCAGACGATGGTAATAATAAGGATGGAGAAAACGGAGAAAACAACGGAACAGGTAATATATCTTTAGATGATCTTTCAAAAATCTTGGGCAGTATTAATGATCATGACGAAGACGATGATTTTTTTGCCAATGAAAGCCAGTCTGAGTGGGCTAATTGGAAAACCGATTGGTTTCCTGATAAAGCTGAAGAGATTGCGAAATATACCAAGTTGATTGGCTTAATGCAAAAATTACAAATGGCTAAAGACTGTGATCCATTTCAAGAAAAAGAAAACCACGTTAATCGTTTAAAAGAAAAATATGGCGTGGATAGAATCAATGATTGTCTTATGGTGCAATTATTAGCTGGTAGCACTCCCGGTTGTAAAGACACTGTTTTTTATGACCTAGATGAGCCAGATTCTATTCGTACCTATATTGACAATTGGATGGAAAAGCTGCAAAATTAGAGAAAAGGGAGGTGCCAAATGGCAGAATTATCGAACATTCAAAAGACAGGACTTGGGGAGTTGAAAAGGGAATTGGAAGTTATTAAAAATGAATTCCCTAATCCAGAAAAATTTCAAGGCTCTTTGGAAAAAATTGAAGCTAACGGTAATCTGGAAAAATTGAGATCTTTTTTGAAAGATTATCTAGGGCTACCAATTTTAGCAGACAACATTTGTTTGCTTCAAAGATTTATTGAGCACCGCATTACCGAAATGCGAAAAAATCAACCTGTCACAACTTAAACCCGGAAACCCCATCCGGGTTTCTTTTTTTATTTTGAGTTGATTTTCTTAGCTTTTACCGCTATACTAAATCTTGATTTGACTAAGATTAACATAAAATAACATGGCCGAAGAAGTAATCCTCAGGTTCGATCAAGTTTGTTTCGAATATATCCACAAAAAACCGCTTTTAGATGAGGCTAGTTTTAGTATTCGCCGCGGTGCCAAAATCACCTTAATGGGCCAGAATGGGGCTGGTAAGAGTACACTATTTAAATTAATTACTGGTGAACTCAAACCCAAAAGCGGTCAGATTTCTGTTACCAATAATGCTACTATTGGCACCGCTAGACAGATGATTGAACGCGAACAATTGCCGCTGACGGTTGAGGCTTACTTTGCTACTGCTTTTGATGTTGTTCCTGCCAATCTAAAGAGCCGAATCAGTAAAGTACTAGAAGCAGTTAATTTTGATATTCCTTTGGATCGAATCGTTGGCGACTTATCTGGCGGCCAGCAATCACGGCTGCTTTTGGCCTATGCTTTGATACAGGATCCGGATATTTTACTACTCGATGAGCCGACTAATAATCTAGATAAAGCCGGCATTGATCATTTGGTAACTTTTCTAATCATGTATGACAAGACCGCGATTGTCATCTCTCATGATGCTGATTTTTTAAACTGTTTTACTGAGGGAGTTGTTTATCTTGATATTTTTACTCATCAGACTGAGCTTTATGTCGGTGACTATTATTCGGTAGTTGAAGAAATCAAGCAGCGGGTTGAGCGCGAAGTTATGAAAAACGCTCAATTGGAAAAAAAGATTCAAGACCGCAAAGAAAAAGTTAATTTTTTCGCCAATAAAGGTGGTAAGATGCGTAAATTAGCCCAAAAGATGAAAGAAGAAACTGCTGAATTAGAGGAAAATAAAGTTGATGTTCGCCGTGAAGATAAGACTATTCGTAGTTTTGAAATTCCCGCTCAAGAAGATTTGAAAGGCGATATTGTCTTTTTGGATCAAGTGCGGGTTATTAAAAATCATGAACCAATCCTCAAAGAAGCTGGCAAGTCATTGGGTAAAAAAACCAGGTTGCTCGTTACTGGTCCCAATGGTATCGGTAAGAGCACTTTGCTAAGATCTTTAATTGCTGGTAGTCAAGAAGGCTTGCGAATACTGCCGACGGTTAAAGTTGGTTATTATAGCCAAGATTTTTCTACTCTAGATTTTGATCAAAAAGTTATTGATTGTTTAAGGCAAGTAACTCCTGAAGGAACTACTGAGCAGGATATGCGAGCTATTGCGGCTGGTTTTTTAATTACTGGCGAGTTGATGGATCACACGGTCGGTAGCCTGTCAGAAGGGCAGAAAGGGCTGCTTTCTTTTGCTCGTTTAGTTTTAATGAAGCCAGGCTTATTAATTTTAGATGAGCCAACTAATCACATTAATTTCCGCCATATTCCGGTTATTGCTGAGGCGATCAATAATTATGAAGGAGCTATTATCATGGTTAGCCACATGGCCGAATTTGTGCGAGAAATCGAGTTTAGCGAAGAACTCAACTTGGCTAACCTATAAATATCCAGCTCGCAAGTTAGTTAGAAATCGGCTTGATTACTATAATCAATTTTACCAATTTAAGGTTAGTCGAATCAGCATCCGTAATCAACGAACTCGCTGGGGCAGTTGTTCAGCTAAAGGTAATCTTAATTTCAATTATCGAATCGTTTTATTGCCGGAAAAATTAGCTGATTATATTATTGTCCATGAACTCTGCCACTTAAAAGAATTCAATCATTCGGCTGATTTTTGGGCTTTGGTGGCTCAAGCTTTACCTGATTTTCGTCAATCAAGAAGCGAACTCAAGAAAATTAAGCTAAACTCACTATGTTAAAAAAACCGGAACTCTTAGCCCCAGCCGGCGACTTAAATAAATTAAAAACAGCCCTAGCTTTTGGCGCGGATGCGGTTTATTTTGGTCTGCCTGATTTTTCGTTAAGAGTTAGGATTAATGATTTTAATTGGGCTAAGCTGAAAAGCGGTGTTAAGCTAGCTCATCAGGCTGGTAAAAAAGCTTACGTGACCCTAAATATTTTTGCCCATAACTATCATTTGCCAAAGCTAGTCAAACACCTTAAAAAACTCAAAGAAATCGGTCCTGACGCGCTTTTTGTCTCTGATCCAGGAGTGGTGGCGACCATTAAAGAAATCTGGCCAGAAGCCAATCTGAGCCTAAGTACGCAGGCTAACTGCACCAATTATCAGTCAGCACGATTTTGGCAGAGCCAGGGTTTTAAACGAGTTATTTTATCGCGTGAATTATCAATGGCGGAAATTGCCGAGGTTGTTAAGAAAACCCCTGGACTAGAGATTGAAACTTTTGTTCATGGAGCACTCTGCATGGCTTATTCTGGCCGCTGCTTTTTGTCTGATTTAATTTTAGGTCGCGGTGCTAATCTTGGCGACTGTGTTCAACCTTGCCGCTGGGAATATGAAATCAAGCCCTTGGGTCATGAACAAAGTTTTATTATTGGTCAGGAAGAAAAAGGTTCTTATTTGATGAATTCGAAAGATCTTTGTTTGATTAAGCGTTTGCCGGAAATTATTGCTAGCGGTGTCAGTGCTTTAAAGATTGAAGGCCGAGCCAAGAGCGCTTACTATATTGCTAATGTTATTGGTGCTTATCGCCGAGCCATTGATTTGATTTGTGCTGAAAAACTATCCAAAAAAGAATTAGAAACTGAATTGGAATATCTTTATCAAGAATTGGCCACTAAACTTAATCATCGCGGATTAACAGAGGGCTTTATGTTCCGAAATGAGGAAACTATGCAAAATGAGCGCAATGAAAATTATCTTGCTAATTGGGAATTTTCCGGTCAAATCGTTCAAGTTAAATCTCATGGTCAGGGTAGCCGAGTCCTAGTGCAGGTCCATAATACTTTAAAGACTAGTCTGTCTATTGAAATAATTGAGCCAGGCTACTTGGTTAAACAGCTAGAACTAGCTAATTTTATCGATGACAAGACTAAAGAAATCATTACTGAAGCTCATGGCGGTGGCGGTGGCCAGCGAGTTTGGCTTGAGCTTGATTTTATTCCTGCTAATTTAAGTGTTCTGCGTTGCCAGACTAAATAAAAATATGAACAAATTTGTTAAAATTTCCTTAATTATCGTTATTGGCATCTTGGTTGTTTTTGGCCTAATTGCCATAGCTGGTTTTTTAAAATTTAATTTTAGCGATAGTGATATTAAAGTAGTTGAAACCACTACCACAACTGCAGCCACCAGCACTATGGCTGGCTTAGCTAATCCGGCTTCAACTAACTGTATCAATCAAGGTGGTCAACTAGAGATTAAAACCAAAGCCGATGGCAGCCAGTATGGCGTCTGCTTTTTTGAAGACAATCGTCAGTGTGAAGAATGGGCCTTAATGCGCGGCCAGTGTCCAGTTGGCGGTGTTAAAATTACTGGCTATGATAATGATGATCAAGTTTATTGCGCTATCACCGGTGGTCAAGATTGTTTTAATCGTTTTAGCAATTGGGCTAAATTAAGTGAAGCAGTTGCTAATTGCCAGGTTGCTGAGGTCATGCAGGCCCATAGTTTGACCGTTACGGCTAAGCTAAAAAATGGCCAAGAGATTATTGCTCAAGAACCAGTCATTGATCAGATTTTTGATTTAACCAAACAAGCTGAACCAAAGTGCGGTCAAATCATTATGGCGACTGAGTAAATTATAAATAGGCGCTTTGGATATATTGCTGAAGCATGCGTTCAGAGTTAAAGAAGGAAGCATTGATAGCGATAGTGTAGCGCATGGTTTCGCGCCAGTTAGCTGGCATTTCGTAATAGCGGGGTAAAATCCTGGTAGCTAATTTTTCATAGAGATTGTCAGCGTCTTGCTTGTCTAATTCTTTTGGTTCCAGAGTACTGCGTCTTTCACCAATCGCCCAACCGGTTTTGCGATTAACAAAACCTTCAATCCACCAGCCATCAAGAGTGCTGAAGTGTGGTACGCCATTATGAGCCGCTTTCATACCGCTGGTACCGGAAGCTTCATTAGGCGGTAAGGGAGTATTCAGCCAGACATCAACGCCAGCCACCATTAGCTTAGCTAAATCTAAATCATAGTTTTCCAAAAAGACAATTTTAATATCTTTGTGGTATTGTTTCTTAATTTCATTAATTTCTTTAATCATGGCCTTGCCATTGTCATCACTAGGATGGGCTTTGCCAGCATAGATAATTTGCAACGGCCCAACAGTTTTATTGATGTGGATCAATTTGTCCATATCTTGGAAAAGCAGCGTTGATCTTTTGTAGCCGGTAAAGCGGCGAGCAAAACCAAGAGTAAAAGTTGCTAGGTCTAACTTAATGCCTTGTTTTTTATAAATATAATTAAACAAGCGTTGTTTAGCTTTCTGATGAGCTTGCCAGATTTCAGTGGTTGAAATATTAAAAGCATTACGGAGAGCTAGGCTAGACTCGCGCCAGCTAGGGATGTGTTTATCAAATAATTTTTGAAATTCCGGTGAAGTCCAGGTCGGAGAATGAACGCCATTGGTAATAGAATAAATGCAATGACCAGGAAACATTTGAGCCGAGACTTCTTGATGGCTTTGAGCTACGCCATTAACATAACCGCTGAAGAATAAAGCGAGCTCAGTCATGTTAAGCTCCTGTTTTTTATTTAAACCCAATAAGCGGTCAGGGAGGTCTGATTGTAGCTCTTTAGCTAAAGATAAAGAAAAGACGTCGTGGCCAGCTTTAATTGGAGTGTGAGTAGTAAAAACACATTTAGCTTGAATTTCTTTAATTTTCGCTGCGGTTGTTTTGGCGGTTGCGTTATTAAAAAGTTCAATCGTGGCTAGGGCGGCGTGGCCTTCGTTGAGATGATATTTTTTAATTTGCTGATAGCCTAAGGCGCTTAGTATCTTAACGCCACCGCGACCGAGAATTATTTCTTGCATCAGGCGATAATCAGGATCAACGCGATAAAGATGGCCGCTCAGTTCGCGATATTTTGGTTTATTGCTAGCTAGATCAGTATCGAGAAAATAAACTGGCAGAGAATAACCCTTGGGACTAGTGATAATATATTCCCAAGCTCTAATTTTGACTTCATCAGAGCCGATGATAACCGATGTTTCAATGTTTAGTTTTTTAAGGCGGCTAAAATCATAATGATCGGCTATTTCTTTTTGTTCGCCTTGCTTAGTGATAACTTGCTTAAAATAGCCATGGCGGTTGAGTATGGTTAAGCCAACCATAGGTACTTGAAGGTCGGCGGCTGACTTGAGAGTATCTCCAGCTAAAACGCCTAGCCCGCCAGCATAGCTTTTTATTTTATTATCCAAAGCGATTTCCATGCTGAAATAGGCAATTTTAGCTTCGTCGCGATTAATTTTCATGAGTTTTTGATAATTTAATAACCATTAAAGTTTAGCATAATTCAGCTCGGTTTCAAAATAATTGTTACGCTTGACTATTTGTTTTTTTAGGGTTAAGTTGATGGCAAAATAATTGTACTTTATAAGGAGGGTAAAATGAGTCTAATTAGAGTTGGTTTAGGACTTAGTACTGTGTCCGATGGCAATATGCGCCTAGCTGATGTTGGCGGGATAGAGAATCGTCAACGATTATTAGCTAAATATGGATTTAATTACGATCAGCAGGCTGCTTCAGCCGGATTACGGCATGAAACTAATGTTGTCGTGATTGACGAGCAGCGAGGCTGTATTCCCGATTGTGATGCTTTAGTTACTAAGCAAACTGGAGCTGTCTTGTGTCTCGGAGCTGGTGATTGCGCACCGCCAAATTAATCATCTTAGGGTTAATATTGGTCCGCATATCCAAAAATGTCATTTCGTCATAACTGAAGAACTTTTGAATGATTTTGCTCAGTATGGCAATTTTATCCAAAAGGGTCGGAATGGCTATTATGTCGATCTACGGAGTATCTTAATTGCGCAACTTTTAACTTATGGCATTGGTTACGACAATATTGCAGCTACGACTGAATGTACTTATTGTCAATCCGAACGCTATTTTTCTTTTCGGCGCGACAAAGTTGCACGCAACATTTTAGCCTTCACTTGGCAATACCGCTTGTAAAACAAGCGGTATTTCTTTATATTAAATTAATGCGTTATTGGAAATTGTTTAAAAAATATTGGTTTTATTTAATGGTTGTTGCAGCCATTTTTATTTTTATTGTACCGGATTATTTGGTAAAAAGAGGAACTGCGGGGTTAACTTATGATAATTTAAGTATAATACCAGCACGACGGGTTGGCTTAGTTTTGGGCACAGCTCGTTACACAAAAAGTGGTCTACCTAATCTTTATTTTAAAAATAGAATTAATGCTGCCAGCGAACTTTATCAGGCTGGCAAAATTGATTTTTTGATAGTTAGCGGTGATAACAGTCGCCAGGATTATGATGAGCCAACGGCGATGCAAACTGCTTTGATTGAATTAGGAGTGCCAAAAGAGAAAATATTTTTAGATTATGCCGGCTTTAGAACTAATGACTCAATTATTCGTGCTCAGAAAATTTTTGGTCAGAATAAATTTGTTGTTATTTCGCAAAAATTTCACAATCAAAGAGCGCTCTATATTGCCAAACATTATAATATAGAGGCTATTGGTTATAATGCCGAAGATGTTTATTTGCCAATAGCAATTAAGGTGGCTCTTCGAGAAAAACTGGCGCGAGCTAAATTGTTGACTGATTTATTAATTAATCGCCAACCTAAATATCTTGGACCAGTGGTTGAAATTAAATAATAAAAAAACACCAGCCAAAGATAGACTGGTGTTTTTATTGGAAATGGTCTAGATTATTTAACTAGTTCGATGCTATTGATAGTAATGTCTTGTAGCGGATGATCATTTTCATTGACTTCAGCGGCTTCAATTTGACTAACAATCTCCATACCTTCGACAATTTCACCAAAATTGGTGTGTTTGCCATCAAGCCAAGGAGTGGAAGTAGCTGTAACAATGAAAAATTGTGAACCATTGGTGTTAGCACCAGCATTAGCCATAGCTAGACTGCCGCGAACTAGTTGATGGCTATTAAATTCATCTTCGAAACGATAGTCGGGACCGCCAGTACCATGAGTCGCCCAGTTGTCAGACTTGCTATTAGGATCACCGCCCTGAATCATAAAGTCTTTAATGATACGATGAAATTTGGTGCCGTTATAAAATCCTTGTTGGGCAAGATTTAAGAAATTGTTAACAGTTTTTGGTGATTCTTCACTATAAAACTTAACTTTGATGTTACCTAGATTGGTATTTAGAATAGCTTGG
>DAONSQ010000027.1:0-8668 GCA_035411265.1 bacterium | reverse complement strand
TTATTTAATTTTTAGGTTTACCAGCACATTTACCACCATCACAATCACCATCAACTTCAGAGCCACATTTCCAATTAGTTATCCAAGTACTTTGACCAATTGCCTTTTTTTCGTCCGGACACTCATCATCAAGAAGACAATCATCACCATAATTGCGACAAGTGACACATAAGCCTTCTAAACAAAACCCCCACTTACGCTTATTCTCAACATTAGTCAAAATACAACTAGTCCCATTATCTCTTCCTTGACAAAAACTAGCCGAATCCTTACCTTTAGCCACTTTATTAACATAATCACCAGCTCGATCATCCCAGCAAGCAAAATCAAAAGGCAAAATACCGACACAAGCTTTTCCTAGTGGACATTTTTTTTCATAATCACCTCTAGTCCAACGATCATGCCAATCAAAAGTAGATAGTCGCTCTATTTCATCAACCTTGTACAAATCTTTAGCAAACTTATCACATTGTTCCATGACTTTATATTTAGTTCCATCCGTATACAAAATACTGGCAAAATGAATTTTGTCCTTAGCTATTAGATTATCATCATAAGCAATACAACAAGCTTCTTTAGTTGGATTATCACCAATTGGCGGAAAAGAATAGTATCGATCAAAAAAACCATAATCTTCGGTAGCTTGTTTTTGATCAGATTTGCCTTCTATCTTTGTTGGCGAAACACTGGCAATTTCTCTTGTTTCCAAATCAACCAACTTGACATTAATAGTTCTTAAAATAACATAAGCAAAGGAAATAAGTAATATTCCCGAAATACCGCTTTTAATCCATTGTTGAGCTTCACCAACCTTTTGTTTACTGCCACCAGCTGTCGCCCACATAAAACCACCAATAATAACCGCCACTAAAGCAATTAAAGTTATAATTCTAATACCGTAAGCGTAGAGAGCCTTAATTAACTTAGCAATTGGTGAAGTGGAGTTATCATTAAATAAATCCTTTGTTTCAAAACCAGGAATAGGTACTTGTGGTTGAAAATTAATTTTAGTCTTACTGTTCAAAACTTCTTTACCACTATCTTTAACAACGGTACCGGTTATTTCTGCTTGACTAATAAAAGGCTCGATCATACAAGCCATAATAGCTACAACCAAACCAAGAAAGATCAATTTAAGCTGCTTCTTCATATTATTTTAATATTTTTTCAATTTCTTTAAGTTGAATATCACCGCCCAAACCAACAATCAAGCTTTCGACTTTAAGTCGTAACTGCTGATTAATCACTGTAACAATATCGCTATAAAGTGGCGGTTGACTACCAAGACCGGGAGAGCGATCAATAACAATAACGCGCTGAGCATTTTTTAAATAATGCAAAACATCATCGCTGGGCCAAGGTCGATATAGCTTAATCTTGAGAATAGCCAGACTATTTGGTTGTTTTTGATTTTTTTGATCAATCAAATCTTTTAATTCACCCACCAACGATCCCAATGCTACAAAAACTGTTGAAGCTTGAGTTGAACCATAATATTCAACCGTTGCTAAATCATTTTTATTAACTGTCTTATCTTTATTTATTTTTTGCTTGACCGGTTGCCACAATTTCATCACTTCTTCGTAACTCTTTTTAACAATACCTAGGCTCTTATTAATTTCTTGCCGCAAAGCTAAGCGCTGGTTTTGATAATCAGCTGGCATAGTAAAATAACCAACTGTCTTCGGCTTGATTGGATTTAATAAATTATTAACCGGTAATTTGATGGTTTTTTTAATCAAATCACTACCTGGCAAAACAACTGGTTCGCTAGCATGGGTTAAACGAAAGCCGTCAACATTAATCATAACCGGCAAATTCAATTGTCGGCTTAACTTAAATGCCAACCAATGCTGTTCAATCGCTTCTTGATTATTTTCCGCAAAAAACATCAACCAGCCAGCCTCTCTAACTGCCATAGCATCTTGATGATCATTCCAAATATTGATTGGTGCCGAAATCGATCGATTAGCGCAAGTCATAACTACCGGCAAATGTAGTCCAGCCAAATTATAAACAATTTCAGCCATATGAAGTAAACCTTGAGAGCTGGTGGCCGTATAACTAGTTGCTCCAGCTGCTGCCGCACCTAAAACCATCGACAAGGCTGAATGTTCACTTTCAGCTTGCAAAAAAGAATAATTAGCTTGACCAGTTAATTTAAGTTTGGCCAAATATTCAATAATCCCGGTTTGCGGTGTAATCGGATAGGCAGCCACCACTTCTGGTTGAATTCGAGCTACCATTTCAGCCACCGCTGCCGAACCTTTTAAAAATATTCTTTCACTAACTGCTTGTACTTTTTTGCTAGCCATTTTAGTGTTTAATTATTTTATCAACCAAATCAAAATTACCTTGAAAGACCTTAATATTAGCCTTAGTTAAAGCTTCGTCATTAAAATGTTCAGTCAGAGCTTCTAACCAAGCTTTTCGACTAATTTCTGGCCAGCTAGCCGCCAATCCACCCAATAAACCAATAGCTAAGTCTTTACCTAACTGAGCAAAAGTTATTGATCTGCTATCATAATAAATAACCTTATCTTTACCAAGACTATCTTGAGGCTGATTGACCAGCGTCAATATCTGTCCCATTTCTTTACTTACCAATAACTTAGCCTCATTAACCAATAAAATATCCGGTCGTTCTAGTTTTTGCCGATTACGAATTGGTTGTTGACCGATTCGAACATAGGCTTCAACTGGTGTACCAGTTCTTTCAACGCCAAAAAAAGGCATAGCTTGCGACCAATAACCAGCTTTAAAAGCAGCTCGCGCCAAAATTGAAGCAGCTGTTACCACGCCTTGACCGCCTAAACCAATCAACTTTATTGATACTTGAAAATCTTTTTTAGCCATTTATTTAACTGTCGTTAGTTGTTCGATCATGTAATTAAAAAATTCTTCCGGCAATTCACCGGTAAAACGGTAGCCATTAATAAACCAAGTTGGCGTACCAGAAATTCCCCCTAAAACTAGCGCATCCTGATAATCTTTCTGCAAATAACTAAGCATCCTTTTATTATCAAGACAGTCTTTCATTTTATCTTCAATAAAACCATATTCTTTAGCTAAAGCTACTAACTCGGTTGTTGTTGTATATTTACCTTGATTGAGTAATAGTTCGTCATGAAAAAGCCAAAAACCAAGATTTCCAGCTTGTTCACCAGCGCAACGGGCTGCCTGAGCTAAAACTTCTGAATTTTGCTGGCCTGGCCAATCGCGCCAAACATATTGAACAACATCTTTATGTCTAGTAACGATTTTACGAATAGTCGGAGAAACAACTCGACAATGCGAACAATTAAAATCACCGTATTCAACAATCAAAACCTTAGGGGTAGAGGTGCCTAAATAATAAGGCGCCGGACCTTTGGTGGCCGCAACAATCGTAGCTGGATCAAGATTGCTGCTATTATTTTGCCTCAGTAGTTGTTCCGGGGTAATTTTTCCACTCTTTAACTGCCAAGTGTAATAGCCAACTTTAGCCAAAAAAACTACAAAAAATAAAGCTGCCAGACTAGTAGCAATTATCAGTAAAACACCCCACCAACGATTAAACCAACGGTGTGATTTGCGGCTACCATCAATTATCAATTGATTAAACCTAGCTTTCCAGCCAGAGCTAGTCTCATCTGAGGCTGTTAATAATGGGTTTTTAGTTCTTTTTTCCATTGCCTGTTTAATTAATTTAGGCTATGCTGACATTATAACAGATTTCTTAATCCAATGAAAATAATTACTTGGAATATTAATGGTTGGCGTGCTATCTGGCAAAAAAACTTGAGAGACTTTATTAATCAAGTTCAACCAGATTTACTTGGCCTACAAGAAATTAAAATTAACGACCACCTGTCTAAAGAGTGGAACGATAAAATTCCGGGCTACGCTATCTATTGGCATGGTGCAGTTAGACCTGGTTATAGCGGCACTGCTGTTTTAGCTAAAACAAACCTAAAATCGATAACTGTTGCAAATGGTTGGGGTGAAGAAATTTTTGATAGCGAAGGCCGCTGCCAAATAGTCGAAACGGCTGATTTTTTTTGGTTAAACGTTTATTTTCCCAACGCTAACGGCGAGCTAAGCCGCTTGCCTTATAAACAAACTTTTAATCAAGCTTTACGACAAAAAATCTTAACCTTAGAACAGCTAAAACCAGTTATCATTAGCGGCGATTTTAACGTCGCCCACCAGGCAATTGACCTAACTAACCCCAAAGCTAACGAGGGGAGTGCCGGTTACACCTTAGCTGAGCGGCAATTCTTTGATCAGCTCCTAACTGATGGTTGGATTGATCTTTGGCGCCAACAACATCCAGAAAAGATTAGCTATACTTGGTGGAGTTATCGCTTTGGGGCTCGCTTAAAAAATATCGGTTGGCGGATTGATTATTTTTTAATCAGCCCCAAGTTGCTTAATCGAATAAAAGATATTAGAATACTTAATGAAATACCGGGCTCGGACCATTGTCCGGTCGAATTAATAATCTCTTAAGTTATGAGCGAAAAATACCAACACCAAGAGTTTGAAACCCGTTGGGAAAAAGCTTTTCAAGAATCTGGCCTCTATCAAACTATCAGCCATTCCACAAAGCCTAAATTTTATGTTCTAGATATGTTTCCTTACCCCTCGGGAGTAGGGCTGCATGTCGGACATCCTAAAGGTTATATCGCCACTGATATCATTGCTCGTTATTATAAAATGCGTGGCTTTGAAGTTCTTCATCCAATGGGTTGGGACGCTTTTGGCTTACCAGCTGAAAATTATGCTTTAAAAAACAAAGTTAACCCTAGCATTTCAACTGCCGCTAATGTCGCCAATTACAAACGCCAACTGAGTATCTTGGGGTTATCCTATGATTGGTCCAGGGAAATTAACACTACTGACCCCGATTATTACCATTGGACCCAGTGGACTTTTTTAAAATTTTATAATTCTTATTACGACCAACAAAAAAAACAAGCTCGACCAATTACCGAATTAACTATTCCGGAAGGTCTTAGTGAAACCGAACGTCGCCATTTTATTGATCAACATCGCCTAGCTTATGAATCTAATGAACCGATCAATTGGTGTCCTTCTTGTCAAACTGGCTTAGCTAATGAAGATTTGGAAAATGGCAAATGTGAACGTTGCGGCAGTGATATTGAACAAAAATCATTGCGTCAATGGGTTATTAGGATCACTAAATATGCTGATCGTTTATTGGATGATTTAGCTTTGTTGCCAGAATGGGAAGACTCGATCAAAGAGATGCAAAAAGGCTGGATTGGCCGCAGTCGGGGAGCGATTGTTAATTTTCAAATTGATAGCACTGAAAAAAACCTTGATAAGTTAGCCGTCTTTACTACCAGGCCAGATACTTTATTTGGTTGCAGTTATGTTGCCATCTGCCCCGAACATTCTTTACTAGAAACAATTAAAGAAAATATCAGCAATTGGACTGAGGTTGCTAGTTATATTGAGCAAGCCAAAAACAAAACCGACCTTGATCGGACTGATTTAAATAAAGACAAGACCGGTGTTGCCCTGATTGGCTGCCAAGCTATCAACCCTATTAACGGTCAAACTGTACCAATCTTTGTGGCCGACTATGTTCTTAGCGGTTATGGCTGTGGTGCCATCATGGCGGTTCCAGCTCACGATGAACGCGACTATGCTTTTGCCAAAAAATACAACCTCCCAATTATTCCTGTAATCTCTAGCCAACAAAACACTGAATTGCCCTATACCGGTGACGGGGAATTGATTAATTCTGATTTTATTAATGGCCTAAATATTGAAGCAGCAACAGCCAAAATAATTAATTGGCTAAAAGACAAAGATTTTGGTCAAGAACACACTACTTATCGCCTCAAGGATTGGACCTTTTCTCGCCAACGCTATTGGGGCGAACCAATTCCAATGGTTCATTGCGATCATTGCGGAACAGTAGCTCTGCCAGAAAATCAACTACCACTAGCCCTACCTCTGGTTGAGCACTATGAACCAAGCGGTACTGGCGAATCACCGCTAATCAACATTACTGACTGGCTAGAAACTACCTGCCCAGTCTGTGGGCAAAAAGCCAAGCGAGAAACCAATACTATGCCTCAGTGGGCTGGCTCGTCTTGGTATTATTTACGTTACATTGATCCACAGAATAAAGAAGCTCTCGTTGATAAAGATTTAGAAAAACAGTGGTCGCCAGTTGATTTATATGTTGGAGGAGCTGAACACGCCACCAGACACTTAATCTACGCTCGTTTCTGGCACAAATTTCTCTATGATATTAATGTTGTCAATCAACCTGAACCTTTTACCAAGCTGCGGCATGTTGGTCTGATTATGGGCAGTGATAGCCGCAAGATGAGCAAGCGCTGGGGCAATGTTGTCAACCCTGATGATATGGTTGAGCAATTCGGTGCTGATGCTCTAAGATTATATGAAATGTTCATGGGACCTTTTGACCAATCCTGCGACTGGAACACTAATGGACTGGCTGGTACCAGAAAATTCTTAGAAAAAGTCTGGTCACTGCAAGATAAGATTACTGAACAAGCCGCTGAACCAAAAGTTCAAAAACTTTTAAACAAAACCATCTTAAAAATTGGCCAAGATATTGAACAATTCAAATTCAATACCACTGTTAGCGCTTTAATGATTTTAGTAAATACTTTAGTTGAACAAACTGCTATCAATCGCCAAGACTATCACAAATTATTAATCGCCCTATCACCACTAGCCCCCTATATTAGTCAAGAGCTTTGGCAAAAAACTGGCGGTTCTGGCTTTATCATCCAAGAACCTTGGCCAAACATTGACCCAACTGCCTGCCAAGATGAATCGATTAATTTAGTCGTTCAATTTAACGGCAAAACCCGTGGTCTTTTAGAGTTACCGGCCACTGTCACCCAAGAAGATGTCTTGGCAGTTATCAAAAATGACGCCAATCTTAATCGCTATTGGATTGATGAACCTATAAAAAAAGTCATCTTTGTTTCTGGCAAATTAATCAATCTGGTCTTCTAAGTTTATGTCCATTAATCTATCAGCTGCTGAATTAAAAAGAGAAACCGAGCAATTAGGCCGAATGTACGGCGTTGCTCCACAACATAGCAAAGGTCAAAATTTTCTTATTGAACCAAAGGTCTATCGAACAATTATTAAAGCTGCTGAGTTAGAACCAACTGATGAAGTTTTGGAAATTGGTCCTGGTTGGGGGTTTTTAACCATGTCTTTAGCTGAAAAAGTCAAAAGAGTAGTCAGTGTCGAGCTTGATCATCGCTTAGCTGAAATACTGCCTGACCGTTTAACAATTGCCGGACATAACAATATCGAGATCATTAATCAAGATATTTTAAAAACTGTTATCAATCGTCCCGATTTGGCTGATAGTGGCAAATTAAGTAATCTCAATATCGCAGCTAATTACAAAATTGTTGCCAACCTACCTTACAATATCACCTCAGTCTGCCTTAAAAGATTTTTAGCCGGAGAAGTGGAGCGGCCAAAAGCAATGGTGGTCTTAGTCCAAGACGAAGTAGCGCTTAGACTTACTGCTAAACCAGGCGATCTAAGCTTGCTGGGCTTAATGGCTCAATACTATAGCCAGGTAGACTATATCGCTGCTGTACCGGCCAATAATTTTCTACCTAAACCTAAAGTCAACAGCGCTATTGTTCGCTTTCGCTTAATTAAACCGGTCTTATCGGCAAACAAAGAAAAACTTTTCTGGCGTTTAGCTAAAATTGGTTTTAGCGCCAGGCGAAAAATGCTAAAAAACAATTTATCAGCTGGCCTGGCAATTGACGAAAAAATTATAGCCACTACCTTAGAAAAAGCTAATCTAAAAACAACTTGCCGCGCCCAAGACTTAAGCGTTGATGATTGGATAACTTTAGTTGCTCTACTGGAGAAAATTGTGGTATAATTCCTATAATCAATTAATTCGATTTTCTTTATCGACAATATGGCTCACAACAATATTCCGGACAGCAAACATCCTATGTCACCGGAAGAATTTGCTATGTGGAAAGCGGCTCGACGCTCCCAAAGGCAAAAAAACCTTGCTTTAGCCGGACTCAGTACTATTACCGTCGCTATAATAGCGATGTGGTTTTTGCAATTCAAGCAAAATATCACTGCTCCACTATATCGTCAGCTGGGCTTTAATAATAACCAGGAAATTGAAACCGCCCTACAAAATAAAAACGAAACTGCCCAAAACAATACTCAGCAAGACGATGCTCTAAAAAATGTCGACACCGATAAAGACGGCCTAAGTGATTATGATGAATTAAATATCTACAAAACCTCACCCTTTATTGAAGATAGCGATAGCGACGGTGTTTTAGATAAAGTTGAAATTGACCGCGGTCAAGATCCCAATTGTCCAATCGGTAAAGATTGCAGCGGCTCGATTCTTACCAATCCAGCAGCAGCCAACAATTCTAGTCAGGTTGATACTGGCAGTATTACCACCAACAATCCTGCCAACACTACTGGAGCTACCAATGTCGGAACCTCTAGCGATCCCTCACTGCCAACTGATGCCGCTAGCCTGCGTCAAGTTTTAGTAGAAGCAGGAATGGATAAAACCATTCTAGAGCAATTCAGTGACAGCGAATTGCTCGAAGCCTATCAAGAAGCTTTTAAAGAATAATGGTTATGAAAAAGATTACTGCTTTAA
>DAONSQ010000026.1:0-8795 GCA_035411265.1 bacterium | reverse complement strand
CGCCAAAATCTTATATTGATACCGAACGCTATTTTGATTTTATCAAAAAAGATGGCTTAGAAGTGAGGATTTCTGATATTGATAAATTTGTTAATAACCTTGAGATGAAAACGACATTAAATGAAGTAACTTTGCAAATATGACCCATCCTAAGACAATTAAAATTTATTTAATGGATGGTAAGCCAGACGGTATCAAATCTGTTGAATTAAGTAATTGGATTGGAAAAGCCATATCTATACCGAGAAATCAATTAAAAGACATTAAAGAAAATCTATCTTGTAACCAACCAGCTGTATACTTTCTGATTGGTAGAGAAGATGACGAGACGAATTTGCCAAATGTCTATATTGGTGAGGCAGAAATATTATGGAAAAGACTAGCTTCGCATGAAAGCACTAAAGATTTTTGGCAAACAGCAATAGGGTTTGTCAGTAAAGATAATAATCTTACTAAAGCACACATAAAATATCTCGAGAGTAGGTGTTTATCCATGGCTAAACAAATATCTAGATGCACTTTGCATAATTCCGCCGATAGTGGTCTTCCTAATTTGTCCGAATCAGATATTTCTGAGATGGAGGAATATTTAGAGAATTTAAAAATTTTATTAGCTAGTCTTGGATATCCGTTTTTGCATGAATTAACCGCCAAGGGGAATAAAACAAATGGTTTATTATATTGCAAAGGTAAAGGAGCAACTGGTGAAGGTAGATTAACTAATGACGGTTTTATTGTGTATAATGGCTCGACAGCAAGCTCGCAGATAAGTGACGCGGTAAAAAAGAGGAATGAAACATTGTTGGCCGCACTGATCCAGTCTGGGCACATTACTAAAATATCAGATGATCTTTACAGATTTGAGAAAGATCATATTTTTAGCAGTCCAAGTGCGGCATCAGACCTGATAACTGGAAATTCAACAAGCGGTTGGGTTCTGTGGAAATCCAAAGATGGAAAAACACTTAAAGAGATCGAGCAAGCCAAGCTAAACGATTAAATCTTGTTGTTATTTATTTCATCCACAAACTCCTCCACCATAGCCTTATTATCCTTCAACCAAATGTACCAAAACAAGAATAATTCCTCCAAAAGTCGCCACCAGACTCGATTCCACACCTCCACCTCCGAATCCAAAATGCTTGAAACTTGTCCAGAATCAGCCGTTTTCTCCTCCGGCTGATGTGCCAAATATTCATCGACGGTCATGCTTTTCTTTACTAACCTTTTGGTTTCCGGTTCGAATCGTGCGTAATAACCCCCACCATCAAACAGTTCCATTTTGGAGCTGTTTTTCTTTACTTTAACTGGTTTTTTCGCTATCCTAAAGAGGAGAAAAAACCTTTATGCTGAATCCAAAAATCCATGAACAAGCAGCCGCTACTTTAACGGCTAATGAGAACTCGAAAAAACTTTTGCAGGCGATTTATCGTGCGCAAAATGGTTCTAGCAAAGATAAGGGCGATCAGCCGCGAATTAAGGTATCTAGTGTTATTTCACGGATGTCTTTTTTTTATGAAAAAATTCGTAATGCCGTTGATTATAAAGAAGAGTATTTATTGCGCAAAGAGGCTATTGAGCGTATTTTGCGCCGGCAGATTCTAATTGAAGGAACAGTTAAGGACGAAAATCCGGAAGAGATTAGCCGCCACCTTTTAACCGAATTGATCCGCGGCGGTTATTTACCCAATAATCAATTGCCAGTTACTTTGATTGGTGAAATCGGTCAGGTTATCAAGAAGTATTTATTCATTCGTGATGAGGCTATTGCTCAGATTATTCAAAACAGTGATCAGGTTAGCTTGATTAAAAAGGATTTAGTTAAATTCAAGCAAGAAATTTCGCAGCGTAGTCAGCTTATTGGTTGGTTATTAGCGGTTTGTGCTAGTGAAATTGAAAGTCGGCTGGGTAATGATCAAGTTCTAACGCAAACTATTAATAATCTTTATCAGTATTTACTTGATAATGTTGAGTTAGATAACCATGAAGATTTGGCTGGTGATTTGCCGATTCAATTGTATTTGTCGATTAGCCGCAATTTTACCAAATTGGACGATGACATGTTGTCATTTATTTTGTTTAAATATTACATTGCTGATTGGCAAAATTTAGAGCCAGATAAATGGCTGGCAGTGGCGAAAAAGATTTTTGATCTTAAAACAGCGATTAATCAACAGTTGCAACATCCTTTAACCGAACCAGTTAATAAAATCACCAAACGCTATTCGGTGTTTATGCGGGTTTTGCTAGATGTTTTTAAAAGCGATCCCGTTGGTATTTACGCCAGTTTTAAAAGCGATCCTAAAGCTTTCCCCAGGCAGATTAAAAAAGTCTGCGAAACCAGTTATGGCAAAGCCAAGAATTTGTTGTGGCGAGCAGCGGTGCGCAGTATTATTTATATTTTCTTGACCAAGAGTGTTTTGGTAGTGGCTTTGGAAATTCCAGCTAATAAATTTTTTCATGAACCGATTAGCTGGGGAGCGCTTTTCTTTAATGCTGTTTTTCCGGCAGGTTTATTATTTTTCTCGGTTCTCATGACCAAGCTGCCTAATGGCGATAATACTGACAAAATTATTGCCGGCATTAATGAGCTAACTTTTGAAGAAAATAAGCGGAAAGAAAAAATTAAGGTACGTCTACCTAAACATGATGTTGGTTTTCTGGTTAAAATTTTTAATTGTATTTATTTTTTAACCTTTGTTGTTACTTTTAGTGGCATTATCTGGGCGTTAAATAAAATTCATTTTACTTGGGTTAGTACGGTAATTTTCTTATTTTTCTTGGTTTTTGTTAGTTTCTTTATTATTCGTATTAAACGGGTCACGAATGAGTTGCGAGTGGTGGATAATAAAGAAAGTTTGTGGCGGATACTGTTTGATATTTTTACTTTGCCAATTATGGCGGTGGGTAAATGGTTGAGTGAGAAGTTTGATAAAATGAATGTTTTTGTCTTTCTACTCGATTTTATTATTGAAACGCCATTTAAGTTCTTTGTTGATGTGGCTGAGGATTGGACTAATTATGTTAATGATCGTCGAAATCAAATAAATTAAGCTTATGATTGAAGATACTGGTTTATCAATTGAGGATTTATTGAATAAAAAAGCTTTGCAGCGCGAAGATTCGCCGGCAGCTAAATTGGCTAAGCAGCAAGCGAATATTCGCTATCAGGCCATTGAGGAGGAAGTGGCTGGTCAAGCAGCGTCTTTGGGTTTGGGCTATATCAATTTAATAGATTTTCCAATTAGTCCAGAAGCTATTACTTTGTTGCAGCGTTCAGAAGCTGAAAGCTTGTCTGCAGTCTGTTTTTATTATGATGAGCAAAACATTCGCCTTGGCACGACTAATCCGACTGAGGAACTAACGGTATTTGCTAAAGAATTGGCGATTAAGCGTCATGCTAAGCTTAAATTATATTTACTTTCGCCGCGTAGTTTGGAATATGGCCTCAAGATTTATGACACTTTGCCAAAAGTTAAGCGCATGGAAGGGGTGGAAATCAGTCCGGAAGAATTGGTTAGCTTTCAGGCGGAACTCGGCGATTTGAAGTTATTAAATGAAAAGATAAAAAAAGCCAACATCAGCCAGATAATGACCATGATTATTGCGGCAGCGCTGCGAGCTGAATGCAGTGATGTCCATATTGAAGCGGAAGAAAATGGCGTGGCTGTCCGTTTGCGAGTGGATGGTATATTGCAAGAAGTGGCGATTGTTCCACGAGAACAATGGAAGCGGGTTATTGCTCGTTTAAAGACTGTAGCCAGAGTTAAAATCAATGTTGAAGATAAGCCGCAAGATGGCCGTTTTGATATTTATTTGCCTGAAGAAAAAGTGGCCGTTCGCGCTTCGTTTTTGCCAACGGCTTTTGGTGAAAGCGTAGTACTCCGTTTGCTCCGGCCAAAGTCGGCAGTCTTGCCATTAAATAGCCTAGGGATGCGTCCAGCAGTTCAAGAGACATTAGAAAAAGAAATGGCTAAGCCGAATGGTCTTATTTTAACCACTGGACCAACTGGTTCTGGTAAAACCACTACGCTTTACGCGGCTTTAAATAAGCTCAATCAGCCGGGGGTTAAGATTATTACCTTGGAAGATCCAATCGAATACGAACTCCCCGGCATTAGTCAAAGTCAAGTTGATGAAGATAGCGGTTATACTTTTGCTAATGGACTACAGTCTATTTTGCGCCAAGATCCCAATATTGTTATGATTGGTGAAATTCGTGATTTGGATACAGCCAGTATTGCTGTTCAAGCCAGCTTGACTGGCCATTTAGTTTTTTCAACCTTGCATACTAATGATGCGGCTGGGGTTTTGCCCCGCTTGATTGATCTTGGCGTTCAGCCTTATCAATTAGCACCGGCCATTAATGCCATTGTTGGCCAGCGTTTAGTGCGTCAGCTTTGTCCGCATTGCCGTCAGGTGCATGAGCCAAGCGAAGAAGAGCGAGAACAGATAAATAAAATCTTGGCAGTTGTTTCGCCTAAAGCGGGCGTTGATGTACCAAAAGAATTACCGATTTTTTATAAGGCTGGACCCGGTTGTGAGCACTGCGCTGGTTTTGGCTATAAGGGCCGTGTCGGTCTTTATGAAATTTTTACTTTAAGCGAGGCTATGAAGGCCTTGATTAATGAAGGGGCGCCAGCTTTCAAGATTCTTCGTCAAGCTATTGAAGATGGCATGGTTACGATGTTGCAAGATGGCGTGCTCAAGGTTTTGGAAGGTCAGACTTCCTATGAGGAAGTTTTACGCGTGATTGGAAAGATCGATTATATCAATGAACTTTATGACATTGTAGTTTCACAGACCTTAGGCCGCGGCCTTAAGATTACTGAAGCCAATCTAAGTTTTGGTGAAGAAGTGGCTAAGGATGTTAATCGGGCTGATGTGATGTTGGCTGCCAAAACTACTAGCGAAATGTTGGCGGCGGTGATGGCTGGGGCAATTGTCAGTAAGGCTGGTGATGTCCATATTGATCCGATTGAGGGCGGTGTTAAGATCCGCTACCGTCTTGATGGTATTTTGCATGACATTGTTACTTTAGGAGCAGAACACTATGTGCCGTTAATTGGTGAAATAAAAACTTTAGTGGGCTTGTCTCTTAGTACTAAAATGCCAACCTTTGATGGCCGCTTTAGTATGAACTTGCCAACTGAACGTATGGACTGCCGTGTGTCTTTAATTACTGGCGGCTATGGTGAAACAGTGGTTATCCGTCTGCTTTCCAATCAGGCTATTAGTTTGGAGCTTGGTGACTTAGGTATTCGCGATACTTCACTCAAGGCCATTGAAACTTCCGTTCATAAGACCAAGGGTATTGTTATTACCACTGGTCCGACTGGTTCTGGTAAAACGACAACTTTGTACGCTTTACTAAAACGATTAAATACTCCAGAAATTAAAATTATTACCATTGAAGATCCAATTGAATATCATTTGGATGGTTTGATGCAAACTCAGATTGATACGGCTGGGGGCTATACTTTTGCGGCGGCCTTAAGGTCGTTGATGCGTCAAAATCCTAATATTATCATGGTTGGTGAAATTCGTGATGAAGAAACAGCCAAGACGGCAGTGGAAGCCAGTTTGACCGGCCACTTGGTGCTATCAACTATTCATGCCAATAGTGCCGCTGGTGCCATTGCTCGTTTTGCTGGTTTGGGAGTCGAAAGGTCAATGCTTGCTAGCGCTTTAGAGTGTTCAATTGGCCAGCGCTTAACGCGTCGGCTGTGTCCGAAATGTAAGCAGCCAGTTGAATTAACTAAAGAAGATCAGGTTAGAATAGAACCGTATTGGGAATTGTTAAAGAGTCGCCCCGAGCTTAAATTGCCAGAAAAACCTCAATTTTATAAGCCAGTTGGCTGTCCTGAGTGCCGCGGTATCGGCTATAAAGGCCGAGTCGGTATTTATGAGGCGATTATCATGACGCCGGAACTACAGAAATTAATCCAACAGCCATTGACCACTGATGCGGAAATCGAGGCCATGGCTATTGCTCAAGGCGCTTTGCTGATGACTCACGATGGGCTTCTCAAGGCGGCTAATGGCGAAACTAGTTTAGAAGAAATCTGGCGCGTGGCTAGCTAATATGATTGCTGTTTTTAGTGATTTACATGATAATCTAGCCAATTTAGAAGAGTTTGTCCGCTGGTGCCAAGGCGCTGGCATCAGCCAAGCTTTATTTTGTGGCGATTTGACTAATGCGGAAACCTTGAAAGAGCTGGCTAAAAAATGGTCAGGCGAGCTTTATTTTATCCAGGGCAATGCCGATAATTATGCTCCCGAAGATGTGCCTGCGCTGGCCAATTTTCACAATTTAGGCCGTTACGGCCGAGTGGTCTTGGCTGGTCGAACAATTGGCTTATGCCATGAACCGCAGTATCAGGAAGTTGTTTTAGAGCAAGGACCGGTTGAGGTCTTGTTTTATGGCCATACTCATAAGCCCTGGCAAGAAGAAAAAACTGGTGTCTGGTTGGTCAATCCGGGAACTTTGGGCGGAGTCTATTATCCAGCTTCGTTTGCCCTTTATAATCCGGAAAACAATACTTGGGAATTAAAAATTTTAAATCAGTTAGTCTAGTATGTTGATTGTTGCCGCGTTACTGGGAATATTTTGGTTGCTACTAGCTTGGATCAATTTGCCTTTGGCCGTTTCGATGACTTTGGGCTTGTTGCCGACTTATTTGTTGCGCTTCAAGGTGGGGCCGCTGCCAATGACCATTTTGGAAGAAATAATTTTGCTGACTACCGCAGTTTGGCTGGTTAAGGCTTGGCCGCTGCCGTGGCGCAATTTAAAAATCAAGCCGAAAAACTGGCGCCCCTATCCGTTTACTGTTGAAATTATTATTGTTTTAGTGGTGGCTTATCTGGCGGTTTTAGTCGGCGGTAGCACCAATGAAGCCTGGGGTATTTGGAAAGCCTATTTCATTGAACCGATATTGTTTTTTGTCGTAGCCCTCAATGTTCTACGTGAAAAAAAGGTAATGGAGCGAGCGTTATTTTTCTTGTCAGGCAGTTTGCTTCTGATTGGTTTAGTGGCAGGTTATCAATATTATACCGGCCAGTTTATCTTCAATCCGACTTGGGCTAGTCCGCTTGATCGGCGAGCGACGTCGATCTTTGGTTTTCCTAATGCAATCGGCTTGTTTGCAACACCAGTTAGTTTGGTACTCTTGGGCTTTTTAAAAGCAAGGCTCAAAAGTGCAGCCAAGAAGATTAATTGGGGCAATTTTTTATTATTTTCAAGCATTGCTTTGGGCTGGCTGGCGATTTATTGGGCTCATTCAGAAGGGGCTCTAGTGGGCCTAGGAGCGGCTTTGGTTATTTTGGGGTTACTGAGCAGCTGGCGCAGTTTTGGCGTTACCTTGGCCATTTTGACGGCAATTTTGGGCCTGTGGTGGGGACGGCCAGAGCTTTTTAAAAAAATTGAACAAAAGGCTCGCTTAGCTGACCTTTCGGGCCAGATCCGCCAAAGCCAGTGGCAAGAGACTTGGCGAATGCTAAATCAAGGGAAAAATTTTTGGGGAGCGGGGCTAGCTAACTATCAGACAGCCGTAAACCCGTATCATCATGAAGGTATTTGGATCAAGTCGCCGGATAATAAAAAAGCTAAGCCGACCTGGCAGCCGCTGGAAATCTATCTTTATCCGCACAATATTTTCCTTAATTTTTGGAGCGAACTGGGACTTGCTGGCTTATTGATCTTTATTTGGTTATGGTTTAAGGCAGGAATAATCAATTTAATAAATTACTGGCGTTTCAAGAAAAAGACTAGTCTAGCTTGGCTTAGCTGGGGACTTTTAGGCGCTTGGATGGCAACTTTAATCCATGGACTCGTGGATGTACCATATTTTAAGAATGATTTAGCAGTAATCTTTTGGCTCGGGCTCGCTTTAACCGGTTGGCTAAGCCTGCAATTTAAACAGAAAAACAATGATACAGTTAACTAAATTTTTAGCTAGCCATGGACCATGGTCGCGCCGTCAGGCTGAGGCTTTGATTCGTGCCGGCAGAGTAACCATTGGAAAAGCGGTAGCTGAACTGGGACAGACAGTTGAAGATATGGCCGACAATATCGCTGTGGATGGTCGTTTGGTTGAGAGTGAGGGTCAAGATTTAGTTTACTTGATGCTCAATAAGCCAATGGGCTATACTTGCACTAGCCGTGATTTTAAAGGTGAGCGCAATATTTTTGAACTTATTGATTATCCGGGTCGATTATTTGTGGTCGGCCGTTTGGATAAGGATAGCCGCGGGTTGGTGTTACTGACTAATGATGGCGACCTGACTGAAAAGCTCACTCATCCGCGCTTTGCTCATCCAAAAACTTATGAAGTGGTCGTCCGGCCTGGCTTTGCTGGCCGAGATATCGAGCGGCTCAAAGACTTTTTAGCCAAAGGCCGGCGTCTGTATGAAGATCAAGCTTTGGCTGTGGCGCAATTGGGCCGCCAATTAGCTAGTGACCGACTGGAAATAATCTTACATCAAGGGCAAAAGCGCCAGATTCGACTTTTGATGGAAGCGGCTGGTTATGAAGTGATTGATTTGAAACGGAGCGCTTTGGCAGGCTTAGAATTGGGCAAACTGCCACAAGGCGCTTGCCGGGCACTGACAAAAAATGAGATTGACAGATTGAAGCAGTTAGCCCAAGATAAAAGGGCTTAAATAATAGGGAGGAGTGCGAGAGTGGTTGAATCGGGTGCTCTCGAAAAGCACTATACCGGCAACGGTATCAAGGGTTCGAATCCCTTCTCCTCCGCCAGATGTCCAACTTTGAACTTTAGAAATTGCAAGGCTTT
>DAONSQ010000025.1:0-8919 GCA_035411265.1 bacterium | reverse complement strand
GCCGATAATGCCAACTAATATGGGGTTTCTACCGGCTAAAATCTGCGGCAACATTAACTTAATAATAATTAAGAAGCTGATTATTAAGCCGATTAATGATTTGAAGCCTTTCTTTTTTCCGATAATCAAGATGATGATAACAAAAAGGATAATTAACCAGTAAAGACTGGTTTTACGAACATAATCAGTAATGAAGAATTGGTCTTCACTGTCAGGAGCGGAGCTCTTTTGAACCATTACCTTGTCGCCAACTTCAAAGCGGCTAAGGCCAATAAGATCCATTTCAGAGATGCCTTGATAGGTGATAGTTTTATCTTTCCAATTATGTTCTAGGCCTTTTAATTCCAGGTTTTGCTGGTAAAAAGTGCTGCCGTTTTCACGGGTAACTTCTTTTTCTTCAATTATTTTAATTACTTCAGCAGTAAAGAGTTCATCAACTGGGTGATTGGAGGTATTAACAGTATCGATATTTTGAGCCAGTAGTAATTGAGGTAGACCCATTAAGAACAAGGAAATAGCAAGAATGGCAATGATTTTTTTCATAAGTTTACTTTTCTGGCATTATAACAAAAAATCGCTGGTTAAGCGATTTTTTGATTTAGTTTCGGAGTAGGTTTTAGTAACGATCTAAATTAAGGGCGCTGGAAAAACGGATTGACATCCTTTCTAGCTCATCAGGGGTTAAGGTGTCTTTCTTAATTAGATAGCTTTCTTCTTCGTTACCTATAATTTTGTAGGTTATTGATTTTTGATAATCATGGTTGTTGGTTTTTTCTAATTGGCGAGAATATTCAAAAGAATCAAGCGGCTGATAGTTGCTGATCAACCAAGTTTTAGAATTATTATTAAGCTTACTATTTTGATGAAATAAAATACCAGCTGAATCTTTGCTAAAATTAATAGTTTCTGATTGACCGCTAATAATAGTTAGGGGTGAATCTAATGATAATTCAACTTCTTGGCTAGATAGTTTATTAGCGATAATCGAAGTGTATTTATCAGTATTAGAGCTATGGATAACTAGCTTTTTAGTTTGGCCAGCCAAGACTATTTCAGAATCGCTAGCTAAAATAGAAGCATCAATTAACTCACTGGAGGCGCTGTTGGCGACAATGTTGGCTTGATTAGCTGTTAATTTCAAATTGCCAATCTGACCGGTTAGGTCAATATAAGAACCATTGGAACTATTAACTTCTAAAGTTGGCTGGTTAATATTTTTAAGGTTGATATAGGCGCCATCGATGGCAGTTATTTTGTTTAGGTTTTTTCCGCTAATTTTTAAAGTAACACTTTGCCTAACACAGTCTAGGCATTTTTGTTCAGGGATATTTTTTTTCACTAAACTTAAGTGATTATTTTCGTATTTTGTTTCAATGCTTTCCAAATCAACTAAGCGACCTTCTAAAATGGCTGTTTGATTACTATTGGGATCGACAAAGATTTGGATATTGCCGTCAGCTGATAACTCTTGCGCCTCGTTACCGTTGATTTTAATAGAAGTATTTTGTACCGCTGGATAGTTGTTGACTCGGTTAACGATTTCGGGAATGTAGTTTAGGGCTAAAGCTGAGCCGGCAATCGTGGCAACCATCCAAATAGCGATTAAAATGGCGGCCATGGTAAAGGATAAACTATTTTTGCGACGGACAATGCTGATACCAGCTAGAAGTAGTAATATGATCGGGATAGCGAGGGCCAAGAAAGCACTGGTGACTATTAACGAAAAAGGAATAGTACTGATCAAGTCAGCTATAGGAATAAAGGAAATCCGATAGTCAGAGTAGGTTTGCAAGAGTAGATATAGGCTGCCAGTGCCAACAGCAATCAAGCTAATAAAGGTTCCGCCAATTAAGAATAAGCCAAAAGTAAAACGGATTATCGGCCAAATTTTTGACCATAATTTTTTAAAACCTTCCCAAAGTCGCCCGAGTAACATGAAAGGTAAGTAGAAAATTTTGCCGAAAGCTGATAATTGCCGCCAATGCTTTCGGCTATTTGCTTTTAAATCTTTGCCGAATTTAGAAAGTTTTTCTAGCGAGGCAATGGTTGGTGCCTGTCCATGCATTTCTAATTTCTGGCTAGCAGTTTTAGCCTCGGGCATGGCAATCCAGAAGATTAAATAAGCTAGGAGTCCAAAACCATTGGCAAAAATAAGAGCGACAAAGAGTAAGCGAAAGACAATCGGGTCAATGTCAAAATAAGCCGCTAACCCAGCACTGACACCGCTAATGATAGCATTGTCGGTATCACGATAAAGTTTTCGTTTAATGCCAGCTGGTTCGTCTTCGTCTTTGGATGGAGTGTTTTCTTCTTCGGGCCCGACTTCACGGTTGAAATCTTCAGCTGTGCCCATAACTGAGATTAAGGCTTCAATATCTTTGTTAGTTATAACCTCTTTATAAGAGGTGAGGCTACTTTTTAATTTTTCGGCCATACTAGATTCAATGTCGGCCATAACTTCTTCTTGATCGATATCTTTGCCAAGATGTTTTTTAACGGTCTTAAGGTAATCGACCAGTTTTTCGTGGGCTGATTCTTCAATCATGAAGTTCAGACCGCCGAGATTAATTGAGGTTGTCTTATCCATATTTTTAAATTAATTGGTTTATTTCTTTAAGCTATCAATTGATTTAGTTAGGGCCTGCCATTGTTTTTCATAGCTGCTCAAGAATTTTTTGCCTTGAGCGGTAATTGAATAATATTTTCTAGGTGGCCCAGCCTTTGATTCTTCCCAGGAATAATCGAGCAGTTTAGCGTTTTTAAGACGGGAAAGCAGTGGATAGATAGTTCCTTCGACAACTGCTAAATGAGATTTCTGTAAATTGGCAATAATTTCATTAGCGTAGGTTTTGCCCCGAGCAATAACTAAAAGGATAGCAAACTCGAGAACGCCTTTCCGCATCTGGGCTTCAGCGTTATCAAGAGTTTTTTGAAAATCGTTTTTTTCCATAATTTTTAAGTTAACAAAACTAGTATAGCACCAGCTACCTTTTAATGCAAGGTAGCTGGTAAGATTTATAAAAAAGACTGGTTAGTGTTACTTTTTTTCGAGATTTTCGTTATAATTTATATAGCTATAAAACAAAAATAATTTTCGAAAATATGGAGAGCGGACAGTCTGAATTCTTGAAATATTATGATCAATATTTCCAAAAAGTTTACGGTTTTGTTTATCGTCGAGTTTTATCGCGAGAAATAGCCGAAGATTTGACGAGTGAAATATTTATTAAGGCTCTCAAAAAGTGGCCTGGCGAGGAAAAAGTATCGGGAGCTTGGATTTTTATGATTGCTCGCAATCGGATTATCGATCATTACCGAACTAATAAAAATAATGATGATATTGAAACCGTTTTTGACCTAGCTGGACCTATTAATCCATTAACTGAGGTAGCTAATCGCGAGTCTTTAGAAAAGATTAAGACGGCTATGGGGTATTTGTCTAGTAAGCAAAGGCAGATTGTCATGATGAGATTATGGGATGAGTTAAGTTACAAAGAAATTGCCGAGTCAGTTGGTCAAAGCGAGGCTGCAGTCAAGATGATTTGCCTAAGGTCACTTAAGGCGCTGCGCAGCCATTTGCCAGAAAAAGATTTTTTGGCTTTAATTATCGGTTTAATAATTATAAAGTAAGCTAATATGGAAAAAATAGATCAAATTTTAGAAGATTTATTCGCTGTCGAGCCAGAACTAAAAAGTAGATCATCTGAAATAAGACAAATCGTTACTTTAATGCTAAAAGAAAGGCCACAAGTCGACCTAAGCCCTGATTTCTTCTTGGAATTAAGAGGTCGATTGGCGGATAAAATAAGTGAACAGCCTAGATTTGTGGTAAAAAAGTTTGTTTGGCCGACCTTGGCTTTAGCTGGCGTATTTTCATTGTTACTTTTGATTGCTTGGCAGAAGCAAGGATTAATTATAGAAGATAAGTTTTTAAGTCGAGTTACTATTACCGAGTTATCCGATAGTTATTTTGGGAAGATTAGTGGCGGTAATCAGGAAGAAATGTTAATAAATAATACTGGTAATATAGCGGCGGCAAGAGGGGTGTCAGTAAATACTATACCACCAGGAGGTGTATCGAATAAGCTAGCCGTTGATCAAAAGATGATGATTCCAGAAAACCCGATAAGATACAAGATGGTTTACCAGGGTGAAGAAATTAAATTGACAGATAGCCAGGGGTCGGTCTACCGCAAGAACAATCAGAAACAATCAGGCAAAGAGTTGGCTAAACAGATTCAAAAGTTAAACCTTGGTTTTATTGATTTGAAAAAATTTACCGAAGTTAAACTGGATAATTTTTCTTTCAAGGAAGATCGACCAGATGGTTACGTTTTTTCAGTTAATCTAGAAAATAATAGTTTTTCTATTTATCAAAATTGGGAAAAGTGGCCACAAGCTGATGATGCTGTAAAAAAGAAAGATTTACCAGGTAGGGAAACAATTATTAAAATTGCCCAAGATTTTGCTAAACAGTATAAGATTAATTTAAGCTCTTATGGCCAGCCGCAATTAGCTGAAGCTTCTAAGCTAGCTATTGCTGATTATCAAGCTGGTCGAAATGATTATAGCCCGGAGTCAGTAACGGTAGTTTTTCCGTTAATTGTTAATAAGGATTTCGTTTATAGTAATGGAGGCGGAGTTGATGGATTGACGGTGGAAGTTGATTTGGGCCGGCATTCGGTGAGCAGTGTGAGCGGTAATTTTTCTTTGAATTTAGAAAAATCAAATTATGAATTAGAAACTGACGGGCAAAAAATCAAAGAAGCCTTGGCTAGGTCAGTGGAGTTTGGCTATGAAGCACCGGAAGCTAAAGAAGTTGAAGTTATTTTAGGTAGTCCTAAAAACATTTTGGCGCGAATTTATAATTATGATAATAAGACTAACCAAAGTTATGAACTTTTTGTGCCAGCCTTAATGTTTCCGGTTATCAATCAGGTTGATAATTACTATCAAAAGCAAATAATAATCCCCTTGGTTAAAGATTTGGTCGATAACCAGGTCAATGTTATGATGAGATAGTTAGCAGAAGGAAAAATAAAAAACCAGCTTCGAGTTTAATTGGTGCTTTTTGAAATAATCAAAAAAATTTATAAAAAGAGCCTCGAATTGTTTATACAATTCGAGGCTAAAAGTTAATGCGAAACGACGAAGGCAAAACCGCCGTCACAAGCCCACTCTGTAGCAGGGCAAAAGCAGGTTTCCGTAATCAACCGGGAGCCACAATCACGACGATTAGCGACGAGGATCTTAGGAACGCAAAAATATTCAATTGGTTCGTGCATTGTAAAGATCCAAAATAGTCCCATGGCTTCAAGCTCTTTATCAGAGAACTTTTCCCTGATGAGGCAAGCCACTTCAGGGAAAGGCGTAGATAACTTACGGTTTTTAGCTTCTTCATAGATATTCTTTGTTACCCGCTCGTTATCACTAAAGATTTCACCTTTTAAAATAGCGACTTCGTAAGTAATGCCGCTGGTGGTTTTAAAGCTTTTTGAGCGTAAAATGCTTTTAGCTTCAACTCCTAAATAGAAACCTTTGCTTTCTAAGCGAGCAATCCATGCTTCGCCAGTTGTGCCGTCAGATACTACAGAGAAACGAATAACACCATGTTTTTCAGTCCATTTAGGTATTGGAAATTCACTTTTCACAATTAACCTCCTTGCGCTACATTGCGCTGTTTTATTTTCCTCAACTCCGAGGCGGAACTGACAACCATTTTGGTCACAGCCAGGAAATGGCTAAACTATTAACCATTTTTTGGCTGTGGCCAATTTCGCAAGCTAGTTTTTAAAGTTCAATTTTCTATAATTTAATTATAGCATAATATAAGTATTTTGTCAATATCAGTGCAATAGTTCAGCACCCTGGAAACATCTAGTCGACAAAGTGTTATAATTAAGGATTAATAATTATGCATATGCTATAGTATACTATACATGCTTCGAGTTTAATTGGTGCTTTTTGAAATAATCAAAAAAATTTATAAAAAGAGCCTCGAATTGTTTGCATAATTCGAGGCTAAAAATTCAATGCGAAACGACGAAGGCAAACCCATAGCCATGATGCCACAGATCAGAGTCGTCATATTCCCTGCCAAGCCAGGAACCACTGCCATTGCGACTAGCGAGGAGTAGACTAGGATTGCCGTCAGGATCTTCTATTGATTCATGCATTGTAACGATCCAAAATAGACCCATGGCTTCAATTTCTTTATCAGAGAACTTCTCCCTGATAAGACAAGCTACCTCAGTTTTAGGAGTGGAAAGCATACGGTTTTTGGCTTCCTTACGAATGTTTTTGGTGACACGTTTACTATCACTGAAAATTTTGCCTTTTAAGATGGCGATTTCGTAAGTGATGCCAGTGGTTGGTTTAAAACTTTTAGAGCAAAGTATGCTCTTAGCATAGTCTCCGATACGAAAACCTTTACCTTCCAAACGAGTAATCCATTCTTCACCGGTTGTACCATCAGATGTAACCGAAAAACTGATAATATCATGTTTTTCAGTCCATTTAGGTATTGGAAATTCACTTTTCACAATTAACCTCCTTACGCTATTTTGCTTGATTTTATTTCCATCTTTTGACTGCGACCAATTTCGTGCTTAATTTTTAAAGGTCAATTTTTATGGTTTCGTATTTTAATCATACCTAAAAATAGCCAAAAGTAAAGATTAATCTTTGATATAACAAAAAACAGAGCCTTTGAAGGCTCTGTTTTTAAGTACCTCGTGCTAGCACGATGTTGCGGAGAGAGAGGGATTCGAACCCTCGGTCCGCTTTCACGGACGACAGTTTTCAAGACTGTTCCATTAAACCGCTCTGGCATCTCTCCAATTTTACTTTGGTAAGATAACATAAGATTGCTTGAAAGACAAGAGGTTAGGTGGTAATATGGATTTATATTACATCTAAAAATAAAAATATGACCGAAAAACCATTTGAGGTTGAGCAACCAGCCCAGGTTGAGCAACCAACCCCAGAAGCAACTGATAATCAACCGGAGGAAACTTTAGAAGATTTGATTTCGCAACTGGATCGACTAGATCAACTAGGTCAAGAGATTAAAAGTGGTGAGAAAGAAGGATTTTTAAAAAAGTTTTCTGATTATTTTAATCGAGATCAAAAAAGAGCTGAACAGGAGATTAATAAAATTGCTAAAAAAGAAGGACGGGACTTAGTTAAGATAAAGAATGAAATTAAAAATCATGAAGATAAATACGCGGCCAATGTAATCTTGTATGGAGATATTGTTAAAGATCCAGAAAAGTTAAATTCTCTGGAAAATTAAAAGGTTATAAATGATAATGCTTTGTCGGATGAAAAAAAACAATATGAAGAGGTTTTAGAAGTCAGAAAAGCTAGTTTACTTAATCATTATGAGAAGAGGTTAAATTTAATTGATACGGCTTTAACTGGTTATAATGAAATTTATCAAAAAATTAGTACTAAACGATTTGAAGTAGCTACTAGTATTTGGAAGGCCGAAAGAGCTTTAAAGAATTTAAGTAAAGACAAACAAGCTACGCTAACACTAAAAATGCTAAAACAAGGGTTTGCTGAGAGTTTGCCTGAATTAAAAAAACAACAACTAGAAATAGATCGTCGATACAAAAAATTGCGCCAACAAATTAGCCAATTACAAACGGATCGCTTCAATACCAAGCGCTTAGTGGATAAGATTGAAAATCTGGGTAAAACCAGCCAAGAGATAGCTGATGATATTAGGGCTAAACGAGCTGCGGCTAATAAAATTAGAGAAGAACAAGCTGAGAACTTAAGAAAGAAAGCAGAAGCAAAAACTAAACAGGAGGCTGATAAAAAAGAAGCAGAGAAAAAGGCGAAAGAAGACAAGACTAAAGATGAGGCTCAAGCTGAAACCAAGGCTGGCGACGATGAAGCTGATAATGAAATTGAACAAGAGGACGGTGTTGATATTAAAAAGTTGGATAAATATTTAAAGGAGACAAAGTTAAAGCTGGTTGTCTGGACTACTCGCATTAATGGATCAAACAAAAACTCTATTTATAACGGTCTTTTTGGATTTGTTAGTAGTAGTAAAACAAATAAAATTGATATAACTAAAGTCAATATAAGGAAAGATGAGATTAACGGCTTAAAGATTAGGGAGATGATGATAGCTTATTTAATGAGAGATGATTTTAATAAAGAAAGTGCTACCAAGGTAGTTAACGAAAAATTAGATAAAATTAGGGATTCTTCTTCGTCTAAAAATGAAAAAGGTGGTTAAAGAAGTAAAAGAAGAAGAAAATACTGCTCCAGCTGAAAATAATACAACTGAAACGAAACAACCAACTGAAGAAAATTCAATTGAAGCGGAACAACCAGCTAAAGCTGAAGAAGTAAAAGAGGAGGAAAGTATAGATATTGAGAAACTTAATAAAGAATTAGAAAAAACAAATAAAAGTTTAGGAGGTTGGAATAGACTAATTGATAATTCTGATTTTTTGAGGATTTTTGATTTTGCTAAGCAAAAGTCTATCGTATCTTCAAAAAGAGATAAAATTAGTGGTATTGAATATAGAGAATTAATGATTAATTTTCTAGTTGAAGATAAAAAAAATGAAGAGAAGGAAGCAGAAAGAAAGGTTAATGAGATTTTATACGGTAAGATTATAAAAAAATAATATGGACGATATTCAAGAAGCCGAAGAAATTTTGGCGGAAATAAATAATCAAATCAAAGCTAATGATCAATTCTTGGAAGAACTTGATCAGATGATGGACCAAGCTGATTTAGATTATGCCAAGGCTATAATAGATAATCAGCGTGATTATTTAGAGCGCCAAGTAAAAGAAAAACCCTACCAGGAGTAGGGTTAAGAGTTTAGTTGATAGTTTTCAGGCGCTCGAAGAGTGCCTGATCTTTTAATCTTCGAATGTTGAGCAAGTCGC
>DAONSQ010000024.1:0-9437 GCA_035411265.1 bacterium | reverse complement strand
CACCTTGCAACTATTAACTCCAACCACCACCCTCCTGGATGGTCAAACTGCTTTAGGCAGCCGAGCTAAAAAATCAATTGAACTCTGGAATAATCTCTATGAAAATTACGCCCATAAACTCAAAACTGGCCTAGCTATTAATTTGGAAAATCTAGCCACTGAGCTGCATTGCACTAAAGATTCTTTAACGCGCCTCTTGAAAAAATTACAAGAGAAAGAGCTACTTTCTTATGAACCACCTTTTAAAGGGACAGAAATCACCATTCTAAAGCGTTGCGCTCGCGATGAGGTAGAGTTGGATCGCCAAGCTCTCCGTGAAAAACTGAAATTCGCTAAAAGCAAGCTTGACCAAATGGAAGATTATGTCTATCACCAAGGTTGTCGACAGCAATATATTCTAAATTATTTTGGTGAAACTGATGCGCCAGAATGCGGCCATTGCGATTGGTGCCTGAAACGACACAGCAACTCTCGCCCTGAAAAAAGCACGCCAACTAATTTTAGAAAAACTTCTTCAAACACTAATTACAGCACTGGCCATAATACTAAGCGCAGCACTAGCCACGGTGTCACTCTAGAAACTAAACTCACTCAATTTATAACGCTAGAACTATATCAAGCTGGCTTAAATATCAACGAAATCGCCGCCCAAAGAGAACTAACTTCAGAAACCATCACTGAACATTTATGTTATTTGCTAGAAAAAAAATTAATCAAAGATGCTAGCCCGTTGGTTGATGACAATACTATTTCCATGGTTAGCGACCTAGTTAAACAAAATCCACAATTCCTAAATGGCCGCTTAACCACCCTTAAAGAACAGCTGCCAAGCTATATTGATTGGACTGAATTAAAAATCGCTTTGGCCTTTATAAAAGGCTCTAAGAAAAAATAATGAACCCCAAACGAGCCGAACAATTAAAAACCATTGTTTACAATAATTACCAAACCATCGCTGCTAATTTTTCCGCCACCAGGCAGCAAGCTTTTTGGCCGGAATTGCGCCAATTATTACAAGACCTGCCACTAAAAGGCGATCTTTTAGATATTGGTTGCGGCAATGGTCGTTTGGTTGATGAATTAAAAAACCGTCCGCTAAATAGCTATACTGGCAGTGATTTATCAGAAAAATTATTAGAAATTGCCAAAAAAAATCACCCCGCCGCGGCTTTTCATTTTCCTTTAATTTGGCAAGTTGGCGATTTATTATCTAAGCCGGCTCAGCAATACAATGTAGTCTGCTGTATTGCTGCCCTCCATCACATTCCTAGTCATCGGCTACGTCAACAGGCTGTTGCCAATTTAGCTGCCAGTTTGCGCGACAATGGCTATTTAATTGTTAGTGTTTGGGATCTGTATCGACAAATTAAATACTGGCCTAAGCTATTTTTTAGCTTCTGGACACAATTTTTAGGACAGCTGGACTATGGCGATTTATTATTCCACTGGGGGCAGCAAAAAACAACCGGTTCTTTGCGCTATTATCATGCTTTCACCAAAAGAGAAGCCGAACAACTCTTAACTGCCACCGGCTTAAAACTCATCACTTATCATCACGACAACTTAAATCATTATTTTATTCTGCAAAAAATCAAAAACTAACCGACAATAAGTTGTCCACCAACCACCCTGACTGTCCTTGCAATTTATTGCCCTCAACCTGTATTTCCAACTGTTCCGAATGACTGCGTTTAATACTGTGGGGCAGATTTAATTTAACTTTAAGTGAAGTTCTTTGTCGTCCAGGCTGTTTTTGTAACAGTAAATTATATTGACCTTTGTTTATCTGATCAACAACACTTTGCGGCAAACGATAAACCAAGCTAGCCTCACCAGTCTTTTTCGGCTCAACCGTAATAATACCGCCAAAAACAGCCTGACCCAATTCTTCAGTAGTCGTTGCCACCTCTCTAAAACCAATCTGTTTAATTAACTGGCTACCTTGAGGTGCGTAAACACGAGTAAAAGTTTTATATCTGGTTGTTCGCCAATCAAAACCACCGTTATGGCTATAAGTCAGTTTAACTTCAGCTAACCAATCATTACCAGAGCGATAAACATTATAATCCACATGTTTATCAACCACAGCATCGCTCTTAAAAGCACCTAGATTGGCATCAACAACCCATAGGAAATCAGATTTGGTGGAACGAATTTGGCCAGCCCAATTCTGCTGAACCAACCACTGTTCAATTTTTCCATCTTCACTATAAAGTAAAACATTTTTCCGCTCTAAATTCTTAATAATAACTTGCGCCACTTCTGCCCAGCGATTGGCTGGCAAAGCTAGCAAACGCTTCTTTAGTTCCTTAATAACATCATTAATAACCTCCTTGCGATTCCAAGAGCTAACTCCGTACTGGTCATAAGACATTTCAACACGATACTGCAATAAATCAACAAAATTACTACGGGTATAAGTTTGGTCTTCAACTGTAATCGGACCAACAATATCTAAAAAATCCTCAACCAGGGCTGGGGTAATGGCAATAACACCATCAATTTTTTCAGCTGTTGCGGTCTTTTTAATAACCTTGGTTTGTTCTTGATAGAAATACTTAAGCTGCCGAGCTGTTGTTGGAAAATCTGGCGACCAGTTGGCATCACGAAAAAACCACTGCTTCACTCCCAGATAACGATTAAGCTCATACGGCACGGCCGGTTTAAAAGCATCTTGAGCTGGCATATCCAAATGATAACTATCATGAGTTTCCAAATTAGCGACTCGGCCATCCTTTAATTCTAAAAGACCATAATTACCAATAAAACCACCAGTCGGCCGTAGCTCATCATTATTTTGTAAGATCAACAAAAAGCGACCATCACCAACCTGATTAGCAATATATGGTGCCAATTGAATCCACGGTAAATACTCAGCTAATAACTTTTTACCGCTATCAATACTGGAGCGAAGCTCAGCAACTGGCTGGTTAAGCTCAGTCAAACCGGCTGCAAAATTAACTTGGGCTAAACTTGCTTCCAGCTCATTAATATTAGCTAGGGTTTCCAATATTAACGGCTGGATCTCTTTCATTTGTGCTAAAACCTGAGTATTTGTCTTGTCAGTCGGAGCAATTGCCCCAGGCATCAAGCCAACTAAATTAGTGTTTTGTAATTTATCAACTTGAGACAAAAAACTAACCGCTGTTCGACAAGCAATTTCACTGGACTTAAATAAGTTATAAGCACTATTAGTCTGCTGTTGATACCAGCCAATCTTAGACCACAAAAAATGACGGGTTAAAACATAGCTGTTGTTACGGGCAACTGTAAAAGCCTGCTCAGCTATTTTAATTTCTTGGCCAGCAGCCGACCAATCACCGGCCTTAATTTCTTGCCAACCCTGTTCAAAAGCTTGACGGCCAATCATAGCTTGGCGATAAGCAACAAAACCCAAACGTCCTAAACGCACTACATCAAGAACAATTAAAATCGTAAAAACTGAAAAAATTAACTTGAACCAAGCTTGACGAGAAAGCATATATTTTAAAAAATTAATTACCTTTTCATTATATAAAAAACCAGACTCTTTTGCGAGAGCCTGGTTTAAAAAACACCTAAACTATTCAGCTGGAGATTCTTCGGTAGCTGGAGCTTCTGGAGCAGCTTCTTCAACCGGAGTTTCTTCGGTCTTAGTTTCGGCAGCTGGAGTAGCAGCTGGAGCTTCTTTAACTTCTGGAGCAGCTGGAACAGCCTGCTTACTAACAACACGAATAACTTCACCTTTAACAATCTTATGACCAACTAATAGATTGTTAACAGTAGTAGTCATTTGAGCGCCTTGACTAATCCAGTGATTAATTCGATCAGCTTTGGCTTGTAATTCTTTAGATCTTGGATTATAAGAACCTAAATTTTCTAAAACACGGCCATATGGATCACGACCAACTTCAGAAATAATAAAACGATAGATTGGGGCTTTCTTTTTGCCAATGCGGGCAAGCTTGATTTTCAGCATAAACAATGCCTGGTTAAAAATTGACTAAATAAGTGAGCATTAACGGTAGTCTGATTATAGCTAAGATAAACCGCTTTTGTCAAGGGGAAAAACTTTAAAGATTATACTTATTATTAATTGCTTGTTATAATTTATAATATTGAAACATCTTGAGGCTTACTAACGTATTATTTGGTAATGGAAAAGTCAATCATGGTTAGCGACGAAAGCCTAGCTGCTGACCTCAACAATTGTCCAGAAAACCTAGCTATCCTGATAAATCGCTATCAGGCGCCTTTGTCACGCTATATTTTCCGCCTTTCCGGTTTAAGTAAAGAAGACATCGAGGATATCTTACAGCTAGTTTTTCTTAAACTTTATCTCAATATCAATAACTTTGATCCAGAATTAAAACTCTCAACTTGGCTTTATCGCATCGCTCACAACGAAACCATTAGCCACCATCGCCGCCGTTTAGCCAGACCCAATGTTGATTATTCTATTGACAACGAAGCCCTAAATTCTTTAGCTGGCCACAATTGGCAACAAACTGCCAATATTGCTATCTGGCGAACTCAACTCAATCAAGCCATTAATAACTTACCTAATAAATATCGAGAAATTATAATCCTGCGCTACTTTGAAGACTTAGATTATCAGGCCATTGCCGATATTATCCAACAACCCATAGGAACTGTAGCCACCCTGTTAAGTCGTGGCAAACAACGATTACAAAATCTCTTAATTAAAAAACATGAATAAACTGGCTAAAAAAATATTAAAAAAGATTGAACAGCAAGCTCTAAAGCCTCGGCCACACTGGCTTTTTATAGTACGCAATATCTTGCTTTGGCTGCTATTATTACTATGGGTAGCTGTTGGTAGTCTGGCTAGCGCCATGGTTATTGATAGCCTGCGTTTCAATGACTGGCAATTAGCTTGGCAGCTTGGTCATCATCTAATTATCCGCTCACTGCCCTTATTTTGGTTAACCACTTTACTGCTAACCATCGTTATCATCCGCAACTATTTTCGTAAAACCCGCCACGGCTATCGTCATTCACTTATTAGAATAACAATTGACGGCCTGATTATCAGCTTATTGCTTGGAACTATTATTGCTTATTCTGGTCTAGGTAAACAAATTAACCAAAACTTAGCGCAACGGCCGCTCTATCATCGCTTAAATTGTCAGGATTATCTTTGGCATCGGCCAGATCAAGGACTTTTAATCGGTCAAATACTTAACCAAAACTCCACTGTTCTGCAAATAGTTGCTTTCGACAATTCTATCTGGACTATTAACATTAACGAAAAAACTATTCAGTCGGCCACACCAACTCAAATCGGCCAGTCAGTTAAAATTATTGGCCAGATTACCGGACCACAAATCTTTACTGCCCGAGAAATTCGTCAACATCAAAATCATTGTGGTTGTCAAAAATGTAACTGCTCTACTGGCCAAACTTGTCAAAGTGAAAGAAAATAATCGTTAACGGCGTATTAATAATTGATAACAATTATTAATTATTAAAATAATTATGAACAAACGACATTTAATGTATAGCGGACTCATGATTGCCTTTTTAATTATTGGCGGTTTTACTTGGTCTTCAGTCCAAAGCGCTAGCAGTCAAGCTGAAATCACCAAAGCCGACATTTCTAAAACTGTCGTGACCAAAGGCTGCGGTTGCGGTGCTAATGGCTGTGGCCAAAAAGATGGTAATCAAGATCGGGCCAATTGCGGTTGCGCTAAAGCTCAAAATGGTGAAAAACCTAACTTCACCGACAACAACTCTAACGGCATTTGCGATCGAGCCGAATAATTTTTATCCGATAAACAATTTAGATACAAAAACAGACCCTAGGCCAGGGTCTGTTTTATTTGGATTAATCGATTACGTCGATTTCCGGTTTCTCAGCTAAGCGTTCACTAATCCGTTCATTAATTTCTTGATCATTTTCATCTTCAATCTCACCAACAATTTCTTCCAAGGCATCCTCTAAGGTTAGCATGCCTAAAAGCTGTTCCTTGTTGCGATAAACCATGGCGATATGGATGCGCTTTTTAATCATGCGACGGAATATCTGATCAATCTTATCGTCTTCATCAACTTTAATAACTGAATTGACATGCTTAACCAGCTGATCTTCACGGTCGTCACTATTGAGCACCCGCATAACATCGATTAAGTGCACATAGCCGACAATATTATCTTCTTGGTTATGATAAACCGGATAACGACTATAACCTTCCTGAGCCATAAAATAAGCAATCTGGTCAATTTCTGCCTCTTCATTGACCACTGACATGCGGTAACGCGGCGTCATAATATCTTTGGCCGTCACATTACCGAATTTCAAAACATTCATAATCATCTCGTGCTCCTTGAAATGAAAAACACCATTTTCTACAGCTATCCGGCTCATGGCCTTAAATTCTTGCGCTGAAATTATCTTACGCTGATTCTTGCCAGTTAAAGCTGACAACAGCTTTTCTAACAAAAAAACTATTGGATAAAGGACTATTTCTAAAAAATAAACAATCGGAGCAAATAAAAGGGCCACTTTTTCGGCTTTGGCTTGAAAAAAGGCCTTCGGGCACATCTCGCCAAAAATTAGGATCAAGATAGTCATCGCGCCCGTGGCAATACCCAAAGCTCCTGACCGAAAATGTTCACCCACCCACAAACTAGCCAAGCTAGCAGCAGTAATGTTGACTAAATTATTACCAATTAACAATACGATTAACAATTTCTGCTTATTTTTCAACAGTTTTTGTAAAAGCTTAGCATTCTTGGCGTGGCTTAAAACTAGCGATTTAACCGCACTGGGAGTTAAAGAAAACAAGGCAATCTCCATGCCCGAAAACCAAGCGGATAAGATCAAAAGAATTAAAATTTCTAGGAAAAACATTAGATTTAAATAATTAAGCTCTAATAATGTAAATTATTATTAATTTTTCTAATCAAAGTTTTACCAGTAACTTCAATTTTTTGCAAGCTCTCTGGCATAAAATTATTGCTAATCTCCGCGCAGCGACCTGGTTCGGCAGTCTGACAATTGTAATTTTCAATAGCCCAACCTGTTTCACTACCGGTGCCATCTTGCTTGTCTTGCAAAAGGCAGCTACCATCCTGCAAAGCTAAAGAAAAATCACAATAATTAGCTAAACATTGCTGATTTAGAGAGCAGGCCTTCCCGGAATCAATTTGTTTTTCTAAACAAAAAAGTTTATCAATTGAGGTCGGATGCAATCTTTGATTAATAAAAACTCCATTTTGCTGCGAGCATTGAGCCTCAAAATCAACCACTGAAAGCGAACAGCAAACTTCACCCTCAATCTGAGGATTACCGCTACTACAATCAAGGCAAGCCTGCAATTGCTCGGCTTTAACCGACTTAACTGCTTCGGTTGCCTTAGTCGCTTCGATCATTTCAGTTGAAGCAGTGGCTGTTAAGCTTTCCGTTGATGGCTGGCTTAGCTCAGTTCGCAGCTGGATACCACCTTCCTCAACAACCTGGTTATTATCAATATCGACCATTACCTGATTGGCTTGATTATTGTTAAGCTTGTTAACGCGGTAGACAATTGCTCCGCAAAGAACCATAAAAATTAAACCCAGACCAATTGACCCGAGTAAAATAAATTTTTTAGACATAAAGCTAGTTTATTTTCACTTATAATTAATAGTTAATTACTTTTTACCGCGAGCCAAGGCCTGCTCAATCTGAATTTGACCAAAACCATTTTCAGCCGTAAAGGATTTAGTAAAAGAAGCCGTTTCGCGAGCAATCGTTCGGGCTTGACTCACCGATATTCCTAGCTTCTTAGCAATATAAGCAATCTGGCCAGCAACATAACCATTGGAATAGCTAGAAATAAAAGATTTTTGATTGAGCGGATTGATAGAAAAAAATTCAACATTATAACCAGTCTTATTATGCTTATCACCCGCTCCAGTAATTACCATTGGTGATGAGGCCACACTACTCTGAAAAACTTTTTTAAAATTATTACTGCCAGCTGGCATAAACATCACGACTTTCTGATAATTTTTAGCAACTTCATTATAATAGCTAGCCTCCTTTAAAGACATGATCGCCATGGGATAGTTATTTTCTTCAGCCTCGCGAAAACAATTGCTTGGCATGGTTGAAGTTGAAATAGTAATCAGATCAGGCGTTAAATCTTTTTTATAGCTATTAAACCCAAGAATAAAAGATTTTTTCACATTTTCCTCATGCTTATCGCCAACCTTAATGCCACAAATTAAAACGTTCATGCCTGGTGGCTGATTGAGCAAGGCTAACCAATTAGCCTCAGAGGTTGGAAATTTTTTATACTCAACTCGGTAGGCCAATACCATACGGTAACGCGCGCTGCGATTTAAATTTTGCGTCCCCAAAGTGCCATAAGTAATAAAATTACTAATAGCTTGCTTTTAACTTTCAGTAATATCTTGCAAATTCTTAACCAAGGGATCAAGATAAGTTTTTCGAATTGCTGCCTGAGTGGTAGTGTTTATTGGGGTTTTATTGTGACGCGCCATAACCTGCGCCTCAGTGCCGCTCTGAAAAATAACCGCTGCTTCAGTAGAATTATCCGCCCTAGCCACAGTCGGCATAAAAATGGTTAGCAAAAATAATCCGCTAATTAATAGTTCCGTTTTCATAACTATTTAATTATAGCACCAATTAGCTTTTCTTTAAAAACAAAAAAACAACCCGCATAAAAGGGTTGTTACAAAATAGTGAGCGGGTAACGGGAATCGAACCCGTATCTTCAGCTTGGAAGGCTGACATAAAAGCCATTATACTATACCCGCAAGTGGCCAAAATTCGGTAGTCTCAACCAAGCCGAAAATAAAAAACAGCCAGGCAACGCTCCGGTAATTTCAGCCATGGTCGGGATGCCGAGATTTGAACTCGGGATCTCCTGCTCCCAAAGCAGGCGCCTTAAACCAGCTGGGCCACACCCCGTAAAAAATAAACGTGCCCCGAGTCAGAATCGAACTGACGACACAAGGATTTTCAGTCCTTTGCTCTACCACTGAGCTACCGAGGCTACTTAGTTGCGGGAGTCGGATTCGAACCGACGACCTCCAGGTTATGGGCCTGGCGAGCTGCCAACTGCTCTATCCCGCGATAATTTACTGGTGGGCAATGGAGGAGTTGAACCTCCGACCTCGACATTATCAGTGTCGCGCTCTAACCAACTGAGCTAATTGCCCTCTATTATCGGCTAATCTATAGTAACAAAAAAAGATTGACCTAGCAAATGAGACCAATCTTTTTCTTCCGAAAATCCACAAGTCCCATAAACTTGCTTTGATTTCGGCGCTAACAGGCGCTAATTCTTCATTGTTTGAAATTACCGATTGCTCAATAATTTCGCCACTATTTGCATAGTGACCGACCAAGTTATTGGCATTGCCAATAAACTTACTCCCTAGAAAGGAGGTGATCCATCCACAGCTTCCGCTACGGATGCCTTGTT
>DAONSQ010000023.1:0-9619 GCA_035411265.1 bacterium | reverse complement strand
TTTTGGCGTGGCATCCCGATAGACTTGCGAGAAATAGCGTTGATGGTGGAAAAATAATTTATCTTGTTGATACCGAGATTATTCAAGATTTAAAATTTTCAACTTTTTGGTTTGATCCGACACCGCAAGGCAAATTCATGCTTTCAATCGCTTTTTCGCAATCCAAGTATTATGTAGATAATTTGTCGGAAAATATTAAACGAGGTCATCGCAACAAAGTGAAAGACGGAATATGGCCTCAAATGGCTCCGCTCGGATATGTAAATAAAAATAGAAAAATTGTTCCAGATGAAAATATCGCACCTTTAATCAAGAAAACATTTGAGGCGTATTCGTCTGGGTCTTTCACTTTGCGAGAACTCCGCGACAAATTTAACGCACTTGGATTGAAGCGAAAAAGCGGAAAGGAACTTGCGGTGTCGAATTATCAAAAACTTTTGAAAAATCCGATTTACACAGGTTTAATGCTTTACAATGGCGAAATCCACGAAGGTAAACATGAACCGATTATTTCAAAGAAACTTTTTGATTCTGTTCAGGAAGTGATGATGAGAAAGAGCAAGCCGAAATCTCGCGGGTTAAAACCATTTTTGTATCGCGGATTTTTCCGTTGCGGAGAGTGCGGTTGTTTCATTACCACCGAAACACAAAAAGGTCATAACTATCTCCGTTGTACCAAACGGAAAAATCCTTGCTTGCAAAAATATACTCGTGAGGAAATCATCACTTCTGAAATTCAAAAGGAAATCAAAAAAGTTTCTTTGCCCGAAGATTGGGCTTCTTGGATGTTAATCGAAAATAGGAAAGATATGGAAAGTGAAGCCCAATCTTCTACGCTTTTTGCGGATTCAACAAAAGCCGAAATTTCTCTTTTAGATTCAAAAATTGAAAAGTTGATGAACGCTTATTTAGAAAATGCTCTTTCATTAGATGAATATCGGGAAATGAAAAACAAGTTAGTGAACGAAAAACAACTTTTCAAAGAGAAATTATCGGCTTTTGAGCAAAAAGCGAATAATCGGTTCGAACTTACCGAAAAGTTTTTGAAATACAATATAGAATTGGCAAACGAGGGAATAAATGAAGAGAAACTTCATTTATTCAAAAAAGTCGGTTCGAACTTTCAAATTAAAGATCGAACCGTACTTTTTGAGCCACGCGGAGCGTGGCGAACCCTTTCAGATTCAGGATTTTTTGGGGGGAATACATTTGTGTCGGCACTTCGTGCCGACCCCATTTCGGCTTCCGATTCTGATTTTCAATTTTGGCGGAAGGACGGGGATTCGAACCCCGGAGACCTTTGACAGTCTACTCGCTTTCCAAGCGAGCGCACTCGACCACTATGCGATCCTTCCTTAAATAGCGCTAGCGCTATTTTTGACTATCAATCATTTTCAATAAACCTGGCTGAGTTTGACCAGTTTCATCAACAAAATCTTCTAAAGGATAAACACCGCTTAAAACTTTTTTATTTAAGAAACTGCTCGGCACACCAATGGCACCCAAAGCTTCAGCCTCAGCTGATTGCTTGTCAATTGTAGCTTGGACTTCTGGTTTAGTCAAACATTCTTGAAAAGCTTTTTCATTTAAACCAATTTCTTTAGCAATAACCAAGGCATCATCAAACAATTTTTCTTCACTAGCTAGCGCCGCAATTTTACTGGCAAATGGCCAAAACTTTTCTTGCTGGCCAGCGCATTCAGTCGCGATAGCCATATCCCGAGCCCAAGGATTATTAGCTAAAGGATGTTGGCGCCAAGCAACCACCACTTGTTCACCCAATTTATTTTTAAATTCTTCAACTATCGGCAAAAACTTTGCTGCCAAAGGATCAGTTAAATCACTATAGACAATGAGTTCATTAGGCGCCCCGACTTTTCCTAATAGATGATCATTATTTTCTATAGCTGGCACTTCACTCAGCTCCAATTCTAAATTATTTAAATCAACCGGATTGTCTTTAATAATTTCAGCCGCTACATTATCAGTCTCAACTAACTGGTTGGTTGCGACAGAAGCTACTGGCTTTTCTCGACTGACAAGATTTTGATAAGCGAATAAAAAGATAAAACTCCCCGCTACAACAACCAGAAAGACCAATAAAAATTGATCAGAAAAAATTTTTTTTGCCGGTTTTTTGAAAAACATATTTTTATAATTTAATTATTCCCAAGAAAAATTAGGTCTAGAGAAACTCAATATACCCCTAAGACTATCAGCTAAATCAAGCAAATTAAAATCATCCCCTCGTTTACCTATTAATTGAGCACCAATCGGTAAATTGTTACTGTCTAGTCCGCTTGGGATAGAAACTGCCGGCAAACCAGCCAGTGAAGCTGGAGTTAACAAACTATCTTCTAAATACAAACTAAGCGGATTGTTATTTTTTTCTCCGATATTAAAAGCAGTGCTGGGTACAGTTGGTGTTAGAATATAATCAACAGTCTTAAAAGCCTGATTAAAATCAGCCTTCATCCACTGCCTGACTTTTTGAGCTTGGTCATAATAAGAATGGCCCTCGCCAGCACTAAGAACATACGTTCCAAGCATTATTCGGCGCTTGGCTTCTGGACCAAAACCACCGCCACGATTCAACAAATAAGCTTCATCACCCTGCTCAGCTTTCTTGTAGCCATAACGCAATCCGTCAAAGCGAGCTAGATTCGAACTAACTTCAGCCGGAGTAATTACTGAATATACCGCCACCCCGTATTTAGTTGATGGCAAACTTATCTCAATAAACCTAGCACCTCGTTCTTCCATTATTTCCTTGATTTTATTTAGGCTAGCTTGAACTTCCGGATTAAGGCCTTCTGTAAAATATTCCTTAGGCCAACCGATTGTTAATCCAGAAAAATCATTACCAATACCCATACTAGGTATAATCTCAGTTTGAGCTGTTGGGTCATAGTTATCACCCCCAGCAATTATGACCATAACCTCCTTAGCATCCTGAGCTGTTTTAGCAATAACGCCAATAACATCTGTTGAGCTAGTCATCGCCATAAGACCATGGCGTGACAATGAGCCATAACTAGGCTTATAACCAACTACGCCACAAAAACTAGCTGGATGACGAACCGATCCGCCAGTATCACTACCTAGAGCAAATAAACAAAAATCAGATGCTACCGCTGCTGCTGAACCGCCAGATGAACCACCAGGAACCTTATCTAAATCGTAAGGATTATGAGTAGTAAAAAAAGCACTATTTTCTGTTGATGAACCATGAGCAAATTCATCCAAATTGGTTTTACCCAAAAAAACCGCCCCAGCTTTTTGTAATTTTTCAATCACCGTCGCATTATAAGGCGCAATATAATCAGCTAACATCTTGGAAGCGGCCGTGGCTTTTTCTTCCTTAACTAAAATATTATCTTTAACTAGATAAGGAATACCTAGTAGACCACCTCTCTCACCAGCCGCCAAGCGCTGGTCAGCTTGTCTGGCCTGCTCTCTAGCCAATTCACCATTAAAGGACAGACACGCTTTAACTACCTGATCATATCTGTCAATTCTCGCTAAAAAATAATCAACCAATTCCAAGCTGGTTATTCGACCTTCATCTAATAATTTTCTCGCTTCAGCAATCGTTAAGTTCTTCTTGTCCATAAATTTAAGCTACTTCGTCTGACCTTAAAACCATCTTTATTTCATCATTACTAACCACAGTCTCATCTTGATTAGCCGTCATTTCCGACATTGCTAAATTAAGACTATCCAAATGATGTAGCACCTCTGATAGTTGTTGACTATACATTTCAGCTTCACCCTCTCGTAAATCAAGCTTAGCCAACATGGCTAAATGTTTTATTTTTTCAATATCTAAAGACATATTTCTAATTATTTATTTTCCAACAAAGCTAATAACTCCTGTTCGTTAATAATTTTAATTCCCAAAGCCTGAGCTTTAGCTAGCTTGCTGCCTGGATCCTCACCAACAACAACATAATTAGTTTGCCTTGTCACTTGACTACCAATCTTACCGCCAGCTTGTTTTATTTTAGCCTCGGCCTGCCCCCGTGTCAAACCATTCAAACTACCAGTTAAAACAAAATTTAGCCCCACCAATTTTTGACCAACAAAGTTAACCATCTTTTTTAAGAGAACTCCCTGACGAGTTAACTTATCCAGAAGCGTCTCGTTTTCTTTATTAGAAAACCAACTAAATAAAGATTCGGCAACCTTCGGACCGATATCATTCAAATCTTGCCATTCACCTTGACTAATTTTTTGTCCTGCCAAGAAAAAATCTTGTGGTGTAATTGTTTCCAACCAGTCATTACTGCTCTCTAAAAACCTAGCTACAGCTGCTGCCGATTCCTGGCCAATCTGCTTGATGCCTAAGCCAAAAATAAAGCGATCGATTAAAATTTGTCGACGATCATTAACAGCTTTAATTAAATTATCGGCCGATTTACTACCAAGTCCCGGCAACACCTTTAATTGATCACTGGTCAAGTCATAAAAATCAGCAATTGTCTCTACCAATCCAATCTCAACTAATTGCTCAATAATCTTAGGTCCAAAACCATCAAAGTCAACTGCGTCCTTACTGGCAAAATGACGCAATTTCCTTAAGTTAACGGCATAACATTGGTCATTCAAGCAACGATAAGCAACCTCATCAGTTACTTTATTAATCACCCCGCCGCAAATCGGACAAATTTCCGGCGGTAAAATTATCTGTTCTTGGCCGGTCCTTAATTTTGGCAAAACTTCCACTACCTTAGGGATAACATCACCGGCCCTTTCTAAAATAACTGTATCGCCAATCTTTAAACCCAATCGTTTAATTTCATCAAAATTATGTAAAGTCGCCTTGCTAATAGTAACTCCGCCAACTTTAACTGGCTCAAAAACAGCGGTCGGCGTTAAAATACCAGTTCGACCAACCTGCCAAACCACATCCTTAACCAAAGTCGTAGCTTGTAATGAACCAAACTTATAAGCCATCATATAGCGCGGAGCCTTGCCGGTTATTCCCAAAGTTTGCCACAAATTCATATCATTGACCTTAACCACCGTACCGTCAATTTCAAAGGGCAACTGCTCGCGCTGTTCTTCAATCTGGCGATAAAAAGAAAATACCTCTCCCAAATCAGTGCAGACTCGATTTTGTTTCAAAGTTTGAAAACCTAGCAGATTAGCTAGCAAGTCAGCTTGACTGCGATATCTAATAACCTGACCGCGACTATAGCCTGAAATTAAAATGTCATAAGCATAAAAGTCCAGCTGGCGCTCAGCCGTTACTTTAGGATCAAGCTGGCGAATTGATCCTGCTACACCATTGCGAACATTGGCTAGCATTGCCTTGCCTAATTTTTCATAACGCTGATTAATTATAGTCAGAGTTTTTTTTGACATTACTGCTTCACCGCGGATTTCAATAGTTCCATTGATAATAATTCCATTAATAATTTCGATATCTTTTTCTTCAAAACCATTTTTAAGCAATTCTTCTTTTTGCGGCAAACGCAATTTCAAGGGAATACTTTCAATTGTCCTGATATTGGTCGTGACATCTTCACCAATTTTGCCATCACCGCGCGTTGCTCCACGGACTAAAACTCCCTGTTGATATTTCAAACTAATTGCTAAGCCATCTAGTTTTAATTCAGCATAATATTCGGCTCGCAATTCTTTCTTTAAAAAATTATCATTGCGACTTTGCCAATCAATCATATCTTGTTCAGAAAAAGCATCATAGAGTGAAATCATCATCTCTTCATGTTGAACTTTTTCAAACTTATCTGAAGCCTGCCCAGCGACGCGCTGAGTTGGCGAATCACTAGTAATTAATTCTGGATACTCCTGTTCCAATTTAAATAATTCATTTTTTAGGCTATCTAAAGCTCCTTCATCAATTAGATTTTTATCTAAGACATGATAAGCATAGCGATATTCATCAATCTGCTGACGCAATTTCAATATCCGCTGATTAATTTTTAACAGCTCTTCCTTCATACCTTTATTTTGGCACACATTTAAAATTCTCACATCTCTCAGTACTTAAGCATTGGCCGCAAAATCCATTACACATATTATAACCGCATTCATAAGGATTATCATCAATATCCTTACAAACCGGCACGCAGCCAGCTGTACGATTGATCGTCATACGGATAGAACGTTTAACACCATTAGAAATTCCGGTTGATTCTAAAAACGATTGGCTACCATCAGCACTAACACCACGATAGATTATATAATACTGTTGAGTCGTTGAACTAAGATGACCGATGTCTTGCGGCCGAACTTCATCGCACGGACGACAACCAGAAACTTCGCCATAGGCCTCATATCCTGGTACTACTTGATCAAAAAATAAACAAAGACCATCTTTATTACAGCACAAATAATCTTGATCAGTCCCACAATTCCGTTTATCAATTGACTCCTCCTGATCAAAATCTAAAACTCTTTCTACTCCGGCATCAGCAGCAAAATAAGCCTTGACTGAATCACTTTGAGTGCGGCTGATATTGATGGCAATCATAATCAAACTAGCCACCGACAAGCTAATTACAAAAGCTCCAGTGATTATTAGCATGCTAATAATCATAATTACGCCTTTTTTAAAATTACCCGCCATAAGTATAATTTTCATAAGACCTAGAAGAAATTGTTGTCTGAATTTGCATTGATTGTCGGCCAGCCTCATTGTTGAAATAATCAAAATCAAAACGCAATGTCACTATTGGTTGACTAACCTGGATATCTTCATGGCGTAAACTAAAATTAAGTCGGCTAACATTAACGTTATTAGGTGTCATATAAGCGGTTTTCGATCCTCGAGTAATCATTAAACGCCCACCACTAACTTCGTAAGCAACACAAACATCTTGGTAATTACGAAACTTTATTTTACTATTATCATTTTCGGTTTCATAAACCTTACCTGCCGTAATACAGCTACCGTCGTCAATCTTGGCCATTCTAATCTCTTTAGCCATTGCTTCCAAAGCATAACTAATCGACTCTTGAGCATTTTTGGCTGACAGCGTATTTCTTTGCGACTTAATAATTGATAAAAAAATGCTAGTCGCGCTAACAATTAAAATAGCAAAAATAGCTACCGCCACCATTGATTCAATCAAAGTAAAACCCTTTTTAATTACCAGTCGCTCGCCAAGCATATAAATAATCTTCAATTTCATAATTACCAGATTGGCCTTGTCCTTGCCAAGTAATATAACACTTGATTCGGCAAGAAATCTTGTCTGCACAGCTAGTTGTTATCAAGCGACGAAATGATGTTTCCTGAGAGCCACCATAACGATAGAAACCATCATTATCAATAGTTAAAAACGGCGTATTAGCAATAACACTATCAGAACCCTCAATAAAACCAGTGTAATCGATGATAAAATTATCCTTAAATAGTCCATCCAGTGAATCAGGGGTTGAAATTGGACTCATTGATTTCCAATCATTATCACGAATATTTCTGACCAACTCTAAACCCTCCTGAGCTAGCTGAGCCGAAATTAAAGTGTTCTTGTTGTAATATTGCACTCGGACATTCTGTGAAGCTAAGGAAGCAATCCCTAAAAGACCTAAGCCGATCATGCCCATAGCAATCAGTAGCTCAATCAAAGAAAAAGCGGCCTTCCTTTTATTTTTTTGTTGTTTTGCTTTACTCATTTTCAATTAAGCCAAAAAAATTAACCGTTACTGCACTTGAAGTATTAGCAACATTATCTTTTAAATAAATGGTAATATTGTTAGAATTAAGACCATTAATAAAGGTTTGCGGATCTGGCGGCTGAAAAAAAATTACCGCCCGATCAACAGGACTATTATTTTCAAGAATCTCATCGATTACAATATTGTCATCAAAAGTTAAAAGCTTATAGGAATCATCAATGGTTTTATCAAAATAATGATCATCATTGAGATCGACCACGATTCTATACTCACTCGGTCTAGCCTTATTTAAATATATACCCCACCCCCCTCTAGGGACAATATTTTTTCCAGAATTCGGGTCGGCAAAATCTTTTGAGCCCATAGCATAGCTTTGTGTCAAACGAATATTAGCTGAAAAATTTTGTAATGACATCTTAAGCTTAGATTGGCGGCTACCAGCGTTATAATTAGCTAAAGAAACTGAAATAATTAAAGCAAAAATAGCTAAAACTACCAATAGTTCAATAATCGTAAAACCTTTTAGCTTATTTTTAATAATCATAATCATCAATTATTCAAAGTCGTACTAGCTGGATTCTGCTCTTCCCAGCGCCAACTCTTTTGCGTAGAACATGGAAAAATATTAATCAAAGCTTTAGGATCAGTTTCGTCGCCGGAATGTCCCAAATTGTCAAAAGCCACAATCTTATAAACATACTGCTCAGCCACCTCTGGACCATAAAAAGCTTCACGGCAATGACAATCCTGATCAACACAATGCCGCGTTGGCAGAATAGCTGGAGTCGTACTAGGTGGATTATCTATCTCATCCGGCTTAACAATATAACAATCACTGCTAGTTGAAACTAAATTGTAAATTGAACTACTCTGTCGACAATCATCAGTTTCTCTTACTTGACAACGCTTAACTTCAAAACGAGTAATTTCGGTTCCACTAGCCACCATTGGCTTAACCCAGCGCAAATTAATGATTGACGGATCACCCTGAAGACAATTACCTGATCCCGTAATCGTTGTGATACCACAAATACTTTTTGTTTGCCCGCAAGTACTGCTGCTAGTAAAGGTGGTGCCAAAAAAATTACTAGCCCCGATATGATAACAATAGGTTCCACCCATAGCTAGACCACTATCAACCTTATTGCTAACACTAAGCGGCGGCGGAACATGATTGCTACTAGTTGGAGTAAAAACCGGATTAAGAAAACGATAAACATTGTAAACACTAACATAGCTACTAGTCGCCCAAGCTAAATTCAAAGTATTGCAACCATTGTATTCATCAGAAACCACACTAACATTAATTGGCATAGTTGGTGCTCGACCAATCGTATAATAAGTTATGGTATTACTAGCCCAATCAGCTGAATTAAAGGAAAGCCAGCCAATCTTATTGTTCCAAGCCCAACCGCCAAGTTTACCATCACTACCAATTCTAACATAATACTCACTACCACTATCATAAGCATCTTTAGCAAATTTAATCCAGCCATCATCACCCAAAGAAACAATCTTGGCCCAACCGCTAAACTGTCTAGAAACAGGATCAAAACGCACACTATAGGCCGGTAAACCGCCAAGAGGATAACCAGCACTCAAACTGATCCAGCCAACATTATTATTCCAAATATAGCCAGTTAATTCATAATCACCGCTTTCGGTTAAATTAGCACCGTAATCAATTCCACCACTACAACCGGCACCATATTCACAATTATTCATACTAATCCAGCCAATCACCGGATTCCAAGCCCAACCAAAAATATTGTCAGTTATAGCTGCTTGAGTAACTTTTGGTAACACCAAAAATAAAGCAATTAGCCAAGTAATAACTATTCTTTTTTTCCAAAAATTGAGCAACATTTTACCAGCCTAAAAAGTTTAAATAACCTTGCCACAGATCCTGACCATAAAGATAAAATAGCCAAGCACTTGGCGCTAAAAATACCCCCATGGGTAATTTTGA
>DAONSQ010000022.1:0-9897 GCA_035411265.1 bacterium | reverse complement strand
AGTCAAAGGCGGACAAGCTAACCCAGCTCCGCCGATCGGTCCAGCTTTGGGTCAGCATGGCTTAAATATTGCTGATTTCTGCAGTAAGTTCAATGATGCCACTCGCGATAAGATGGGTGAAGTCATTCCAGTAGTCATTACTGTCTATGCTGATCGTTCGTTTGATTTTATCACTAAAACTGCTCCAGCCGCTGAATTGATCAAGAAATATGCCAAGATTACCAAAGGTTCTAAGAATCCTTTGAAAGACAAAGTTGGCAGTTTGACCACTGCTCAGTTGAAAGAAATCGCTGAAATTAAAATGAGCGATTTAAATGCTCGCGATACTGAAGCAGCTATGAATATTATTGCTGGAACAGCTCGTCAAATGGGCATTCAGATTAAAGATTAATAATTTATTTAAATAGATCGTGGGAGCTAGCCTTTAAGCTAGCACTCGCACCACAATTCTATGGCTAAAAGAGTTCAAATTAGTAAGGGCTCCAAGACTGGTAAAGCCCAAAAAGAAGTCCGCCAATTGGTGGAAAAAACCAAGACTTATTCTTTGGTGGAAGCAATGGAATTGGTTAAAAAAACCAATACTGTTAAGTTTGATTCTTCTGTTGAAGTTCATCTGCGTTTAGGTATTGATCCTCGCAAGGGTGATCAACAGGTTCGCGGTGCTGTCAGTTTGCCTCATGGTACTGGCAAGACTGTTCGGATTGCTGCTTTTGTCAGTACTGAAAATGAGGCTGCTGTTAAAGCCGCCGGTGCTGATTTGGTTGGCGGCGATGAATTGATCGAAGAAATTCGCAAAACTGAAAAAACTGATTTTCAGGTTGCTGTGGCTGAACCAGCTTTGATGAGAAATCTAGCAGTAATCGCTAAGATTTTAGGTACTCGCGGCCTAATGCCATCACCAAAAAATGAGACGGTAACCACTGATCCAGCTAAAGCTGTGGCTGAACTCAAGAAAGGTAAAGTTAGCTTTAAAAATGATGAAACTGCCAATATCCATGTGGCTATCGGTAAGGTTTCTTTTGAAAATGATAAGCTAGCTGAAAATTTTCAAGCATTAGTTGATGCGATTAAAAAGAGCAAGCCAGCTGCTTCTAAAGGAGCTTACATTAAGGGTGCTATTATTTGCTCAACCATGGGTCCTGGTATTCGTGTTTCTTTGAGCTAAATCTTCTTCAAAGAGATTTTCTTAAATATAATAAAACTAGCCTACTTGGGCTAGTTTTATTTTTGATCAAATTTAATTTACTAGTAGTTTAATCTGATAAGGGTAAATCCACCTCTAGGGCGCCGTTGCCACCATATTGCGGTTTAGCCGGCCGTTGTGGGTAGCCATGGCTTTTTAGCCAGTTAATAGTAAATGGTTTGATAATTCCCTCAGGAGCGACTGAATGATGGCCTTGACCAGTTATAACCAGAAGCTTGACTCCCCCGCCTTGATCTAGCCAATAATCAAAAAAACGACTCAATTCTTCTTCAGCTTCGCGTCTAGTGCAGCCATGAAGGTCAATTTTGGCAACCGGAGCAGATAAGTATTTATTAACTTTTTGTCGGATATTTTTCTTGAGCATAGCGTTCTTATTATAGCAATTTTAAAAGCTTGCGGAAAGATAACAATGTGTTAAACTATCTATATAAGCTAGTTAAAATCAAGTTTATGTCTAGTCGTCCCTCTAAAGATGAGTATTACATGAACATTGCCAAAGAAGTTGCTGGCCGATCAACTTGTTATCGAGCGAAACATGGTGCTATTATTGTTCGCAACGATCAAATCATTGCCACTGGCTATCTGGGTTCCCCGCGTAAGACTAAAGATTGTTGGGAGCGTGGTAATTGCTTGCGATCGGAAATGAATATTCCCAGCGGACAACGCTATGAGCTTTGCCGCAGCGTTCATGCTGAGCAAAATGCGATTATCAATGCTGCTCGAGCCGGTATTAGCGTGCTTGGGGCTACAATGTATCTGTATTCAACAGTTATTCGTGATGAGATTGAAAAACCGCAAGACGCCTATCCTTGTTTTATCTGTAAAAAGATGATTATTAATGCCGGTATTGAAAAATTGATTGGCCGTCAAGCTGATAACAGCTTGAAAGTTTATGAAACTAATGACTGGGTTAATGATTGGCAAGAACATGATTTGTTAGACGATCGCCAACAGTATGGCGTGAGTAAATAATATTTAATTGTTGAATTTAAAGTTATGGACAAAGTTATTATCGGTTTGACCGGTCAATTAGCGGCCGGAAAAACAACTGTTGCTAAATATTTAGCTGAAAAATACCAGGGTCAGGTTTATGGATTTTCTAAACCTTTGCGTGATGTTGCTGATAGAATGACTCTGTCGCAAACCAGGGGAAATATGGCTAATTTATCATCGATTTTACGTGGTCAATTTGGTCAGGATATTATTTTACGAGCAATCTTAAGAGATATTGAAAATGAACCATGCCCCTTTATACTCCTGGAGGGTATGCGCCGTTATGGTGATTTTTTGGCTTTTAAAGAATTTCCTAATTTCAAGCTAGTTGCTGTCATGGCTGATCAGAATCTGCGTTATGAACGCTTGACTAAGCGCAATCAAAATGTTGATGATGCTGGTAAAACTTGGGAGCAATTTAAAATTGATGAACAAGGTGAAGCGGAGAAAGATATTCCCAAGGCCATTGCTCAGGCTGACTTTACTATTGACAATAATGGCGATTTAGAAGCTTTGTATCAGCAAGCCGAAGAGATTTATCGACAAATTAAAAAAGATTAAGTAATAGATTAAACCTATGGCTGGCAAATTGATAGTCCTTTACGGTATTAATAATATCGGTAAAAGCACTCAAGCTAAATTATTGGTGGAAAAATTAAAACAAGCCGGTAAAAATGCCAGCTATATTAAATATCCGATTTACGATCTTGGTCCAAGCGGAGTAATGATTAATGAATACTTAAGGCAGGGCAATCCGTGGCAACTATCGGCGCGGGAGGCGCAGATCTTATATTCATTAAATCGTTATCAATATCAAGCCGAATTAATAGCGCGTCTTAATGCTGACGAATGGATCGTGGCCGAAGATTATACTGGAACCGGTATGGCTTGGGGTTCTGGAGCTGGAGTTGATTTAGCTTTTTTAGAAAAAGTTAATCAAGGGCTTAGAGAACCGGATTTAACTCTTTGGCTCGATGGTGAGCGTTTTACTAGCGGAATCGAGAATGGCCATAAGCATGAAAATGATAATGAATTAATCGATAAAGTTAGGCAGTGCCATCAATTTTTAGCCGATAGCTATGGTTGGTTTAAATTTTCTGCCAATCAAGCAATTGATGAATTGAATAATCAACTCTGGCAAGAGGTTGCTAAGATTTTGTAAAAATATGGAACTATCATTAGTGCCAATCATCGGTTTAGAAATACACATCGAACTCAAAACTAAGAGCAAGATGTTTTGTTCTTGTAGTAATCAGTCTGAAGGAGCTGAAGGTAATGTTTTAACTTGTCCAATTTGCTTGGGACATCCAGGAACTTTACCAATGGTTAATGAACAAGCCATTGAGTTTGCCTTACGTTTGGCTAAGGCGCTTAATTTTAAAGTTAACCCTAGGTGCGGTTTTGCGCGGAAGAATTATTTTTATCCAGACCTCCCCAAGGGGTATCAGATAACCCAATCAAACACTCCAATAGGGTCTGATGGTGAGCTCAATGTTGATAGGCAAATAGTAAAAATAACTAGAATCCATTTAGAAGAAGATACTGGTAAAATTTTTCGCAACGAAAAAGGCGAAGTAAAAGTTGATTATAATCGAGCCGGCACTCCCCTGATTGAAATGGTAACTTATCCGGTTATTAATTCGGCCGCTGAAGCTAGCCGTTTTGGCCAAGAGTTGCAGAAAATTCTTCGCTACTTGGGTATTTCTGATGCCAATATGGAAAAAGGTGAAATGCGCTGTGAGGCTAATATTAGTGTGCAGGTTAAAGATAGTTTTGAGTTTTCTGGTCCGGGTCTCAAAGCTAAAGCTGGCTTTAGTTTAAATAATAAAGTTGAAGTTAAGAATTTGAATTCTTTTAAAGCTTTAGAACGGGCCATTAATTATGAAATTGAACGCCAAAGCCAGTTGGTTGAAAATAGTGAAGCTGTTTTAGCTGAAACTCGCGGTTGGGATGAAAAGAAAAATGAAACTAAAGCCCAGAGACGTAAAGAAACAATGGCTGATTATCGTTATTTTGATGAACCTGATTTGCCAAGATTAAATATTGGCAGCGATTGGCTGGATGAGGTAGCTAACTATGTTGAAGCTATTGAATTACCTCAAGCCAAGGCTGAACGCTGGCAAAAAGAAGCTGGCTGGACCAAGGATCAGGCTAATTTGCTTAATACTTTTCCGGCTAGTGCTAAATATGCTGATGAATTAATTGAAATTATTAAAAAAAGCTCATCAGATAAAGAAAATGAAGTACTTAAAACGGCTGGTAATTCACTAACTAACGAGGTTTTAAAATATAGCAGCTTAAGTCAGCTGGGTATAAATCCAATTACTCCATCGTGTTTGGCTGAGCTTAGTAATAGTATTGTTAATAATGAGATAACTTCAAGTAACAGCCAAGTTGTTTTAGTTGAGTTAATTAAAGATAATCGCCGTAACGTTGCTCAGATTATTCAGGAGTTAGATTTGGGACAGATTGATGATGATGAGCAATTAGCCCAGTTAGCTCGAGAAATTATTGCTGAATTTCCAGAACAAGCCAGCGGTTATCGTAGTGGTAAGACTCCACTGCTACAGTTTTTTATTGGTCAGTTGATGCGGCGGAGTTCTGGTAAAGCTAATCCGCAAAGTGCTAAAGAAATTTTAGAAAAAGAGCTAGCTTAAAGGGCTAGCTTTTTTATTATTTGGCTGGCTTCAGCTAAGGCTGATTCTGGGTTGAGCCAGTGAATTTGTTTCCCCTGTTTTTCCCAGCGCCTAAACCAAGTTTTTTGCCGTTTAGCAAATTGCCTGGAAGCAATATGGAGCTGATCAATCATTTGGTCATAATCGATTTTTTCTTGAAGATAATAACTAATATAGCGATATTCTAAACCAAAAGACTCAAGTCTTTTCCAGTCTAGCCCTGATTGATGAAGTTCTTTAACCTCTTCGATCATGGCTTCTTCTTCTAATCGTTTCATTAGCCGGATAAAAATCTTTTTTTCCAATACCTCCATAGGGTAATCAAGTCCGAAAATTATCCAATGATAGTCCAAGCATGATTGCCTATCTGCCGGTATTTTGGCTGATGGCTCTTTTATGGTGGTTGAAGCTATTTCTAAATAGCGTAGCAGTCTTCGAGGGTTATTTCTGTCGCTATTATTTAGCTTTTTGGCTAAATTAGGCTGTAGTTTAGATAGTTCCTGATATAATGCAAGAGCGTCTAGGTGTTCGAATTTTTGACGGAATTGTAGGTCTGGCTTAACGTTAGCTAATTGATAGTTGTCGATTAAAGCTTGAAGGTAAAGACCGCTACCACCGGCAATAATTGGCAGTTTATGGCGTTTAACAATATCTTCTAGAGCAGCTTGAGCTTTTTTCTGGTAAGTGGCTAAGTCAAAATTGGTTTGCGGATCAACAACATCAATTAAATGATAAGGTATTGGTTGGCCGTTGTTTTGATAATCGACTAAGTCTTTGCCGGTGCCGATGTCCATACCCCGATAAACTTGGCGACTGTCAGCGCTAATAATTTCTCCGTTAAACAAATCAGCTAGAGCGATAGCTAGCTTGGTTTTACCAGCGGCGGTTGGACCGACAACGGCAACCGTTAATTGGGGCTTGGTCATATTAAAGTAATTGGCCAGCTAAGCTAAAATTGCGAGCTTTAGTGACAATTGCTGAGTAGCGCTGACCTAGATTATAATTTTTATCAGGCCTACTGGTTAAAAGGATCTGTTGGTTATAATTGGTTCGACCGAAATAGTGTTGGTTTCTTTGTTCTTCCAACAAAACCTCAACGGTTTGGTTGATTTGTTCTTTTCTATTTTTTAAAGCGCCCTGCTTTAAGATTTTATCCAGAATTAATTCGCGTTGTTTTTTCTCTTCAATGGTTACATTGTCAGTTAATTTAGCAGCGGCCGTGCCAGGTCTTACGCTGAATTGAGCAATATAGATTTGGTCAAAGTTTACTTTTTGAACTAAATCGCAGGTTTCAGCAAAATCTTGTTCGGTCTCACCAGGGAAGCCAACAATAATATCGGTGGTTAAACTAATGTCTGGGCAGGCTTGTCTAATTTTTTGAACTAAATTTAAATAATGCTCCCTAGTGTAATTACGGTTCATGGCTTTTAAAATGTGATTGCTGCCAGCTTGAACCGGTAGATGAAGATATTTGATTAAATTGCGGCTAGATCCTAGAAAGCTGATTAATTTATCACTCATGTCTTTAGGATGGCTAGTGGTAAAACTAAGCCAGTAATCACCTAGTTGATCAAGCTCTTTTAAAAGATCAGTGAAATCGAGATTATTTTCTGGATCAAGATAGCTATTAACATTTTGAGCAATAACTTTTATTTCTTGATAGCCTTGGTCAATTAAGTTTTTAACTTCAGTGATTATTTCTGAGGCTGGACGATATTTTTCTCGACCTCGAGCATAGGGAACAACGCAGTAGCTACAAAAATTATTACAACCATTGCCAATTGGCACTAGAGCGCTTATTTTTGAAGGATAAATCGGAGTTATTTTTAAATAATTCTCTAAATGAGATAGACTACCGGTGGGTAATTGAATGCTTGGAATAATTTTTTCTAATTCGGTTAATTGGTTGATGTCAAACCAGTAGTCAATTTCTTGGCCAATTTTTTCTTTAATATCGGTGCGATAAGCTAAACAGCCGGTTAAGGCAATGGCTGATTGAGGATTTTCTTTTTTAATTTGTTTGATTAATCCGTAAATTCGATCTTCGGCGCCTTGGCGGACACCGCAGGTAACTAGGATGTTTAAGTTAGCTTCAGATCGATTGATTGTTTCTTGCCAACCAAAAGATTGTAGACGGCTCGCTAGGCGTTGGCTATCACTAATATTCATTTGGCAGCCGATAACAGTAATATAGTATTTAGACATAATTTAGTCTAAAAGCTCTAAGGCTTTTTTCTGTTCTTTAGTTAAGTTTTTTGGGGTAATAACTTTGGCTTCAACTAAATGATCACCGCGACCATAGCTATGTAAGCGCGGAACGCCTTTGCCGCGCAGCAAGATTTCTTGTCCGCTCTGAGTGCCAGCGGGAACCTTGAGAGTAACTGGTCCGTCAACGGTTTCAATTTCAATTTTATCGCCTAAAGCAGCTTGGCGAAAAGTTAAAGGTAGAACAGAATAAATATTAACGCCGTCGCGCTTTAGAGTTGGATGGGGTTGAATTCGGACGTTGATGTAAAGATCACCGCTAGAACTGCCTCGAAGACCAGCTTCGCCTTGGTTAGCAAATTTGATGGTTTGACCATTGGAGACCCCAGCTGGTATCTTGATTGTTAGCGGTTCTTTTTTAAGTGTTCTGCCTTGACCGCGACATTCTTTACAGGGCTGTTCGATTATTTTGCCAGTACCATTACATTTGGGACAGGCTGCTTGGGTGCGAATATTACCAAGCATAGTTCTTTGAATCTGGTCAATAAAACCTCGACCTTGGCAATCCGGGCAGGTCTTGATTTGACTGTTTGGTTCAGCGCCACTCCCCTGACAATGCTTGCAGGTAATTTGTTTTTCGAGATCAATCGTTTCCTCGCTACCGAAAACAGCTTTTAGAAAATCAATTTTAATAGTAATTTCCAAATCGCGACCGCGCTGGCTAGCTTGTTTTTTGTTTTGACCATGGCCGAAACCAAAAATGTCACCAAACATATCGCCAAGATCACCAAAATTCATTTCAAAACCGCCATTTTGGCCACCTTGATAAAATTGGCTAAAATCGAAACCGCCCATATCGCCAAAACCGGCAGAACCGCCTTGAAAGGCGGAACTGCCGAAGCGGTCATATTTAGCTCGCTTATCTTTGTCGCCTAGCACTTGGTAAGCTTCATTGATTTCTTTAAACTTAGCTTCGTCACCACTGCTTTTATCGGGGTGGTGTTGATGGGCTAATTTACGAAAAGCTTTTTTAATATCTTCGGGGCTGGCGTTTTTATCGACTCCGAGTATTTGATAGTAATCTTTGGCCATTGGCTTTAATTATTTTTTATCTTCTTCAATTTCGCCTTCAACTGGACCTTGGTCAGGATTGGCTTGTTGGTTATTGTTGGTGTCAGAATCAGCGGCTGGATTGGCGGCCTGCTCTTGATACATGGCTGCACCGATTGTTTGGGCTAACTGGTTGATTTCCTCCATTTGTTTTTTGAGAGTTTCGCTATCACTGCTATCTTTTGTCTTTTTTAGTTCAGCTAGCTTGGCTTCTAAATTAGTTTTGTCTTCTGGTTTAATTTTTTCACCAGATTCTTTAAGTAATTTTTCTAGTTGGAAGATAACGCTATCGGCCTGATTTTTTAATTCGGCAGCTTCTTTTTTCTTTTTATCTTCTTCGGCATTTTTTTCAGCTTCTTGACGGAGTTTTTCAATCTCTTCTTTGCTTAAGCCGGAAGAAGCAGTAATAGTAATTTTTTGCTCTTTATTAGATGCTTTATCAGTCGCTTTAACATTTAAGATGCCGTTAGCATCAATATCAAAAGAAACTTCAACTTGAGGAACACCGCGTGGAGCTGGTGGAATGCCGTCTAAGATAAAGCGGCCAAGGGATTTATTGTCGGCAGCCATTGGTCTTTCGCCTTGGACAATATGAATTTCAACGCTGGTTTGGCCATCAGCCGCAGTTGAAAATACTTGGCTTTTGGAAGTTGGAATAGTAGTGTTACGTTCAATTAAAGGCGTAGCAACACCCCCTAAGGTTTCAATACCCAAGGTTAGCGGGGTAACATCTAAAAGTAGCACATCTTTGACATCGCCTTGTAAAACACCAGCTTGAACTGCGGCGCCAAGAGCAACAACTTCATCAGGATTAACGCTTAAATTTGGATCTTTACCAAAGAATTCTTTGACCTTGGCTTGAACCATTGGCATACGAGTCATGCCGCCAACCATAATAACTTCGTCAACATCATTAAGGTTAAAACCAGCATCAGCTAGAGCTTTTTTACAAGGTTCAATAGTTTTTTCGACTAAATCACCAACTAGGTTTTCTAGTTGAGCTCTGGTCATTTTCATGACTAAGTGCTTGGGGCCATTGGCATCAGTAGTGATAAAGGGTTGATTTATTTCAGTTTCATTTAATGTTGATAATTCTATTTTGGCCTTCTCGGCAGCTTCTTTAATGCGTTGTAGGGCTAGGGTGTCTTTAGATAAGTCAATTCCTTGATCTTTTTTGAATTCATCAATAATCCAGCTAATAATTCTTTGATCAAAATCTTCACCACCTAAATGAGTGTCGCCATTAGTGGCTTTAACTTCGACAGTATCTTCAGAAATATCCAGAATAGAAATATCAAAAGTACCGCCGCCTAAATCGTAAACAGCGATTTGTTGGCCCTTCTTTTTGTCAAAGCCATAAGCCAAAGCAGCAGCTGTTGGTTCATTGATAATGCGCTTAACGTCTAGACCAGCAATTTTACCAGCATCTTTGGTGGCTTGACGTTGAGAATCGTCAAAATAAGCTGGAACAGTAATGATCGCTTCAGTAACTGGTTCGCCTAAACGAGCTTCGGCATCAGCCTTAATTTTAGCTAAAATCATCGCTGATACCTCCTGGGGGGTGTAGTCTTTATCTTGTATTTTAACCTTAACACCCTCACCGGCCTGAGTAATAGTATAAGGAGAGTTTTTTAAATCACGTTGCACCTCTTCATCTTGAAAACGGCGGCCGATTAAGCGTTTAACAGCGTAAACGGTGTTTTCTGGATT
>DAONSQ010000021.1:0-10013 GCA_035411265.1 bacterium | reverse complement strand
TTAATCATTTGGATTTTGCTCGAAATAGTTTCGAACTTTGTCCAACAAACACCGCTGCTCGAAACAGTTGCCCCAAAAAGGTGACTGTTTTTGTTTTTAACAAAATCAGTTACAATATAGCTAGATAAATAAATAATAAGAATATGACTGACAAGAAAAAAGTAGTTTTAATTATTCGTGATGGCTGGGGTTATAATCCAGAAGTGGAGGGAAATTATATTAGACAAGCTCAAACGCCTAATGAAAATAAATATCTTAGCACTTATCCGCATAGCCTGCTTCAAGCTAGCGGTGAGGCGGTTGGTTTAGAGGATGGTTATCAGGGTAATTCAGAGGTTGGCCACATGACCTTGGGGGCGGGACGAATAATTTTCCAATCACTGGTTAGAATTAATAAAGCCATTGAAGATGGCAGTTTTTTTGAAAATCAAGCCTTTTTAAGCGTTATTAAAAATTGCCAAACGCAAAATAAAAAACTTCATCTAATCGGCTTACTTCAAACCCAAGGTGTTCATGCCCACCTTAATCACTTGCTGGCCTTGCTTGACCTTTGCCACAAAGAAAATTTTCATAATGTTTTGATTCATGTGATTACTGATGGTCGTGATGCGCCAATTACTGAAAGCCTGATTCATGTTGCGACAGTGCAAGATAAATTAAAAGAATTGGGTTTTGGTCAGATTGCTACAATTTCTGGCCGTTACTATGCCATGGATCGTGATCAGCGCTGGGATAGAACTGAGAAAGCTTATCAGGCAATAGTTGAAGGTCGGGCTAGTGAATTTACTGATCCGCTAGCAATAATTACTGCTAAACATCAACAAGGCGAAACGGATGAGTTTATTGAGCCATGCAGGGTCAAAAATTATAGCGGTATAGCTGAAAATGATGGTATTATTTTCTTTAATTTCCGAACTGATCGCACTAGACAGCTAACTCAAGCTATAATTGAGCCTGAGTTTAATAGCTTTGCAAGGTCGTATCAGAGAGTTAGTTTTGTGGCCATGACCGAGTATTATCAAAAAATGCCGGCCTTAGTGGCTTTTCCTAATATTTCTTTAGATAATTTATTGGGGGAGGTAATTAGCGTTGCTAATTTAAAACAACTAAGAATTAGCGAAACTGAAAAATACGCCCACGTAACGTTTTTCTTTAACGGACAAAAAGAGGAGGCTAACCTAGGCGAGGATAGGGTGTTGATCAATTCTCCTAAGGTGGCGACTTATGATCTACGGCCGGAAATGAGTGTTTTTCAAATTGCCGAACGATTGGTAGAGGAAATTTATTCAGAAAAATATGATTTTATCGTTACTAATTTAGTTAACGGTGATATGGTGGGGCATACTGGTAATCAGGCTGCGATTATTAAAGCGATTGAAGCGGTGGATTTGGCTCAAGGGCAGATTGTTGAAGCAGCCTTAGCTAATGGCTATACCTGTTTGCTACTAGCTGACCATGGTAATGCTGAAGATAAAACTGCGGCCACCATGACTAGCCATACTACTAATATGGTGCCATTTATTGTGGTTGATAATCAACTAAAAGATACTAAAATATTGGCTGACGGTGGACTAGCTGATATCGCGCCAACTGTTTTAAATCTATTGGGATTACCAATACCCAGCGAGATGACTGGTGGTAATCTGCTAATAAAGTAAAGGCCTTGACATCTTTGTTAGAATAATCTAACATTAAAATTGTTAATTAATTCTAACAAAAACTATGACTTTAAAACAATACCAAGTAGTCAAAATAACTTTTGTTGTCTTTTTAGCAGTTATTTTTAGCCAACTGATTGATGGTAAAAATTATTTACTACCAATTGGTGTTATGATGGCTGGTTCCTTGATTATGATGCTACTTAGGCGGCGAGTGAATGGGGTAGTGGCTGATGAACGCGATTATGCCACCGGTGGTAAGGCTGCCTTGCTCGCCATGCAGATTTATGGCTGGCTAGCGGCGAGCAGTATGTTTGTTTTTTATGGTTTAAAAGATACTAACCCGGCTTTTGAACCAATTGGCATGACTTTAGCTTTTTCAACTTGTTTATTGATGCTAATTTATTCGGCAATTTTTCGTTATTATAACCGCGTTAAATTGATGGATGGCAAGCTGATTTATACTGTGGCCGTGCTAGTGTTTTTTCTGATAATGATTGTTGTGGCTTTTAAAAATTTTTAAATATGGCTAATCGGATTAAAGAATTTAGGAATAAGCTCAATCTGACTCAAGATGACTTAGCTAAATTAGCTGGAGTGAGGCGAGAGACGATTGTTTTTTTGGAGCAAGATAAATATAATCCCTCGCTCAAGCTAGCTCATGATGTTGCTAAAGCTTTAAAGTCATCGATTCCTGAAATTTTCAATTTAGAATAATTTAAAAGCCATTGCACTTCGCGATGGCTTTTGTTAACGATAACAAGTTCCGTCTGGATTTATGTAGTCAGTATTTGTTTTATCGGCTGGTTTAGTACTTTAAATAAAATAGTCAAGTTATTGTGATTTAATCGTGGTCGTATTATAATAATTGTATATTTATTATCGCTAAAAATATTTATGACTAAACAGCAAAATATTCAAACTGACGAGGAAATTGTGGTTGGTTTTGGGCGTAAGCTGGGCTTTTTAATTGCCAGTTTAAACATTTCCGATGAAGCCAAGGAGTTGTTAATAGAAATGCTGGCAGTTATGGAACCACAGCAGGCGGTTGAAATTGCTGCCATTTTGGAAGAAAAATTTGCTGCTGAGCAAAGTGAAGTTTTGGATATTGAGCTAGAATTAAAGTTAGAAGAAGTTGCTGAAAAAATAGCCAAGCAGCTTGAAGCTGGCGAAGAAATAGCCATAGCTGAGATTAAGGAACTGCTAAGGCAAAATGAATTAGACGCTTTGCGTAAAGATATTAATAAATAATTGCGATTATATGTGGTCATTTAGTTTTTTTAAGAAAAAAGAAACAGCTGGCAAAGATTTTGTGCAAAGTTCTTTAGAGCACGATCAACAAAATGATAAGATAGAAGATGTTGATGATAAGCTTGATAAAGTAGTGCCATCAATCGCTAAGAATGATAATGAAAGCAAGGAAGTAGTCAATGATTTAGAAAAACAAGCTGAAAATCAACCTGAAAATCAACCAGAGAATCAAATAGAGGCTTCAGAAACTTCGGAAAATACAGAAGAAAAAATAGGAAAAGGACCAGATAAAAAGGCTATTAAGGGTGTTATCGGCGGTGCTGCTTATAAAACACTGACATCGGTTTTAGGTGTTAAAACTATTACTGATTTAGGCTTATATGGTCTTGGATGGCTTGGTCAGAAAATTGGTTGGAAGACTGCAGAGAAAATTGCACAGAAAAGTGATTTTTATCAATGGTCGACACAAAGTAAAGAAACTAAAAAAGCTCGCAAAGAATTAATTGGAGACAGTCAAGCTGCTGAGTTATTTGGAAAAATAGCTTGTTTTAGAGGTGATTTAAAGAGTGACCAGTTATATCAGAAAATGCTCCAAGAAATTAAGGAATATAAAGAAGAAAATAAAAAAGATGAAAAAGATCGAGATACAGAAAAATTAGAATCAATCAAAAATAATATTGTTGCAATTAGCAAACAAAGAAATCCTGAGCGAAATCGAACAGCAGAATATTTTAGTTTAAGTGAAGAAGATAAGGCTAAGGTTGAGGAGGTGATTAGAAAAAAAGAGGCTTATTTTAAGGCTATTGAAATAATACCTAATTACAATTATCGGGCAGCTACTTTTGATGCCAAATTAGCTAGTGCTCGGGAGGTTGAAAAAATACTTAATGAATTTGGTGGTAATTTTGACATTGATAGCGACCTTTCTTCTTTTAGTGAAGAAGAGAAAGAAGCAGGACTTGATGATATTTTATCAACAATGAAAACAAGAGTTGAAGATGTTTTTTCTTTGGAAAGTGAAGAGAGAGACTTAGTTGATAGGTATTTAAATGAAACTAGTTTTTCGACTAGCCGTCAGTTAAGTAATTTAGCTCAAAAATATAATCGTGCACTAAAAAAGGCTCGTTCTAGCGAGTACTATGCGTTAAGTAAAGAGCAAAAAGAAAAAGTTGACCAAGATATTGATAAAATGTTTAAAGAGAAGGAAAAACTTTTAAAAGAAAGAGCTGGGCTTAATGATAATGATAATGATGTAAAACGAAAAAATGAAATAGACTCTAGAATTCAAGAAATTGAACAAAACAAATATCTTCCAGATCAAACCATGAATAAGCGTTTGGTCCAAATTATTGCTAAAAATGAAGAAAAGACTGTTCTTGATAAAAAACTTAAAAAAGAAATTGATTCTATTTTAAAAGATTATATCCATAGTAAAATCGCTGGTTCTAGCATAGTTAAAGATGGTTTGAATACCGCTTTTGTTTTAGTTGGTGGTCCAGCAGCTGGAGCCTTTCGAGGTTTAACTTATGGCGGCTTAGCTTTAGCTGAGCGTTATCAAAAAAATAAACAAGAATATCGTAAGAAATATTCTTGGAATGAAGTTGGTGAAAAGATTGGTGTAATTAAAAAAAATCGTGATCTTTTCATTGATTCAGTAAGAGAAACTTGGTCTGGTCTTTCTGGTAGAAAATATACAAGAGAAGATTATAGCTTACAGAATGGCAAATTGATTGGTGGTAAAGGGAGCAGCGAAAAAACTAAAGGATTGGAAAAAATTAGAATACTTGCTAAAAATTACGGTGAATTATTTAGGCTTTTGGGTATCGGAACACAAGCTATTACAGCCGGTATAACAGACGGCGTTAATTTTAAGCATGCTGCCGAAGGTTTTGTTAAGACATTTACCGAGGGCAACTTCTTAGTTAATGTGGGTAAAAATTGGTATGATAATTTTCGAATCGATCAAAGAATTGCTAAGGCTTGTGGAAGGCTGTTTGGTAGAGAAGCTAGCACAACAATAAATGCTAATAATGTTGACGATGCATCAATTGAAGTAGTTTCTTCAGGTAATGTTAGTAATGATGAGAGAGAAGCGAAACAAATAATCGATAATTTAATGGAATCAAAATCGATAGTACCTAAAGGTGGTAGTGTTTCTGAAGTTTTGGGAAAAAACGTTGATTTAAAAAAAGGTATTGTTCTTTTTATTAGTAAAGGACAAGGCGAAAAACCTGAAATAATTGAAGATTATAATCCTAGCAATATTCAGCCAGGTGTAAGATTGTGGGAACAGGATGGCCAAATTTATGCTCTAGACAAAAACTCTAATAATCTTAGTTATTATCAGGCACATAGTGAGGTTGAAAGTTTAAAGCCGATTGAGTCGCAGGATTATGAAAATATCATAGCTGAAGCCATGAAACCTAAGGCTACTGTTGTTTCAGAAACTTCAGAAATCTCGCAAGTTTCAGAAGATTTACAGACTCAAGAGACTTTGCCAATTTCGGAAGCTCCAGCAGCAGTTAAGCCTGAAATTGTATTAGATGAACCAGTAGTAAGCCAGCCCAGTGAAGAAACAGAGGCTGATATAGTAAAAACTTTTGAAGCAACACAGACTACAAGTCCAGAAGCAACTGTTGTCTCACAGGCTCCGCAAGACCTAGAATTTCAAGGAGCTTCAGTAGTTCCAGAAACTTCGCCAACGGTTGAACCAGAAGTTGCGGTAAGTGAATCAGGAATAGATGAATCAGTTTTGGTTGAACCTAGCCAGCAAGAGCAAGCTAGTATAGTAGAGGCTTTTAAAGAAAATCAAACTGTGCAAAATCAAAATTCATTTAGAAATTTAGAAACAGAAGATTTTATAAAGGCTGTATATGATTCGCCGTCACTAGTTGCTAGAGATACAACTTATCAGAGTTTGGCTGAGGCAGCTGAAAAAAATGATCAAACAATTTTTGAAAATTTTGTTTTAAGCGATCGCCCAGGTAAGATTATTAGTAGTTCAAATGATCAAGTAATTTGGTCAGATGGTCAAAGAGTAAATGCTGATTACTTAGATTTAGACAGTGATATTGAAAGAATATACTATACTAAAGAATTAACAAATGATCAAAAAATAGATATCTTTAGTAAGATAAAAGAAGAATTGGATGGTTTAACTGATAAAGATAATAATCTAAATGAAAGCGATAGTGATTTTTTGGCTAATAGGCAACACTATAGCATAGTTAAGCAATCGGTTAAAGATAATATCGCAATCCTTAAAGGAGAATATGCGCCAAAAGTTGGAGGTTTAAAGAATGTTTCAGGTTTATCTGGCGCGGATAATAAAATTAGTGATTCGTTTGCAGATATGGATAGTAATGATAAGGCTTTCGAAACTTTAGTTAATCCAGATTCAAGTTTCTCAAACATTAAGAGTGATTTATTAAAAGCAATACCAGACAAAGGTAAGACCGATGTTGGTGGTATAACTTTTCGTCGAATTGGTGATAATGTTTATGATAAAAATGGTAATTTATTAACAGAAAATAATTATCAACAAGTAATACTTGAACAAGCTGGGGCTTTAAATAAATTAACAGCTAGTGACGAATTTAAAAAATTATCAGAAAGTAGTCAATCGATTAGTGCAGCAATTTCTGAAGATTTAGGCAAAGAAGCCTTTGCTAGCTTGGATGGATCAATTAATAGCTATAATAAGTTTATTGATCCTGGTGCTAAATTTGATGAAAAAATTGCCAGTCTAAAAAGTGTTTTAGATAATAAGCAATCAATGAAGGTTAATGATTTAACTTTTGCTCGGCTGAATGACAAGATTTATTTAGTGACCGATACTAAAAAAGTAATTGAATTAAAAGATAAGGCCGTCATTGATGATCTTTTGGCAGCTCGTCAAGCAGCCATGAAGGTAGCTTTAGAAAATCTTCAAACAAGCGCCAATAAATAGTTAGATAAAGTTTGTAAATGTGGTCTTAATAACAGCCAGCCTTGAAAAATAGGCTGGTTTGTTGTATGTTGTTAAGGCAGGCGCCTCCATAGTTTAATGGATAAAACATAAGCTTCCGGAGCTTGCGATGGGGGTTCGATTCCCTCTGGGGGCACAAAAATATGAAACTCAATCTTAAGATCAATGAAATAGGTCAAAATCCAGTCCAGTTTATGCGTCAAGCGGGCTATGGTTATCTGCAAGCGCGTGATGGCGGTAGTTTTGTCCGAACTTTTGGTCGCTCACCCTATCCGCGATTCCATGCTTATTTAGAGGATCAAGGTGGTTTGACGACAATTAATTTACATTTAGATCAAAAGCAGCCAGGCTATGGTGGCCAAGCTCGCCATAATGGTGAGTATGACGGTCCGACAGTGGCGGCTGAAATAGCTCGGCTGGAACAACTAGCCAACACTTTGCATCAGGTAGGTAATAATTCGGCTGAGATAAAAAATGATCAAACTAAAAAAGGTAATTGGTTGAGCCGTTTATTTGGTTAATGATATGGCTAATCCGAGTGACGAAATAAAAGCAAGACTCGGCATTGTTGAAGTCTTGGGGGAGTATATAAAAATGCAGCCAGCTGGCGGCAATTTTAAGGCGAAATGCCCATTCCATCAGGAAAAGACTGCTTCATTGATGATTTCACCAGATAAGCAGATTTGGCATTGTTTTGGCTGTGGCAAGGGTGGTGATATTTTTGCCTTTGTTATGGAAATGGAAGGCTTAAGCTTTCCGGAAGCAGTTAGACTTTTAGCTCCTAAAGCTGGGGTGCAAATTAGTGAATATCGTAAACAAGATGACTCACGACGTAATCGCTTACTAGATGCCCTAGCTTTGGCTGGGGAATTTTATCAGAAACAATTATTAGCTAAAAATCAGTTAGCTGAGGCGGCTAAAAAATATTTACTTCAAGAAAGACAACTTAGCCAAGAAATTATTGAGACTTGGAAAATCGGTTGGGCGCCTAATGATTGGCAAATGCTCAGTGATTTTTTAAAACGTCAGAGTTATAAAGAAAGCGAACTCTTATTGGCAGGACTTAATGCTCAGGCAGCGACTAGCCAAAGGTTTTATGATCGTTTTCGCGGTCGCATCATGTTTCCTTGGCATGATGTTAATGGTAATTTATTAGGATTTTCAGCGCGAGTTTTGCCCCAATTAGATGATGGTAAAGCTGGTAAGTATATCAATAGTCCGCAAAATCAGATTTATGATAAGGGGCGACAGTTGTTTGGCCTCTGGCAAGCCAAGGTAGCGATTAAAGAAGCTGGTGCGGTAGTTATTGTGGAGGGACAGATGGATTGTATTATGGCTCATCAGCAAGGATTCCATAATGTTATTGCTACCTCGGGCACGGCTTTGACTGAAGATCATTTAAAATTATTAAAACGCTATACAGAAAACTTGATTTTAGCTTTCGATATGGACCAAGCCGGCGTACTAGCGGCTGATCGAGCAATCGCTTTAGCGAGTCAATTTGGTGTTAATGTCCGGGTCTTGAGATTGCCTGAGGGTAAGGATCCGGATGAATTTTTGCGTCAATATAGCAGTGAGTGGCCAGCTTTAGTCGAGGCAGCACCGCCAATTATGGAGTATTATTTTAAATTATTGCAACCAAGCCTAAGCAGTGATAAGGTGGAGCAACGTAAAGCTGCTACTAAAAGATTTTTAACTTTAATTAGTAAATTGACCGATATTGTTGAGCGAGATTATTGGTTGAAAGAATTAGCTAAAGCTTTGCGTATAGAAGTACAGTTGCTTTATGGCAGTTTGCCGCAAAATAAAGAAGTAAGTGAACGAGCAGGGCAGCGAAATCAGCCTAGAGTGGCTAAGAGAGCCGATAAGATCGGAGCCACTGAGCTTTATCTAGCTTGGTTAATTAAATTTCCATATTTATTAGATAATGCTAACCAGTGGCTAGAGCTTGATTTTCTTGGTGATTCCTTGGCTGGTCAAATTTACAAAAACCTGATAGTCTTTTATAATAAGAAACATCCGGAAGCTGATCAGGCTATTGATTATAATGAGCTTATCAATCAATTAGCAGCTGATCCGGACGGTTTTTCGGAGGAGCTTCAGGAGTATCTAAATAGCCTAGTTTTATTACTGGATAAGGATATTAGTGGTGCCACTATCGAGCAAGCTTCCAGTGAATTGCCGAAATTAGCTCGAAATATCCAGCATAATTTTTTACAAAAACAGTTAACGAATATTAGTAGAAAGATTGCAGCACTGGAAAACAATCAGCAGTTAACTGAGGATAAGCGTGAATTGGAAATCAATATTCTTTTAGGCGAAGCTGAGGAGCTAAGCCAGGCCTTACGCCTTTTGGATAATTAAAATTGCGACATGACTAAAAAACAAGCCCCACAATTAGCCAATCTGGGTGATTTTATCAAGGAACAGACAGCTGATTTTACGCCGTCGACTTTGTCGTCAGAAAAAGCTGCCAAAGTTTCTAAGAAAACTTCTACTAAGCGGGCTGGCAGTCATTTTAAAAAAGACAAGCCAGCTAGTGGTCCAACTGAAGATCAGATTAAAAATTTAATTTTCAGGGTTCGTCCGCGCGGCTTTGTAACCGAGACAGAGCTGTTGTATCTTCTACCTAAATTGGAAGACTATGTTTATGATTATGAATTGATTTTAGAAGAGCTGCAAAAGAATAATATCAAGGTTATAGAGACCGGTGAGGGGTATTTAGATGTCGGTGCTGACAAGACCAAGCAGGATGAGAAAAATAAATTGATTTTGGGAGAAGTTAAAGATATTAAAAAATTTGATATCTCAGAGCTTTCAGCTGACTCGGTCCAGATGTATTTGAAAGAAATCGGCAAAGTTCCGTTGCTTAATACTGCAGAAGAAATAGAATTAGCTCGTCGTAAAGAAAGAGGTGAGCGGGAAGCTGAGCGCCGTTTAATCGAAGCCAATTTGCGTTTGGTGGTTTCAATTGCTAAAAAGTTTAGCGGCACCCGTGGTTTGAGTCTATTGGACTTAATTCAAGAAGGTAATATCGGTTTATTTAGAGCGGTGGAAAAATTTGAATACCGTAAGGGGTATAAGTTTTCAACTTATGCCACTTGGTGGATCCGTCAGGCGATTACTCGTTCACTAGC
>DAONSQ010000020.1:0-10752 GCA_035411265.1 bacterium | reverse complement strand
CTTGCTTAAAATCACTTCAATCCAAGCTAAAAACTTAAACAGTGACTGGCTTTATATCTCATCTTTAAGTGGTGCTAATTGGCTCAAAAATTTAACCAATCTGGCAGCTAGCGGTAAAAAGATAGCCTGGAATCCAGGTCAACAACAATTATCAGCAGGCTTAACTAAATTAAAACCAATTCTCAATAAAACAGAAATCTTAATTGTCAATCGTGATGAAGCCTTGCAGCTTTTGGCTAGCCAACGCAATGAAAAAAATAAACTAGAATCTTACAATCGCGACATTAGCCAAACCATCAAACGACTCTGGTTTTATGGTCCGCAACTAATCATTATAACCAATGACAAAGATGGCGTCTGGGCTTTTGCCGGCCAAGAGCTATTTCATCAAAAAGCCATAAAGGTTAAGAAAATCATTGATACTACCGGTGTTGGCGATGCTTTTGGAGCAACCCTGACTGCTAGCTTAATTAAAAAATTACCCCTAGAGCACAGTCTGCTTTTAGCTGCTCAGCAATCAGCAGCAGTTCTAACCAAACAGGGGGCTCAAAATGGCTTGATTGACCTCAGTTCCAAAATGAAAAAATAAGATATGCCCGAATTGCCCGAAGTTCAGACAATCGTTAATGACTTGAATAAAATACTACTGAACAAAAAGATTATACAGGTTGAAGTATTGGATAGTCGCTTAGCTTTCTTAAAAAAATCACCAGCTTTACTCGGACAAACGATAGTCAGTATTACCAGGCGAGCCAAACATTTAGTTTTCTTATTAGCCAATAATAACTATCTGGTTATCCATTTAAAAATGACCGGTCAATTGATTTGGCTTGACAACAGCACGTGGTTGGCCGGCGGTCACCCCACCAAAGACCTCTCACAAAAAAATAATCACTGGCCCAATAAATCAACTCGGGTCATTTTTAATTTTTCTGATAGCAGCCAATTATTTTTTAATGACACCCGACGTTTTGGCTGGATTAAATTAATGTCACCACTAGAGTGGCAAAATTATCAGGAAAGACTAGGTATAGAACCATTGGACGGCCAATTAACTGTTGATTTTCTACAAAAATTAATTCACAAACATCCTCGTAGTAAAATAAAAACATTACTGTTAAACCAACAATATCTAGTCGGTCTTGGCAATATTTATGTTGATGAGAGCCTCTTTGCCGCCCGCATTAAACCGGATCGTTTAGCTCTAAGCCTCGATAAAAACGAGCTAAAACTACTACAAAAGAATATTATTACAATTCTTAAATCGGCCATTGCCCGTCGCGGCACATCTTTTAGCGATTATCGCGATAGTCGTGGTCAAAAAGGCAATTTTTCGGAAAAACTACAAGTTTATGGAAGGAATGGACAAGCTTGTTACCAATGTGGGCAGTCACTACAAAAAATCAAATTAAATGGACGCGGTACTCATTTTTGTCCTATTTGTCAGAAATAGCCCTAAACAATAAAATAAACAACAACTGCCACTAAAAAACCAATCAGTGAACCAACCATAATTTGAAGCGGAGTGTGACCAATTCTTTCTAGTAAATGAGGATAATGATTGTCTAAATAGTTATCATCCTTTAAATCCGCCACGAGCTCATTTAACATTAAACCATGATTACCTAGTTGGCGCCTTAAACCAGCCGCATCCCGCAAAATTAACAGCGTAAAAACTAAAGCAATTGAAAAACCAGGGTAATCCCAGCCTTTTTCCAAGCCAATAATCGTTGTCAAAGCCACTGTAATTGCGGAATGACCTGACGGCATGCCAGAGTAAACCCACAACGCCGACCAAGTTAGTTTCTGTTTATTACTGCGAATAAACACTTTGCTTATTTGAGCAATAACCGCTGCTAGTAAAGGCACCAATAATATTTTCATAATTTTATCTTAATTTTTTATCATTATAGCAAAACCTAGAAAAATCGGCTATAATAAAAAAACATTAAGCTATTTTATTTGCTGTTTTATGAAAATAGTTATTCGCGCAGGTGGATTAGGTACTCGTTTGTGGCCTTTTAGTCGCAAAAACAATCCCAAACAATTTCAAGCCTTACTGGGCGACAAAACCATGCTGCGCAATACTTATGAACGCGTTACCCCTTTATTGCAGCAACCAGAAGACCTTTTTGTCTCCATTAATGAACTGATGGTTAAGCGCGTCAAAGTTGAAGTGCCAGAAATCAATCTTAATAATATCATTGTCGAAACCGAAGCTCGCAACACTGGACCAGCCATGTGCTTAGAGGTTTGTTTTCTACAACACTATTGCCAAGACGATGATATTGTTGCCTCCTTACCATCGGATGACTATATCTCCGATAACCAAGCCTTTATTAGCCTTCTAAAATCTAGTGAACAATTCCTTCAAGAAAATCCAGATTATATTTTAACACCAGCCGTTAAGCCTAGCTGTGTTGATACTGGCTATAGCTATCTTAAGGCTGGACAAAACTTAAAAACCATTGGCGATGAAACAATCTTTACTGTTTCTGATGTCGTTGAAAAACCAAATCATGACTATTGTCGACAACTGATTGATTCTGGCATTTATCATTGTCACACCGGCATGTATGTCTGGCGACTCAAAACTATTGGTGATTTGTTTGCTCGCTTACAACCAACCATGTATCAGACTTGTCAAAAAATAGTTGAGCTAATGATTAATTATGGTGACAAAGAACAAATTCGCCAACTTTACAGTCAGCTAGAAAAGACCTCTATTGAGTCAGCTATCACTGATAAAGTCGACAAGCTAGTCATGAGCGTTTCCAATCATGTTGGCTGGAGTGATTTAGGCAAATGGCCAGTTCTAAAAAACATCCTTTCAGCCACCCCTAAAGATAACGTCACTAAAGGTCAGGTTATCGTTAAAGATTCCAGCAACAATATTGTTTATTGTAATTTAGTCGATAAGCTGATAGTCGTTAACGATGTTAGCGATTTAGCAATTATTGACACTGGTGATGTTCTTTTTATTTCCTCACTAAAAAATTCCATCAACACCAAAGAGATTATCGACGAATTAAAACAACGTAATTTAGAAAAATTTTTATAAACCAATGCCTTATTATCATAATCACCAAACGCAAACCAGAAAAAGCCGACGGGGAGCGGCCTGGATTTCAGCCCTCCTGTTCTTTGCTGGGCTATTTGGCGCCATCTATTATATCGATCAAAAATTAGAAGCCCGACGGCAGCGCCAAGCCTACTGGCAAGAAAAAGAAGCTGCTTTAGCCGATCGATCAATCACTGTTATTGAGGGGTGGAACAACCAACAACTAGCTGAAAAATTAGCCGCTAGCCAGCTTGGTTTTACAACTAAAGACTTTTTAAAAGCCACCAATAAGTCAAAACAAATTGAAACTAAATATTCATTTTTAATTGATAAGCCGGACTCAGCCAGCTTAGAAGGCTATCTTTTTCCCGATACTTATCGCTTTCGCGCCAGCTCTAGCCCCGAAGAAATAATCGAAAAAATGTTAAACAATTTTGACAGCAAGCTTACGACCAAAATGCGCGAAGACATCAAGCAGCAAGGAAAAACCATTTATCAAATAATTACCATGGCTTCTTTAATTGAAAAAGAAGTCCGATCCACTAAAGACATGAAGATGGTATCTGGTATTTTTTGGAACCGTATCAACAACGGTCAAAGACTGGAATCGTGTGCTACTTTAGCTTATATTTTAGGTGAAAATAAGCCGCAATATTCTTACGAAGAAACGCGAATTGAGTCACCCTACAATACCTATATCAACAAAGGCTTACCCATCGGCCCAATCAGCAACCCCGGACTAAAGGCCATTGAAGCAGCAATTTACCCCACTAATAACGATTACAATTTTTTCCTAACCCGACCTGACACTGGCGAAACTATTTTTAGCCGTAATTTCGAAGAACATAAGGCTAATAAAGCCAAATATCTGCCATAACAAAAAGGCTCACGGTTAGGTGAGCCTGGTAGGAGTTAGAGAGGTCCAACGAGAAAATAAAAATTAAACAACAGCTTGTCGAACTTGCTGCTTAAGATAATAAGCCAAGTCATCAATAAAAGCTGGTTTTTCTAGCAAGCAATCAGGATCAACAACCCGAGCAAGCGCATCACCAGGATAATTAGCTAAGACAATTAATCTGGTATTAGGATTAGATTTTTTCAAATCCTTCATTTTAATAATCTCTAAGAAATCATCGCGTTGGCTTCCGCCTAAAAATGAATTAGGTGGAATCAACTCATAAATTATGACATCAGGGGTCTTATTATTCTTTAGTTCATTAACATGAATCATTGCTTCTGGCATGATTTGATTAATAACCAAGCTAATAACACCAATTACTGAACCATCATAACCCAGTATTAAGACGTTACTCTTTTTTTCCATAACAAACCTCCATTAAAAAGAACGATATGCCTTGATTATATTACATTTCAAGAATCAGGTCAAACAAAAGTCTTTTATCTATTGACAAAAAAGAGGATTTAACCTAAAATTCAAACACAATGTAATACTTAGTCGCAGACAGCAGGTGGCTTGGCCATAAAACCTGCCGAGACAAATTTTTTTGACTCACTCCAAAGGTCGGACTGCGATTGTTACATGGCAGTTTTTTTATTTTTACTGAGCAATTATGCCAAAAACAAAACAACAGAAAGAAGTTATTTTACGAGACTTAGATGCCAAGCTGGCTAAAGCTAGCTCTATCATCTTTACTGGTTTTAATAACTTAACCGTTAAAGACAACGAAGAACTGCGCAACAAGCTCTATGGTGAACAAGGAGAATTCTTGGCCATCAAGAAAACTTTACTAAATCGAGCCTTAGGCACTTTGGAATTAAATGAACAACCTGATGTTAAAGGTTTTTCTGGTCAAGTCGCTGTTATTTTCGCTTACGGCGATCAAGTAGCACCAGCCAAATTAGTTCAAAAATTTCAAAAAGACCACGAAGACAAAATTGCCTTCTTGGGCGGTGTTCTTGACGGCCAACTACTTTCCGCTAAAGAAGTGGAGTCACTGGCTAGTTTACCCAGCAAGCTCGAACTGCAAGCTCGTTTGGTTGGCACTCTCAATGCGCCAATCAGTGGCTTTGTCAATGTTCTCGCTGGCAATTTGCGCGGTTTAGTTACTGCCCTTAAGGCCGTAGCTGACCAAAAAGCTAATTAACCTCCGTTCAATCGGAATTATTTAAATTTATGACTGAAGAAATGAACAACACCGAGGAACAAATCGAAGTTCCTGCTAAATTCCAAAAATTAGTTGACGAAATTGAAAAGATGTCTGTTTTAGACTTATCTGAATTAGTCAAAGTTTTGGAAAAGAAATTCGGCGTTAGCGCTGCTGCTCCTGCCATGATGATGGCTGGCCCAGCTGCTGAAGCTGCTCCTGTTGAAGAAAAGGACAGCTTTGACATCGAATTAAGCGATGCTGGCAGCAACAAAATTGCTGTTATTAAAGCTATTCGCGAAATCGTTCCTGAATTAGGCTTAAAAGAAGCTAAAGATTTAGCTGACGCTGCCCCAAAGATGGTTAAAGAAGGTGTTAAGAAAGAAGAAGCTGAAGCTATCAAAGCTAAATTAGAAGAAGCTGGTGGTAAAGTTACTTTGAAATAATTAACTTTCACCTCAATTACTTCAATAAAAAAGACCCGAGATGATCGGGTCTTTTTTATATTCTAAAAAATATCAATTTATAAAGAATCAACCGATTGAATCTTTTGCTCAGTTGGCAAAGCAAATCTTTCCAAAGCTTGATCGGTTAATAAATAAATGGCTTGAGCGGTTTTACTGATAGCCACTGCTAAAGCATTCTTAACTAGCTTATATTGAGCTATAATTGCCCCATCCTTGCCATAATGGAGAATACGCTGACTACCTGACTCCAAACAATAAAAATCTTCACTGTCTGTTAGTATTTGGCAATTAGCCCAGCCCGTTATTTTTGGTTCAACTGTTTTAACTTCAATTTTTTGCTGACGACCATTATTAAATTTAAATAACCGACCGTCTTGATAAAAAACATAAGCTTGACCATCAATCGCCAATCCAACGATTTCACCAGCTGGCAGCTTTTCATTATTCCATGATTTTTGACCGCCGACAAATTTATTATTCTGCTTCTGATAGCGATATATTTGATTATCCTGAGCAATCAAATATAAACGACCGCCATAAAAAGCAACAGCTTTTATTTGATCAACTTTTTTATCCAGTTCCCAGTCCTTCCATTGGCCATCGCGATTCAATTCGGCTAATTGACTATTATCATTAACAAAATACCAACTCTGACCATCAGAGGCTACGGCAACAATTTTAGTCCAACCTTGCGGCCAAGAAATAGTTTGCCATTCTTGACGGGAATTTTGATAGTTTACTTGTTTAGTTTGACTATCTGACCAAGCCAGCAACTGACCATTTAACCTTAAAGCCACGGCGCTGGTTGAAGTTGGTTGACTAGTTTGACCGCTCATCTTCTGACCATCTTTCAAAGTATAAATATGGCGGACCCGACCAAGAAGCTCTTCTTGCCTGATAATTGCCTTTTGCCAACGACTTTTGATTTCTTCCGCCATTTCAACTTGACTAGCTTGATATTCTTGAATTAAATTTTCAACTTCCGTTAAACTTTGATTAGCTGAATCTAAATTATTATAGAGAAGATTAGCCTCAATTTGATTATGCTTCTGATCAACTAAAGCAATCTTATCGTTTTGCTGCTTCATGATATCAGCTATTTGCTGAGCATGTTTTTGCCACAATAAACCAGCTGTTAACATTATTAAACAGACCAACACCAGAGCCAATAACAAACGGCTACGCTTAGACATTTTCTGCCAAGTATTAGCTGGCTGCCAGATTTTTTTATTTTCAAACTTCTTAAAAGTCTTAAGCAGCGGTTCAGCTTTCCGCCCAACTGGCAACCAATATTTTTCCACCAATCGGCAACGTTGCGGAGCTGTTTTATACCAATAAGCTAAAAATCTGTTACTAATATTTTTAAATCTAGGCTCAACCTTATACCAGCTGGCCTTAATTATTGTCTTGGCTGAACGGCTATATTTACCAATCTTGGGCCAAATTGACCAAGCACTGATTTTTTCTTTAGTTTCATGATAACCATCACGAACATCTTCGTAATATTCCTGGAAAAATTGACGCCAATTCTTCTTAATTATTTTCTGCGACAGTTCTTTGCCCCAAATGACAATCTTGGTTAAAAACTGCTTAAATTTAACTAAACCTGATGGATTAAGTATTTTCTCTGTTCTTTCCTCGGTTAAGCGCAAATTATTACCAGTTAACTTAGTTGGCACTGTACTAGCTTGACCACCATTAATCGCAATATTCATTGGCATTTCAGCACAGCTATCACTGTCTTGCTCACTTAAACTGCAGTGCTTAATAACTAAGCCAAGAAAATCAACGCGACGATTGGTTTGTTGTAAAAAATGACGCATTTTTTCAACACCAATCAATGGCGACTTATTGGCTAAAAGATTAAGAGCAGTGGATGGCTCAATATATTCCGCCAAAGCCTCATTACTAATAAGTAAATAACTATTTTTATTTAATTTCCCAGTAAAAATCTCTTGAAAAAAACGACTAGCCTTTTCGCCATCCTCAGGAACAATCATTTTAATAATCTGCTTACCAACAATCATCTCCGGTGAGAGGGTCCAAGCTTGATTACGGCCAATTGAAGCTAAAAATAACCCCTTATCAGTTAATAAACCAACCGTAGCATTAACCTCTGGTTTTGCGTAGTCAATTTTATTATCTGCCAAAAAATCTTTCAGCTCATTATTGGTTTGCTGAATTGCTGCTGTAAAAAATTTTTCTAAATCATCAAGACTCAATCTTTCTTGTTGATCAATTCCAGGTTGCTGATAATAATTAAGCTTTGGTCGTTCACTAAAAAAATCCAACAACAGTAAAGCTTTAGCATTACTGGCATAAACTTCAACTAAACTAAAAATTTTTCCTACCCGAGAAAAATGGGTTTCATTTTCCGGTTGGCCTGGTTCGGCTTCAGCCCAGGCAATTTTAGCGATTGAACTGCTTTTTTGTTCAGAACTAAGAAGTAGGGAGGCGAGTTTGTAAGGCATATTAGAAAAACCGAAGAAAACAGATAAAAGCTCTTTCTTCAGATAAAAATGTTGACGAAATTAATTATATAAGATATCATGTTTTTATACAAGGGCTAACACATTTTTTATACAGCCCTAAAAATACTCAGGCATAATTATATGCTAGAAAAACTTTTTAGCTCTCAAGCTAGATTAAAACTCTTAAAACTCTTTCTCTTTGCTGGTCCAGAAGATTGTTTTTACATCCGTCAACTGGCTCGCGAATTAGATTTACAGCTCAATTCAGTTCGCCGAGAATTAAATAATCTCGAAAACATCGGTCTGCTTTTAATTAAAAACAATCGCGCTCAAAAGCTAGATAAAAAGTTTTATCAAGTTGATCAAAATTTTTATCTACTCCCTGAATTACGCGCTCTTCTAGCTAAAGCTGAAATCGGCCAAGAGAGCAAAATTTTAGATGACTTACAAAAACTAGGCAGCATTGATTTATTAATCTTAACTGGCTTTTTTACTAGTGATGTAACCGCACCAACCGATCTTTTTATTATCAGCGATCACTTCAATAAAACTAAGCTAGGCGACCTGGTTAAAAAAATTGAACAGGGTGTTGGGCATTCTGTACGCTACACGCTAATGGATCAAGAAGAATTTAATTATCGTCGCAGTATGGCTGATGTTTTTGTTTATCAAATCATGAATAGTCAAAAAGAAATCGTCATTGATAAAATTTCTCTTTTCTAAAATAAGCCTTCTATTTTTTATAAAAAACCGATTAAACCTAGATTTAATCGGTTTTTTCTTTCTCTATTTAGCACTCTTGACACTAGACTGCTAAGAGTGATATACTCGAAAAAGCTAGTTAATATATCTTTATGGAATCACGACCAGCCTTAATTTTAAAGCTCCTAATTGAAGACTACATTCAGTCAGCCACACCAGTGGCTTCTCAATATTTGGTTGACAAATATCAGCTTGATTTTTCACCGGCAACAGTCCGTAACGACTTAGCTTATTTAGAGGAGGCCGGCTATATTATTCAACCTCACACCTCAGCTGGTCGCATTCCTACTGAAGCGGCCTATCGTCTTTTACTGGAACAAATCAAACCTGGTCAACCACATAATCAGATTAAAAAAGTCCTGGACCCGGTCTTAAATAATTTTGCGGAAAACTGGAAACCTCTGGCCAAGGCTTTAGCTCAATTAACTAGCAGTGGAGTTTTCTGGTCTTTTCATCGCTACGACTCCTATTACACTGGATTAAGCGGCCTACTTAGTCAACCAGAATTTCGCCAGCTTTCTTTAGTCTACGATATTTCCCAAGTAATCGACAGTCTGGAAGAGATTATTGACGATCTCTTTGATAAAACCACTAACGAACCAACCGTCTTAATTGGTCAAGACAGTCCCTTCGGTAATTTTTCCAGCACCATCCTAACTAAATATCGTTTTGGTCAACATACTGGTTTATTTGGCTTGTTATCGCCACTAAGAACCAATTATCAGAATAATCTTAATTTAATCACCTATGTCCACCGAGCCATCCAAGAAAAACAGTAAAGCCTTAATTCAGGAATTAACCGAAAAATATCAGAGAGCTTTAGCTGATCAACAAAACCTAGTGAAGCAGCACCAGAAAGAAAAAGCCCATTATATTCATTATGCCAATGAACAATTACTGCTAGAACTGCTGCCAGTCTTTGATAACCTCAAACTTTCTTGCCGTCACTTCAATCCCGACAACACCACTAGCTGGCTCGAGGGTATTAACTATATTATTAAACAATTTGAAAACTTCTTGAATCAGCAGGGGGTTACTGAAATCAAGGCTGCTGGCCAAGCTTTCAATCACGCCACCATGGATGCCGCTGAAATGGTTGAGACTACTGATGAAAAACTTGATAACCTAGTAGCTGAAGAAATTAAACCAGGCTACCAATTGGCTGACAAGATTATCACCCCAGCCCGAGTCAAAGTTTATCAATATAAAGATACTAAATAATTAATTTAATTATATGAGAGGACTAGTAAAATGGAATCCATTCTTTGACAGCATTGAAGAAGCTGAAAAAGTTTTCAATGACTTCTTACCAGCTCTTCGCGCCGATCAACACAATTTTGTACCAGCTATTGATATGTACGAAGATAAAGACAATGTTATCATCGAAACTCAACTAGCTGGTATTCAGCCAGAAAATGTTCAAATTTCAATTGAAAATGACACGATCTGTATTAAAGGAGAAGGGGAAAAGCATAGTGAAGTTGATGAAAAAAATTATTATCGCAAAGAAATTCGCCGCGGCAGTTTTTATCGCAGCATTCCTTTGCCAGCCCATGTCCAAGGCGATCGCGCTGAAGCAATTGCTGAGGATGGAGTTTTAAAAATCATGATCCCTAAGACTCCTGAGACTAAACCAAAAACTATTAAAATTGCTACTAAAAATAAGAAATAATTTAAAAAACTATAAAATACTGAATATGAGTAAAATTATCGGAATTGACTTAGGCACCACCAATAGCGCTATTACTGTAATGGAGGCTGGCCAACCTAAAATCTTAGAAAATGCAGAAGGCAATCGCACCACGCCATCAGTTGTTGCTGTTTCTAAAAACGGTGAACGCCTAATCGGTCAAGCTGCTCGTCGTCAAGCTGTTACCAATCCAGAA
>DAONSQ010000019.1:6816-10811 GCA_035411265.1 bacterium | reverse complement strand
AAAGAGCGCCGAATTGGTTCGGCGCTTTGGGAGCTGTTTATTTTTGGGTCACCGGTTTTTATGATGGCCCTCATTTTTGTGTTTTGGTTTTTGGATTAAGGAAATTAATTTTTCAGTACGATCATCTTCACACAATTCTCCATTTTTGATATGAAGTGTGTACTTTTTTGCGATTTTATTAACATGACATATTCGGTCATCATTTAGTTTTTTCCAACCGAGTATTTCTTGTAATTTCGATACCTTAATTGTAAATGGTTCTTTCCCCTGACAATAAACGTTAAAATGGAGTGAATTTTGTTTAGCAAAAGCATTAGAGACTTTTACTTTGGTTATTCCGTCGCTCATGAGAGCCTCCTCTTTATTTTATTCTTTCGGATAAGCCCTACTTTAGGACTTATTTTAAGGCCTGTCAAGATATCTCGTGTCAATTGCCAAAAATTAAGGTGGGTGTTAGACTAAAAATGACTTTAATGCCTTATTTTATCTTATGTCTGAAGTAACTTTGGAAAATATTGTCAGCCTTTGTAAGCGGCGTGGTTTTGTCTATCCGTCATCAGAAATTTATGGCGGACTGGCGGCAATTTATGACTACGGCCCTTATGGTGTTGAACTACTTAACAACATCAAACAAACTTGGTGGCGGGAAATGGTCTATCGCTATGACAATATTAGCGGACTTGATAGTGCTATTTTTATGAGCCCCAAAATTTGGCAGGCTAGCGGCCATGTAACCGGTTTTTCTGATCCTTTGACTGAATGCCGCAAATGTCACGCTCGTCTTCGAGTTGATCATTTACTTGAAAAAGCCGGAATTGAGGCTGATGAAAAGATGTCGGAAACTGAAATTAACCAGCTTTTTGATGATTATCGCCATGTAGTTAAATGTCCGGAATGCGGTCAGCAAGATTTTACAACTGTGCGCAAATTTAATTTATTGGTTCAATCCAATCTTGGCGATTTTACTGGCAATGGTAGTGATCCGGTTTATTTGCGCGGTGAAACTTGCCAGGGTATCTATGTTAATTACAAGAATATTATGGATAGCACTAGGCTCAAGATACCGTTCGGCATTGCCCAGATTGGTAAAGCTTTCCGTAATGAAATTACCGCTCGTCAGTTTATTTTTCGTACCAGAGAGTTTGAACAGATGGAAATGCAGTATTTTATTGAGCCAACCGATAAGCTAGAAGATTTTAATTTGTGGAAACAGCGTCGCTGGGATTATTATGTCAATGTTTTAGGAATTAAGCCGGAAAATTTGCAGTGGCATGAGCATGAACGTTTGGTTTTTTACGCTAAAGCGGCCTTTGATATTGAATATCGTTTTCCATTTGGTTTCCAAGAAGTTGAAGGCATTCACGCTCGCGGTAATTATGATTTGACTCAGCATCAGCAAGCTTCCAGCCAAGAACTGACTTATTTTGACCAAGCTAACAATAATAAATATATTCCGCATATTGTCGAATCATCCTCTGGTGTCGGCCGAGTTTTCTTGATGCTTCTTGCTGAGGCTTACTGCGAAGAAGAAGTGGCTGAAGGCGACAAGCGGATTGTCTTAAAGTTTAAGCCTAGTTTAGCCCCAGTTAAAGTAGCAGTTTTTCCTTTATTAAGAAATAAGCCAGAACTGATGGCCAAGGCTCAAGAGGTTTTTGACCAGCTTAAGATGCGCTGGCGAGCCGAGTTTGATGATAGTGGCAATGTTGGCAAGCGTTATCGACGCCAAGATGAGATCGGGACACCTTATTGTGTAACGGTTGATTTTGATACTTTAGAAAAGGGTACAGTTACAGTCAGAGATCGCGATACCATGGAACAAACCACGGTTAAATTGGAGGAACTTACTACTTATTTAGCTTCTAAATTGGATTAAATTATGTGGCAAAGGCAAATTAATACTGAACAACCTCTTGTTTTAAAAGTTCCATTAACCGATTGCCCAACTTTTACAGCTTTGGTCGTGGTAGCAGTTGGCTCCAAGCATGAAACCGCTCGTCAAAGCGGCCTATCTCATTTTTTGGAACACATGTTTTTTAAGGGGACAACCAATCGTCCAACGACTTTGGCTATTTCTAGTGAATTAGATGCGATTGGTGGCGAATATAATGCTTTTACCAGCAAAGAATACACTGGCTATTATGTTAAATGTGCGGCTGATCAGGCTGAAGTAGCGCTAGATGTTTTAAGCGATATGTTGCTTCATTCTCAGTTTTCAGCTGAAGAAATTGATCGTGAACGTGGTGTAATTATTGAAGAAATTAACATGTACGAAGACAATCCGATGATGCATTTGGAGGATGTCTTTGAGCGCGTGCTTTACGGTGATACGCCAGCTGGTTGGGACACAGCTGGTAATAAAGCAACCGTGGGAGCTTTCAGCCGTGAAGATTTTGTAAATTATTGGCAAAGCAATTATGGCCGAGAAAGGACAACTATCTGTTTAGCTGGTAGGCTGCCAGAAAATGTTGATAGCTTAGTGAATAAATATTTTGCTCAGTGGCCAGAGACAATTAACTTTTCTGATAAAGTAGCGGTTGTTGAAAATCAAACTGAACCAAGATTTCTGGTAGCTGATAAAGACACCGATCAAATTCATTTAGCCTTGGGAGTTAGGGCTTTTCCTTATGGCCACCACTCCGAAATGCCAGCTCGCTTACTGGCTTCTATTCTAGGTGGTTCGATGAGTTCACGATTATTTTTACAGATTAGAGAGCGCCAGGGATTAGCTTATTATGTTCGAACTAATATTGAGAAATATACTGATACTGGGTATTTAGTGACGGCCGCCGGAATTAAAAAAGATGCTCTAACTCAAGCCATCACAACTATTATTAGTGAATACAAAAAGTTAACAACTGAGTTAGTCGGAGAAGAAGAATTAGAGCGTATTAAAAAATTTATTACTGGCCGTTTGGTTTTGGGACTGGAAGGTTCCGATGATCTGGCGCAGTGGTATGCTCGCCAACAAGTAATGGCTCTAAGTCAGGGTAAAGTCCAGAACAATCTAGACAATCCCCAGGAATTTTTAGCTAAAGTGCAAGCGGTTACTGCTGAAGAAATTCGAGCAGTTGCTCAAGAAATTTTTGTAAATCACGGTCTTAATTTGGCGATTATTGGTCGTGTTGACAATCAAGAAGCCTTAAAACAACAGCTTACTTTCAATTAATTATAAAAATATGGTTAAGTCCGCTGATTATTTAGCTGAACTTAATTCAGCCCAAAGACAAGCGGTCGAACACGGTACCGGACCGCTTTTAATTATTGCTGGGGCGGGTACTGGTAAAACAACGGTTTTAGTTAATCGTTTACTTCATTTAATTATGTCTGGCCAAGCCAAGCCGGAACAGATTCTTTTGACAACCTTTACTGATAAAGCAGCCAGTGAAATGGAAGAGCGGGCTGATCGTTTGTTGCCTTATGGCTATACTGATTTATGGATTCAGACTTTTCATAGCTTAGGTGAGCGGCTTCTTAGACAACACGGTCTAGATATTGGACTACCAACTGATTTTAAACTACTTAACGACACTGGTCAGTGGATTCTGCTTAGGAAAAATCTTGACCTCTTGCAGCTTAAATATTATCGGCCGCTTGGTAATGAAACTAAGTTTTTACGGGACTTAATTAAACATTTTAGCCATCTCAAAGATGAAAATATCGAGCCAGCTGATTATTTGGAATATGTTGAGGGACTAGAAGTGGTTTCAAGTGATGAAGCTCAAGTCATGGAGATTGAAAGGCTCAAAGAATTGGCTCAAGCTTATCAAGTCTATAATCAGCTATTATTAGATAATTCTTATTTAGATTTTGGTGATTTGATTCGTTATACTTTGAAACTTTTTCGCCAACGTCCCAATATTTTAGCGCAGTATCGTCAGCAATTTCGTTTTGTGTTGGTTGATGAGTTTCAGGATACCAATTGGGCTCAATATGAATTGATCAAGCTGCTCTCAGCGCCGGATAACAATTTGACGGTTGTCGGTGACGATGATCAA
>DAONSQ010000019.1:0-6806 GCA_035411265.1 bacterium | reverse complement strand
AGTATCTATAAGTTTCGCGGTGCTTCACTAGCCAATATTTTGCAATTTAAAGATGATTATCCTGATGCTCGAGAGGTTGTTTTAACTGAAAACTATCGTTCAGGCCAAGCAATTTTGGATTGTGCTTATAAATCGATTCAAAATAATAATCCGGATCGATTGGAAGCTAAGCTTCAATTAAATAAGCAGTTAGCAGCGATGAATGGCCAGATTAGTCAAGTTGATGTTTGGCCTTTTGCTAGAGAGTCGGAAGAGATTGTGGCGATTGTTGATTATATTAAACAAGCTAAGGAAAATAATCCTGAAAGCCGGTGGTCTGATTTTGCTATTTTAATCCGTTCCAATCGAGAAGCTGATAAATTTATCAATGAACTGGGTCGGCAAAATATTCCTTGCCAGTTTATGTCAATGCGCGGCCTTTATTACAAGCCGATTATTTTGGACTGTTTAGCTTATTTTAAGCTTTTAGATAATTATCATGAATCAGCCGCTCTTTATCGAGTTTTAAGTTCACGAGCTTTTGCTGTCTCAGCGGCTGATTTGATCGAGCTTAATGCGCTAGCTCGCCGCAAAGCTTGGTCACTTTTTGAAACTTTAGAAAATCATTTAGCAGTAACTAAGCTGAGCACGGAGGGACGAGAAGCGATTATGAGACTGCTTAAGTTGATTGGTGAGCAATCAAAAGCTGCTACGACACAGAAGGCGAGCCGATTGTTTGTTGATTTTGTTTATCGCTCGGGGCTTTTGGCTGGTCTTGATCAAGATAAAGATTGGGTGATTTTTCATTATTTGAACCAGCTTTATAAAAAGATTAAGGACTTTGAAAATAGTGGCACGGATTTGCGGCTAAAAGATTTTGTTGAATTACTTGATCTGGAAATGGAAGCTGGTGAAACTGGCAGCCTTAGTTTACCAATGGAAGATGATGATGTGGTCAAGATTATGACTGTTCATTCAGCTAAAGGTTTGGAATTCAAGCAAGTCATCTTGCCTGATTTAGTTAGCCAAAGATTTCCAACTATCAGGCGCGGCGATAGCTTGCCAATTCCGGAAGGGCTGATAGCTGAAACGGCCGGGTCGGGAGATGTTCATTTAGCGGAAGAGCGCCGTCTGTTTTATGTAGCAGTTACTCGCGCTAAAGAAAAATTGATTTTAACTTATGCTAAAGATTATGGCGGAGCAACAGCTAAAAAACCGTCAGTCTTTTTAAGTGAGCTTGGCTTGATTGATGAATCAACTGAATATCGTCTTGATTCAGCTAGGGTTTTTGAGTTGGTTCGCGAGGTGGAGGCTTTGGCTGCTCCGGTTAGTGCTGAGGAGTTGATTCCAGCTCCTAATTTGGCGGTTGATAAATTTTCTTTTAGCCAATTTGAAGCTTATGGTCACTGTCCTTTGCAGTATAAGTTTTCTTTTATTTTACATGTACCAGTTCCAGAAAAAGCTAGCATGAGTTATGGCCGGCTAATGCATCGCTGTCTGTATGAATTATTGTTACCCTGCTTGATTACCGAGCAGCCAACTGATCTTTTTGGTCAGGACACAATGGCTAAAAAATTAACTTGGGAGGAATTATTAAAGGTTTATAAAAAGAATTGGAGTGATGATGGTTATGCTTCAGCTGAAGAAAGGGAAAAATATCGCTTGCAAGGCTTGCAAAGCCTGAAATTAGCTTGGCACAGGATAGAAACCGAAGGCTGGCCTAAAATTATGGCCTTAGAAAAGAAATTCGTTTGGAAAAATAGTTTGTTTTCTTTAGGTGGAACAATTGACCGCATTGATCAGTTGGCTGATGGAACAGTTGAGATAGTTGATTACAAGACTGGTAACCCTAAAGAGAAATTAGATTATCAAACTAAACGCCAGCTGATGCTTTATCAGTTAGCCGTGGAAGATGTTTTTGGTTGGAAAGTTGGTAAGTTATCTTTTTATTATTTGAATAATGGTTCAGTGCTTAGTTTTACAGCCAAACCAGCTGAACTAGAAAAAATCAAACAAGAAGTAGCTAATGAGGTTGCGGCTATTAGGCAGGGCTTGTTTCCGGCTCAGCCAAACCAATTGTGTGCTTATTGCGACTTTCGCAATATTTGTCAATTTCGACAAAACTAGTTGATTTTATTTTGTAAAAATCGGTTTTTTGCTTTGACAGACCAGCTATTTTTTGCTACATTTAAGCTAGCCCGTAACACGGGTTTAGTTATGTATTTAGTAAAATTTTATGATTATCAGTTGGTTAGGTCATTCATGTTTTCGGTTGCAAGAAAAAATTGACGGCAAAGACGTTACTGTAATTATTGATCCATTTAAACCTGAGTATACCGGCTTAAAATTGCCAAGCAATCTAACAGCTGATATCGTGGCCATCACTCATCAGCACGAAGATCATAATTTTTCTCAAGCCATTGAAGGGAAGCCTTTTTTAATCGATATGGCTGGTGAATATGAAATCAATGGTGTTGCTATTGATGGTGTCGATAGCTATCATGATGACAAGCACGGCAATGAAAAAGGTGGGAATATTGCTTATCGGATTGAAATGGGTGGCTTAGTGGTTACTCATTTGGGAGATTTGGGCGCTTTATTGGAAGAAAAACAATTAGAACGTTTAGCAGGTACTGATATTTTACTCGTGCCAGTTGGCGGACACTTTACTTTAGATGCTAAAAAAGCCGTAGAAGTTATTAATCAAATTGATCCCAAGATGGTTATCCCAATGCATTATAGTTTACCAGGCCTCAATTTTGAGCTTAATCCGGTTGCTGATTTTGTTAAAGCTATTGGTTTACCGCCGGTTGAAGATAGTCGCTTAAAGATTACTCGCCGCGACTTGGATAGTGAAAATACTCAGCTAACTATTTTGTCAATCAGTTAATTATGAAAAGATGGCCGCTAAAAAAGCGTCTCCTAGTGGCTCGCATCGGCATTGGCAGCATTATGCTGCTGCTTTTGATCTTTTGGTTGTATAGTTTAAAAAGTTCAATGACCATGGAAAAAAAGAATAATGAACAGCCGTTGTTAGATATCCAGAAAATTAAGCAAGATGTTAGTGAGAGTTTAAAAGATTTAGAAAAAGGTAGTAAGCTGTTAAAAAAGATTAACACTACCACTGTTGAAGCAACGACTAGTCCGGAAATGGAACAATTAAAACAAGAAAATCGTTTAAAATTAGATCAATTACGACAACAATTAGAAGAAATATCTAATCAGTCATCTGATAAATAAAGCTTATGGAAGATAAAAAAGAACAAGAAGTCATCAGCGAAGAGTCTGGTGAACAAGCCGATCAAATCGATCAGCCAGAGCAGTCGGAACAAGATGAGCGCTTGACTAATGGCCAAGCTTCAGAAATGACAGCCCATGGCCTAATCCTTAATCAGCCGATTGTGGAAGAGATGCGCCAGGCCTATCTTGATTATGCGATGAGTGTTATCGTTTCTCGTGCTTTGCCTGATGTTCGCGATGGTATGAAGCCGGTTCATCGTCGTATTCTTTATGCAATGTGGAGTATTGGTTTGAGACCGAGCGGTAAATTTCGTAAATCAGCAACAGTGGTTGGTGAAGTTTTAGGTAAATATCATCCACACGGTGATACGGCTGTTTATGATTCTATGGCTCGTATGGCTCAAGATTTTGCCATGCGCTATATGCTGGTTCGTGGTCAAGGTAACTTCGGTTCAATTGATGGTGATCGTCCGGCAGCTATGCGTTATACCGAAGCTAAGCTGGCCTCAATTACTGAGGAAATGTTGTTTGATTTGGAAAAAGATACGGTCAATATGGTGCCAAACTTTGACGGTTCTCAACATGAACCGCAAGTTTTGCCAGCTAAAATCCCCAACCTATTACTTAATGGCTGTATGGGTATTGCGGTCGGTATGGCCACTAATATTCCGCCGCATAATTTAAGAGAAGTTAATGGGGCTATTTTGCATTTAATTGATAATCCAGAAGCGACAATTGAAGATTTGATGCAACATATTAAAGGACCTGATTTTCCAACTGGTGGCTTGATCTATAATCATGAAGATATTTTACGAGCTTATACAACCGGCAAAGGCGGTATCGTGATGCGCGGTCGAGCTGAAATCGTTGAGAGCGAACGGGATACTTTCCAGATTGTAATCAGTGAAATCCCTTATCAAGTCAATAAAGCTACTTTGGTAGAAAAGATTGCTGATTTAGTTAAAGATAAAAAAATTGAAGGCATTCGTGATTTGCGCGATGAATCAGATAAGGATGGTATCCGTGTTGTCTTGGATTTGAAAAAAGATAGCTATCCCAAAAAGATTTTGAATGTCTTATATAAGAAAACTCAGCTGCAGGAAACTTTTCACGTTAATATGCTGGCTTTGATTGATGGTATTCAGCCAAGAGTTTTGAATTTGAAAACAATCTTGGAAGAATTTATCAAGCACCGCCAAGAAGTTGTTCGTCGTCGTACTGCTTATGATCTAGCTAAAAATAAGGAAAGAGCTCACATTTTGGAAGGCTTGATGATTGCCTTAGCTCATATTGATGAAGTTATTGCCACTATTAAGGCTTCTAAAGATAAAGAGCAGGCTCGGCTTAATTTGATTAAAAAATTCAAGTTGACCGAACGGCAAGCAGTGGCTATTTTGGAAATGCGTTTGCAAACTTTGGCTAATCTTGAAACCTTAAAGATTGAAACCGAACTTAATGACAAGCGCAGAATTATTGAAGAATTGGAAAAGATTTTAGCTTCTAGCGCTTTAATTTTAGGTATTATCAAACAAGAATGCCAGGATATTTCTGATAAGTTTGGCGATGACCGTCGAACTACTGTAGTTGATCAGAGTATTAAGAATTTTAAAGTTGAAGACCTTATTCCTAATGAAGAAGCGGTAGTAGTAATGACTCGTGATGGCTATATCAAGCGTTTACCTAGCGATACTTTCAAAGTTCAGGGTCGTGGTGGTAAAGGGGTAATTGGTTTGACTACCAAAGAAGAGGATTCGGTCCAATTCTTATTTGCTACCATGACTCATGGCGATTTATTATTCTTTACTAGCCAGGGTCGAGTTTTTGAACTCAAAGCTTATGAATTGCCAGCAGCTTCTCGAACCTCCAAGGGACAGTCGATTGTTAATTTTTTACAATTAGCTAGTGGTGAACAGATCACGGCTATCTTGCCTTTAGACAAGATGGCTAATAAGGAATATTTATTCTTTGCTACTCGTCGCGGCTTGGTAAAAAAGGTTAGTATCAATGCTTTTTCCAATGTTCGTCGTAGTGGTTTGATTGCTATCAAGCTGAAGGAAAATGATCAATTGATTTGGGTTAAGCCAACGACTGGTAATGACCAGATCCAATTAATTACAGCTCATGGCCAAGCTATTCGTTTCCATGAAGATGATGTTCGCGATATGGGTCGTGGTGCTAGTGGTGTTATTGGTATGCGTTTAAAGTCTAAGGATAGCCTGATTGGTATGGGTATAATTAAAACCGATGGTGAAAAATTAAAAGACTATCAAGTATTATCGGTTATGGCTGAAGGTTATGGTAAACGGACTGATTTATCGCATTACAAGATCCAAAATCGTGGCGGCTCTGGTATTAAGACAGCTAAGATTACTGACAAGACTGGTGAATTAGTTAACGCTTTCTTGGTTAATAAACAGACTATGGCTGATAAGGATTTGATTATTATGTCATCTTCTGGTCAGGTTATCCGTTTGCCATTTAATTCAGTCAATGAATCTGGTCGTGATACTCAGGGTGTTCGTTTGATGCGTTTCAAGGAAGATGGTGACAAAGTGGTTGGTGTTACTTGGTTATAATATCATTTATTTAATTTATAATTTATGAAGAAATTCTTGCTATTGAGCTTGGCGGCCGTCATTATGTTGACTGGTTGTTCCAGCAAGCCTAAAAATCTAAAGCCAGAGCAGGCTAAAGAACATGCTGAAAAATTTATTAATGCTGCTTTGATGCGACCAGACACTAAGGCTGCAGTCAAAGAAATCGAAGAAGTCAATGGTTTTTATAAGATGAAAATTGATGTTGGCAGTGGTGAACCGATTGATTCTTATTTGAGCCGTGATGGTAAGCTGTTTTTCCCTCAAGCCATGGATATTGATGAAATCAATAAACAAATTGGTGGTGAGACTAATCAGGCCGCTGGTGGCGAAACTGCCACTGTTAGCAAAAAGAGCGATAAGCCAGTGGTTGAATTATTTGTTATGAGCTATTGTCCTTATGGTTTGCAGATGGAGCGTGGAATTTTGCCAGTTGTGGAAAAATTAGCTGGTAAGATTGATTTTAAATTACGCTTCTGTGATTATGCTATGCATGAAAAACCAGAAATTGATGAAAATTTAACCCAATACTGTATTCAAAAAGAACAGTCAGATAAGTTGACTAAATATTTGAATTGTTTTATCAAAGATGGCCAAGCTGCCGCTTGTTATAAAGAAGCTGGTATTGACGAAAATGCTTTAAAGACTTGTGTTAGCCAAACCGATAAACAACATAAAATTACCGAAGCTTATAATAATAAAGAAGCTTGGGGTGGCCAATTTCCACCATTCAATGTTGATAAGGCTGAAAATGAAAAATATGGCGTTCAAGGATCACCTTTCTTGGTGGTTAATGGTCAGGAAATTAGTTCTGATCGAGACAGTGCTAGTTTGTTAAAGTCAATCTGTTCAGCTTTTAATAATGCTCCGGCAGAATGTTCAGCTGAACTTTCCAGTACTAGCCCGGCAGCTGGTTTTGCTTCACAAAACAATGGCAGTGCTGCGGGTAGCTGTAATTAAGTTTAAGATTAATTGAGAATAAAAAAATCAGTC
>DAONSQ010000018.1:0-11078 GCA_035411265.1 bacterium | reverse complement strand
GATTAATGATATTTTCATTTTCCAATGATTTAAAAACAATTACCTGACAACGCGACAATAACGCCGCATTAACCGAAAAACTAGGATTTTCAGTCGTCGCCCCAATCAAAACCACAGTACCATCCTCAACATAAGGTAATAACGCATCTTGTTGGCCACGATTCCAGCGATGAATTTCATCGATTAGCAAAACACTGCCCTTACCGGCAATCTGATTGCTGCGAGCTCGATCAATAACTTGCCTGAGTTCTTTAATACCGCTCGTGACCGCCGACAAGGCAAAGAAATCAGATTCAAGGCTATTAGCTATTATTTTAGCCAAAGTCGTCTTGCCACAGCCTGGCGGCCCCCAAAATAACAAAGATGGCAAATGTTTTTTCGCTATTGCTTGACGCAAAAATGACTTCGGACCAATAATCTTCTCTTGACCAACAAAGTCATCAAGTTTACTTGGCCTTAAAGCGCTAGCCAATGGTTCAGACATATTAATATAATTTGTGGAGCTAATTATTTTTTGCTACAATCCTATTGTATGACGACTAAACCTTTTCCGCAACCCACCTCTTTTTTTAAAATGCTTGGACCAAGCTTTGTGATTTTGGCTTTGGGACTTGGCTCTGGTGAAGTTATTTTATGGCCATATCTATCAGCTAATTATGGCCTAGGTATTGTTTGGGGAGCTTTACTAGGACTCACTTGCCAATACTTTATTAATATGGAAATAGAGCGCTACGCCTTAGTCAAAGGCGAAAGCGTTTTTAGCGGACTAGCTCGTCGCTGGACTTGGACAGCTTACTGGTTTATTATTTCAACTTTTTTCGGCTGGGCACTTCCCGGTATCGCCGCAGCTAGCGCCCAAATATTTGGCCACATTTTTAATATCGTCAATTTTCGCTGGATAGCTATTGGTATTTTAATAGCTATTGGCCTAATCCTCACTCTCAATCAAAGCATCTATAAAACATTAGAAAAAATAACCAAAACCATACTCCTAGTAGGTATACCCTGTCTTCTTGTTTTAGCGGCATTTATTGCTAAACAAACTGATTGGTTAGCTTTATTTCAAGGAGTTGTCGGTCGGGGTCAGGATTATAATTGGTTACCGCAAGGAGTCAGTTTAGTTACCTTCTTGGCAGCCTTTGCTTATTCTGGAGCTGGTGGCAATCTCAATCTTTCACAATCAATCTACATTAAAGACAAGGGGTATGGCATGGGTTTTTATGCCCAAAAACTTGGTGGTTTATTTCGCTCCAATAAAACTGAAGCTATTAATTTATCTGGTACAGATTTTGCTTTAACACCAACCAATTTAGATCGTTTTCGAAAATGGTGGAGAAAAATCAGCTTAGAACATTTATTAGTTTTTTGGCTGCTTGGCTTCCTATCAATGTCACTCTTAATGATTTTATCCTATAGCACTGCTTTTGGTGGTAATTATCAATCTGGTATTGGTTTTATTTTCACCGAAAGTCTTCTAATCAGCCAAACCCTACACCCCTCAATTGGCCTAGCTTTTTTAATTTTGCTTGGCTTAATGCTTGCTCAAACCCAGCTCGGTGTCCTCGACTCTACTTCCCGTATTATGGCTGAGAATGCTGCTCTAATAAAAATAAAAAAACAAGCCACTAATAAATTAAACCTTTCTAAATATTACTACGCTTGTCTTTGGGGCCAAATTATTTTTGGTACTACTCTTTTTCTTTTTAATTTTTACGAGCCAAAACAATTAATCGTTACTGGCGCCATCATTAATGCCCTAGCCATGTTTGTTCATATTGGCTTAGTTAACCTAAACAATTGGCAAATCTTACCACAGCCAACTCAACCTACTCTTTGGCGAAAAATAGTCATGGCCGCTATCTTTTTACTCTTTGCCGCTTTTGGCTTTATTACTCTAAATAGCTATCTTTAAAAAAAGACCTGAATAAATTCAGGTCTTTTAAATCATTCCGTTCGCAAGGCTTCAACTGGATCAAGCTTAGCTGCTTTTTGTGCTGGCCGCAAACCAAATAGCAAGCCACAACTGAGCGAAAAAATCAAAGCCGTTACAATACCCGACCAAGGTATTGTAAAATTCCAAACAATATTGAAACGATTAGCTAATAAACTCATTAACCAAGCAATAATTAAGCCAAAGACTACGCCGATAATCGCTCCCCAAAAAGTAATCAAAACTGACTCGATTAGAAACTGGCTAACAATATCACGATAGGTTGCTCCTAAGGCTTTTCTTAAACCAATTTCTGGCGTACGCTCCGAAACGGTAACATACATAATATTCATAATGCCAACACCGCCAACAATCAAAGAAATCAAAACTATTGCTAAAAGCAACCAAGTAATCGCTCCGGTCACAACATTTAAAGTATCCATTAATTCGTCCATTGTCGTAACTTTAAAATCATCATCAATCGGATCGTTAATATCATGACGTTCTCTCAGCAACATTTTTATTTCTTCCGCAGTTTCGCTGGCTTTAGTAGCATCTTTCATTTGATGCATCATATACATTACATAATCAATGCCCAAAATCTTTTTATGCAAAGTTTTAATTGGCAAAAAAGCAGTATTGTCAAAATCAATCATACTAATAGCCCCGCCACGCTCTTCCAAGACTCCGACTACCTGAAATTTATTATTACCAATCTTAACCCATTGGCCTACAGCTGTTTGATCACCAAACAAATAATCTTTTAGTTTATAGCCTAAAACAACCACTAAAGCCTGGCTTTTATCTTCCTCTTCAGTAAAGAAACGACCCTCAATCGGCTGGCTTTTCTGATCAATTTCGGTATAAGGTGCGCTAGTACCAAATAAAAAAATACTTTTACTTTCATTTTGCCAGCTGATCTTTTGTTGACCCAGACTAACACTGTAGCTTCGCCAAACATTTTCAATTCGATTAACCGCCTCCATGTCGTCAATTTTTAAAGAGGTAATTTCAGTTGAGGCGGCAGCCCCACTGCTTTCTGGAACCTTTATTTCTGTCTGAATAGTGTCAGTACCGTAAGAAGCCACTTCACCGGTCACCAAATTCCTTATCCCATCACCAGCTGCAAAAACAATAACAATAGCGGCTACGCCGATAATAACCCCTAACACCGTTAAACTAGTTCTTAATATATTTAAAGTTAGCGATCTAATTGCCAATTCTAAAGCTGTCTTGAGCCGCATATTATTCATATCTTAATGCCTCAATCGGATTAAGCCGACTAGCCCGACGAGCTGGATAATAACCAAAAACAATACCGATAATCATAGAAATTAAAATAGCTGTCATCAAAGCTACAATTGAAATAGAAAAAGTCCAATCATATTCTAATAAATTAGCCACAACCGCCACTAAATAAGATAAGCTAACTCCGCCAATGATACCAATTAAGCCGCCAATTAAAGTTAAAAAAATTGATTCCAAAATAAATTGCCTTAAAATCTGGTTACTAGTAGCACCAATAGCTTTGCGTAAACCTATTTCTCTAGTTCTTTCAGTAACACTAACTAGCATAATATTCATAATGCCAATACCCCCCACCAGTAATGATAGTGCTGCCATGGCTGCCAGGAAATAGCGAAGAGCATTAGTTATAGTCATAATCATTTCCAAGGCATCACGAAAGCTACGCACAGAAAAATCATCATCAATCGGATCTTCAATGTTATGAGTCTCTCTAAGAGTTTGTTTAATTTCTTCTAACGCCTGATCAACGTCAGCTTTTTCGCCAAGCTTAACTCTAATAAAACTAACATGATTAACACCAGCAATCATTTTCTGTACGAAGACTAAAGGCGCCACTATTTGATCATCATAATCAGAAAAAGCTACCTTACCTCGACTCTTCATTACACCAATAACTTCTAATGATTGATTTTTAACTTTAATTCTTTGCCCCAACGGATTAGTTGATCCAAATAATTCCTCCGCTGCATCACTACCTAAAACAGCCACCCGCGCCGCGCCACTAACTTCTTCTTCAGTAAAAAAACGACCAGACTCAATTTCTCCACCTTCAACTTCAAAATAATTATCAGTTGTACCATTAAGCTGTGTATCATGTTCATTTTGACGCCAACTAGATTTAACTGAGGCCTGGTAATAAGCAGCTACCGCCTTAACATTGGCAACATTTTCCGGCTTAATTAATTCTTTAGCATCACTATACTTCAAAGTCGTTACGGTAATGCCAAAAGCTTGACTAGGCGGACCTTTCTCATCAGATTGTCCAGGTAAGACAGCGATCAAATCACTACCAAAACTATCCAGCTGATTTAAAATCAATGATTGTGCTCCAGCCCCAACCGACATAATAACAATTACGGCACCAACACCGATAATAATACCAAGCATAGTTAAAAAACTACGCATTTTATTGCTAGTTAGCGACCTAAGGGCTAAACTTAACGATTGCTTAACATCTTCCCACATGAACAGTTTTATTTAAGAATCTGACCATCACTAGCCACTCTCCTTTCCTTCACCAATTCATCACCAACAATTTGACCATCACGTACTCGAATAATTCTCTCTGCATGTTCAGCAGTAAAAGTTTCATGAGTTACTAAAATAATAGTCTTGCCTTGTCGATTAAGCTCTTGCAAAATTTGCATAACTTGATTACCTGATTTAGAATCTAAATTACCAGTTGGTTCATCAGCAAAAATAACCTCAGGATTATTAACTAAAGCTCGAGCAATAGCAACGCGCTGTTTTTCACCGCCAGAAATCTGATTAGTAAAATACTGAAGACGATGCCCAAGGCCAACACTCTCTAAAACCTCAATTGCCCGCTCATCCATTTGACTTTTATCCTTTGAATAGAGAATCGGTAACTTAACATTATCCAGAACGCTCGTCCTAGCTAAAAGATTAAAGGCTTGGAAAATAAAACCAATTTTATGATTACGTAATCCAGCCAACTCATCATCGGATAAATCAACTACATCATGTCCCGCAAATAAATATTTACCACTCGAAGGCCGATCCAACAAACCCAATATATGCATTAGCGTCGATTTTCCCGAGCCGGAAGGCCCCATAATAGAGACAAACTCCCCGCTTTTAATAGAAAAATTAATATCTACTAATGCATCAGTGGCAAAATCACCACTAGCATAAACCTTACCTAGGTGCTGTAATTCGATAACTACTTTATTATCCATAAAAATTATTCGCTCTTAGCTGCCGGTTGTTTAATATAAGTAACAATCTCATCGCCTTCATTAACTCCGCTAACGATTTCCACCAACCCTTCATCTCCTCTCAAACCTAAAACAATTTTCACCTCCTCTAGTTTATCGCCCTTTAGGACTCTAACTATTTTCTGGCCGTCAGCTGTCTCAATAATACCTCTGCTAGGTATTTTAACAACCTTTTCCTTATAATTGGTGGTAATAGTTGTATTAGCTGTCATGCCGGCTTTAATTTGAATTTGCTTATTTTCACTCCACTCTTTAATTTCTTGAGCATTAGAGAAACTAATTTTAACCTTATAATAAACAACATCCTGAATAACCGTTTGAGCTGGTTCAATAAAATAAACCTGACCATGAAATTTAACATCATCGCCAAAGGCATCTAAAGTTATTTCGACCGGATTATTAACTTTAATTTTACTAATATCTGATTCGGTAACATCAACTTCAATATCAAAATTATTATTAACCAACACCATGATTAAAGCTTTGCCACCCCCAGCAAACTGTTCACCAACTTCATAATTAACTTGTGTAATTACACCATCAATTGGCGACAATAAGCGACTATCATCAATTTGTTTTTGGACACTAGCTAAACTTGCTTGAGCTTGACTAATTTGAGCTTGAGCTAAAGCCATATCAGCTGAACGAGCTGGGGCAACTAAACTGGCTAATTGAGCCCGAGCGACTTCGACTGATTTAGAGGCTGTATTATATTGAGATTGAGCATTAGCTATCTGTCTTTCATTAGATAATCTAATGCTGGCCACATTATTTCGAGCAGTTAGTTTAGCATTTTCCAGGGCAACTTTAGCCTGATTCAAACCATCTTCAGCGCTAGCAATCGAAGTTTCAGCACTTAATTTAGCATTATGATAAGCTTGATTAGCAGTCTCAACAGCCGTAATTGCTCCATTAATCTGATTAGTCTGGCTACTAATGATATTCTTGTAAGCATCTAGGTTTGCTTGAGAAAAATTATTGCTCGTAATTGTAGCCTCAAGCATAGCGTAACTATACGCTAAAGCTTTTGATGTTTCATCTAAAAATCTGCTGGTCTTATTAGCCGCACCACTAAAGCTAATTTCATCAGTTTTATTGCGGGCAGAACTAACCGCTTCGGTCGCAGCTTGTTGTTCGCTTAAAGCTAAATCTCTAGAATCTTTAGTTTTCTGCAATTGTGATGAATCCTTAACACTCAAAACATATTTAGCATCATCATCATTGAGGATTGTATTAATGTTATCCAAGGCAACTTTAGCAGCCAAAATTTTATCATTAAAAGCAATTAAACCCGAACTGCGGCTATTATCAATATTTTTTTGAGCTGTCTTGCGAGTATTATTAAGATTGGTTTCAGCCGTGCTAACGGCCTGTTCTTGGCTAGTTGGCGTGTCTCCACTAACTGACAACAAATCATTAAGAGTCTTTTCAGCTTGTCGAATATTTTCAGCGGCTGTACTTCTAATTTTATCCAACTCAATCTGTGCCATCCTTTGGTTAGATACAGCTTGATCAATACTAGATTGATTAACCGCCACCGCCTGCTGACTAGCTCCCGCTAGCAATTTATTAAAATTAGCTTGAGCAATTTGTAATCCAGCTTCAGCTTCGTTTTTTCGCAAAGTCAGACCAGCATAATCAAGCTCAGCCAATAACTGGCCAACCTGGACCTTATCGCCAATCTTAACTGCTAAATTATTAATCTTACCGGTTGTAGGAAAATTTAAAGCCAACTCTTTAACTGGCTTTACGGTACCAGTTAAGCTGACTGTTTGTTTTAACTCGCCAACCATTGCCTTAACTGTCGTGTATTGCGGTTTATTGTTTTTGGCATTACCCCAAATTGATAAACCAACAATCACGGCAAAAACACCAATAACGCTAAACCAAATTATTTTTTTCTTCTTTTTCATAATATATATAAAACACAATTAAATTACCGCTTTTAAATTTAGCAATTATCGCTACAAAAATCAATTTATTATCCGAATAATAAAGGCTTTAATCATTTCACTTTAACTTGTTTTTCTAACACTTATCGCTTATACTGTTAAAAACAAATACTATGGTATATTTCTATCTTTTTCTCTCTCTTTTGACTATTTCTAGCGTTTCTTTGCTTGGGGTTATTACTTTAAAATGGTCCTCAGAAAAAATAAAAAAAATTAATTTTGCTCTAATCAGCCTAGCTGCCGGATCTTTGATTGGCGACAGCTTTTTTCATTTATTACCAGAATCAACTGAAGAAGCCGGCCTAACACCGTGGCTCGCTTTAACTATCGGCTTATTAGCTTTTTTTATCTTAGAAAAAATAATCCATTGGCGACATTGCCATGTCCCCACCTCCGATAGTCACCCTCATCCGCTTGGTACCATGAATTTGGTTGGTGATTTTTTGCACAACTTTATGGATGGCTTAGTTTTAGCTAATGCTTTTTTGGTAAGCCCAATTCTTGGCTTAACTACTGCCGTTGCTATTTTTATTCACGAAATACCTCAAGAAATCAGTGATTTTGGCATCTTGCTTCACGCTGGCTATTCCCGAATAAAGGCTATTCGTCTTAATTTTCTATCATCACTGTCAGCTATCTTAGGTGCTATTATTGCTATAATTTTTCAAACTGAATGGTCAACCCAAAATTTACTCGCCTTTACAGCTGGTGGTTTTATTTATATCGCTACCGCCGATCTACTACCAGAAATGCAAAAGGAAACAACTCTTAAAAAATCCCTAATTCAACTATCGTGGCTAATAGCCGGTCTTGCCATTATGCTTATTATGAAAATAATTTTAGAATAACTATGGAATTAACTTACCAAACCATCAAAGACAACCAACAAATCAACGGTTTTATTAAAGCCACTGAACGCTACTTAGAAGATCTTGGCTTTACTGATCATGGTTTTCGCCACGTTAATATTGTTGCTGACCGTTCAAAAAAATTAGCTAAAGAGCTAGACCTGTCCAGCCGCGATCAAGAATTAGCCGCCATTTCTGGCTATTGCCACGATTTAGGTAATTTTATGGGTCGCGAAATGCATCATTATTGGTCCTCGTTACTCTTGTCGCAAATACTTTTACCACAAATTGAACAAACCGCTGAATTAGCTAAAATTCTTCAAGCCATCGCTAACCATGACACCAATAACCTCAAGACTAGCAACAAAATCGCCGCAGTTTTGGTAATTGCTGACAAATCAGATGTTCATCGTAGCCGCGTTCGACAAAAAAGCTTACGCAAAATCAAAGAAGACATTCATGATCGAGTTAACTACGCCGTTACCAATAACGACTTAAGTATTAATAAAAAAACTCAAGAAATAATTCTTAAGCTCAATATTGACACCAATTGGGTCGACCCAATGGATTATTTTCAAATCTTTATTGAACGCATGACCGCCTGTCGTGAAGCAGCTAAAATTTTCGGCTACAAATTCGTTTTAATTATCAATAATTTTCGCTTTTAAGCTCGACCTGGCCAAAGTTCAACAATTAAAGACCCGCGACCAGCTAACCAGATTTCCCAGAAACCAGCATTAGACAATAAGTCTAAATGCTTTTTCTGCCATTTTACAATCTCAGCTAGCTGACCATCGCCCTGAAAATCAATCAAAAGAATCAAATCAGCCTTATCTGATGAAAAATAAAGATTTTTCTTTTTCTCAATTATTTGAGTCAAGGTGTTTTGTTTAGCTCTAGAAACTTGAACTCTCAGTGGTCGGCCAGACTCTTTATCTCGATAAGCATAAACATCGACTTCGCTTTGAAAATAATTAGCTCTAAGACATTCGTAAGTAGTCTGATTAATAGCATTATAAACTGTCAGCCAACGCCTACGCAGTCTAACTCGCCTATTTTTTGCCGATCATTATGGTTGTTAGTTATAGATGATACTTCAAGCATAATCTAATAATGATATTCGCGGCCAGCATTGATAAGCAAGCCTCGATATAGTTGTTCAAACAGCAGCACCCGAGCTAATTCATGGGGCCAAGTCAGTGAAGACAAGGATAAGCGCTTGGCTTTATCCAGTATCTGCGGGTTTAAACCAGCAGCTCCACCAATCACTAAAATTACCTTTTCATTAGCAGCATCCCATTGTTCCAACATTTTTGCCCAACTAATAGAATCATGTGCCTGACCATTCTCGGCCAATAAATAAACACAGCTACTGTTACAATTATCAAGCCACTCTAAAACTCTCTGACTATCCTGATTCCTTGATACTCTGGCCTGACCTTCAGCAAAACGGCCACCAGCTAATTCAATAACTTTAACTTTAGCAATTTTTTTAAGTCGTAAAAAATAATCGTCAGCGAGCTCTAAACAGGCTGACGATTTTAATTTACCAATGGCAACAATAGTTACATCAATCATATTTATTTAGCCCCAGTCAAGGCATGGGTGATATTAGAAATAACCAACCAAAACAATATAGCTGCTAAAACTCTCCACAAAATACCACAAAATAAATGCCATTCATGAGGAGGGATTGTTATAACCACCATAAAAAACAAGCGACTTACTGCAAAGCAAAAACTGTTTTAACAGTAATCATTACTTCTTTATCAATTTTACTGGTATCATAGGAGCCATAATCACTGATACTGTCAACTGAATTAAGCGAAGTAACTTGAGTAACACCAACACTAGCCGATCTTAAATTGCTGACCTTTCTTCCGCCGCTACCAGCAATTCTGTCCGCCCGAGCTCGAGCATCAGAAACCGCTTCACCCAAAAGATCAACTCTGGCCTGTGGCAAGTCAGTGTAATAATATTCTGGTGATTGCGTTGAAAAAATAATTCCCTTACCGATTAAGTCCTGAACGGCTTGTGCAAGTTTAGTAATTTTATCAACATCTTTTAATTGTAACTCGATATTTTGTCTTAAATTATACATTTGTGGAGCATCAGCCGCCTTTTCATAAGAATACTGCTGATCCATAAACACTGGAGAAATCACTAAATCTTTTTCATTCACACCCTGACTAATAAAAAAATCTTTAACACTTTTCAAATCAGCCGCCATCTGACCATAGCCCTTAGGCAACTCCGTTACGGCTACGGTTCGAGTGAAGCTTCCAGAAATTTTACCTAAATCAGCCTTAACTGTTTTTTTAGCTGAACCAGTAACAGTTAGAGTATTATCTAATAGTTTTGTCTTGTAAATTGTCTGCGATACTAAACCGGCACTAGCCAGTAAACTAGCACCCATAATCACGGCAATCAGCCAAATCTGTTTGTTCATAACTTTACTATTAAATAAATTAAAGATTATTTTTCTACCACCTCGATTGAATCTACTTTATTTTCACCAACTTGGTAACCGCTATTTTCTCTTTCTAAGTTAAAAAATAATTGATAATCACTGGTAGCAATTCTTTGATAACGATAAATTTCTTTAGTTAATGGATCTTTCGGCATAGGCTTTAAGTAAATACGACCGCCATCACCAATTAAAGCGTCTTGTTGGCTATTCAAATCTGTCGGATAATTACCTTCATGATCTTTATACAATTCTAAAGCCTGACGTAAACTACTAATATCAGCCAAACGCTTGGTATCACGACCATTAGCCTTGACTACACCCAGTGAAACATAGGCTAAAGTTGAAATAATCGCTATGATAAAAATGGCGATCAACAATTCTATTAAAGTAAAAGCTGAATTACTTTGCCTCATCTTTGTAGTTAAGATTATTATCACTTGCTATTATAACGCAAAAATAAAACAATTCCAAATATCCATTTTTATTGATTGACAAGCCACTGAAGTAAGCCTAAAATATAATCAGTCAAACTATTGCCAGCAGCTAATGCTGTTTTTAGCTATAACAAAAAACCAATCAGGCCAGTAAGGGGCACCTCCCTAATCTGATTGG
>DAONSQ010000017.1:0-11110 GCA_035411265.1 bacterium | reverse complement strand
TCAGTCCACTCCCAGACATTACCAGCTAAGTCCCAGATAACTTCACCATTAGATAGGGTATGAGTTCTTTTATTAACCCCACTGAGTTCGCTTGTTCCATCCATTGCTGCACCAGAATCACTGTTACCTCTTGGTATCTGTCCTGAACCCACTGCCCCACCCGTCCAATTACTAGCTTGGAGTTCTAGATTACGAACAATACTTAACCATTCATTTTCAGTGATTAAATGCGCACCAATTGATTCACATTTAGCTTTGGCGTTTAGTTGGGTAATACTAACCCAAGGGGTACCATCGGGTTTGGAAACAGGCTTGCCACTGCCATCATCTTTAGCTTCATATTTCATGACACAAAAAGAATGGGTACCATAGAGAATATTGCCGGGAACCCGAACCCAATTAGCTGGACAATCGGCAGTGGTTTCTTCATCATAGCTTAAACTAAAGCTAAGATTATTAGCCAAGGGAGTATAAAAATAATGTTTGTCTTTAGCTGGATCAGCGGGAATCTTTTTCATATAGACCTCTAGTCCGCAAGTTGAGGTAATGCCTAGCTCACTAAGACAAAGATTAGTGATGGGGGTACCGGTGGGACTGGGTAGGCTGGGATAATTACCATTGGTGCCATAGTACATTTCTAGAGCAGTCGAGATTTGCTTGACATCGGACAAGCGACGAGCATCACGCGATTTAGCGCGAGCACTATTTAGAGCGATAATGGAAAGACTAGAGAGCAAGGCAATAATAGAGATAACTACCAAGAGTTCGATGAGAGTAAACGCAGTGAGTGGATATTTTAGTTTTTTGTTTAAAAATAATAACATTAACTACTGGAAACAATAATTTATATCGCTATCTTACTACTTATTGAGGATGGGGTCAAAAAAGATTTAGAAAAACCCCGGTTTCCCAGGGTTTATGTTTTTGTTAAAGTTTAAATTGGTCAACAACTGCCTTTAGTTGTTGACTAGCATTAGCTAGCTCATTAGCTACTTGAGCCGTTTGTTCTGACCCTTTAGCTATTTCTCCGGCTGCCAATTGAACTGATTGCATATTTTTGGAAACCTCAGCCATACCTTTGGCCGATTCTTCAATGTTTTTATTGACAACCTGCACTCCATGACCACTTTGAACCATTGAAGCACTGATTTCGTTGACCGTAGCTGATTGTTCTTCAACACTAGCTGCGATGGTATGAGCAATCTGATTAAGGTTCTCAATAATTTTAGCAATTTGACCAACAAAACTAACTGATCCATCGACTGAAACGGTCATGTTTTCAATTTGTTCAGCTATACGACCAGTGGCTTCACTGGTTTGTTTAGCCAATTCTTTAACTTCATTAGCCACAACTGCAAAGCCCTTGCCAGCTTCACCAGCACTAGCGGCTTCGATTGTCGCATTAAGTGCTAACATATTGGTCTGATCAGCAATATCATCAACTATTTTAACAATTTTACCGATTTCGCTAGTAGTTTTCTTTAACTCATCAATACTAACCATCGTTTGGCTAGATTTTTTACTAGCTTCTCCAGCAACATCACTAGACTGACTAGTATTTTTACTTATTTCTTGAATAGTCGCCGACATTTCTGTCATTGCTGAAACCACCGTTGATACTGCCTGAGTTATTTCATCAGCAGTTCGAGAAATATTTTGCAGATTAGTTGAAGCCTGTTCAGTTGCTGCTGCTACGTTAGCCGACTGGGAAGATAACTCTTCCGCACTAGCTGACATTTGCGTTGACTGAGCTGATAGTTCCTCCGAAGAAGCAGACAGCATATTGGCCTGTTGTCGAATCAACTCAATGCTTTGCCTTAAATTGGTTCTTGTATCATTAACTGCTATTTCGATATTTTTAAAAATATCATGAACTTCTTTAGTATATTGATCAGCAGCAGCAATTTGATAGTCTTTGGTTAAATCGCCACTAGCAATAGCCGCCAAGATTTCCGACACCTTTATCACTTCTTTTTCCTGGTACTGTTTGATATGGCTAGCTGCGGTAATATCTTGGATTACCTCGATAAAGCCAGCCTGTTCGCCAGCCCGATTTTTAAGAAAAGAAGTATCAACCTGATAGTCCTTATCGATCCCTGGCTGTTTAAACCACGAAGTCGGCTTGCCAGCTCGTAGCATTTCAATGCCGCATTCTTTGGTTTTACAGATATTGGCGCCCCAATTATTACAAGGCTTGCCTTTAAGCTCCTGGCGTTTTTTGCCAGTAACTTCTTCAGTGGCCTTATTAAAGAAAATCCAATTCATATCGTTGTCAGTGACGGAAATTGGCCAGCTGACTGAATCAAGGATTGATTCATACAAAAAAATCTTTTCAACAATCTGGTTAATAATCTTATTTAGCCCGTCGATAATTGGTCTAAACTCGATTATAACTTTGTTTGGATCACCTCTGAGATTATAGTTTTCTTTAATCACTTCGGCGATGATTTTTTCAGCCTCATCAGTAATTGCCCTTATCTGGCGATTGAGATAATTAATATTTACTCTAATAGCAATAGCAATAGCAATGATAATTAAAAACGAAATAACAATGATAAACCATGTCAAACGACTGGCTTCTTTCATTACCTGATTCATTGGTATGGCCGTGGCAAAAGACCAATGATTTTCAGAATCACCAATCTTAATTGGACTAAAAATAGTCCTAATTTTGAAGTTGCCATTAAGCGATTTTTTTTCAATAGTAAACTTTTCACCGTCTTTAATCGCTTTTAAGAGTTCATCTTTTTGAGTGACTCCGCTACCGACATTATTACCTAAAAGATCCTTATTGGGGTGATAAATCAAGTTGCCGTTATTGTCAGCAATCGCTACATAACCAGTTTCCCAAGGCTTAGCTTCCTGCAACAATTCTTCAACTCGCGAAATATTGACATCCAAGCCAACGACACCGATTAGTTTTCTCTCCCTAATAATTGGGACGGATAAAGTTATTACTCGCAGCGTCTGGCCGCCAGCTTCATAGTCAAAAGGATCAATTAAAGTTTCCTTTTGTGTAGTTTTTGGCAGCTTGTAATAATCACTGGTTTCGTAGTCTTTTAAAGCTTCCAGAGCAATATTGCCGTTACTACGATAGTAATAAGGGATATAGCGGCCAGTCTTATCATGGCCAGAGCTACCGGCATAGTTATTATCTTGACCGTCAAAAGCATTGGGCTCAAAACAAACCCAAGCCCCAATTAAATTGTCGTTACTAGCTACTGTTTCTTTTAGTAAACGGCCGGCCAGTTCTCGATCGGTTTTGCCTGCCTCAATCATTGAGATGAAGGCCTGCAATAAAACTCGCGCTTCAACCAACGGTTTTTCTAATTCAGCTTTCACTAAAAAAGAATAACGATAAGACATTTCATCGGCTGCCAAATTGGCTTGTTTTTTGAATTAACCACGAACGCTGACAATAATTATCAGCGACATAATCATAACTCCAACTAAAACAACGCTCAAAATTGACACCAACATCTTTCGAGCCAAAGTTTGGTCTTTCTTCATTTTTCTCTCCTTTCCTTGTGCATTTTTTCTCTTTCCTCTTTATTCTATTGTCAAATAACAGTGCTTAATAAAATAGCCGATTATTGACAAATAGTTAAGTATCGTGTTTTTATTTAAGCTACTAAAATTAAATCTCTGTGAGCTCTTGATTTTTTAAAGCAGCTATGGTATCTTATCAATACCACGCCAGTCCAGGCGTTTATTTTTAGTCTAAGTTAGTATGAAAAAAGATTTACACCCAACTTATTATCCTGAAGCCAAGGTAACCTGCGCCTGTGGTAATACTTTTGTTACTGGTTCAACCTTAGAAGAAATCAAAACTGAAATCTGCTCTGCTTGCCACCCTTTTTATACTGGTAAACAGAAGTTATTAGATACTGCTCGCCGCGTTGAAAAATTTGCCGCCAAGCTAGAATCTAAAGCTGAAGTTAAGAGCAAGAAAGAAAAACGCGAAGCTCGCGATAAAGCTCGTGAAGCTAAAGCCGAAGCTGCTAAAGAAGCTCTTGAAAAAGAATTAGCTGCTTAGCTAAATAGACTTTTTATAAATTGTCTCCCAGCCGCTCGGTTAGGGAGATAATTTTTTAATAAAAATATGTACGAAGACCTTAAAGCCAAACTAAACGATCTCAATAATCAACTCAATGACCAATCGATTATTGCCGATAACCAAAAATTTCACAAAATTGCCAAAGAACAAGCCGAATTAGCTGATTTGGTTAACTTAATCACGCGTTTAGAAAATATTGATAAACAGCTAGCTGAAATCGACCAGCTTTTGACTGAAAGTACTGACCCAGAAATCAGCCAAATGGCTGAACTAGAAAAAGCTGAACTGCTGCCGCAAAAATCTCAGTTAGCCGAAAAGCTTGACGAAGCCCTACATCCAGCTGACCCACGCGATAAAAAAGATGTTATTGTTGAAATCCGCGCTGGCGCTGGCGGCGACGAAGCCGCTCTCTTTGCCGCTGAACTTTTTCGAATGTACAGTCGTTTTGCCGAAAATAACAACTTTAAATTAGAAGTTTTAAACTCCAGTTTAATCGGTATCGGCGGTTATAAAGAAATCACTTTTAGTGTTAGCGGTCAGCAAGTTTTTGGCTGGTTAAAATACGAAAGCGGCACTCACCGCGTCCAGCGCGTACCAGAGACTGAAAAACAAGGCCGAGTCCACACCTCTACCGTCACTGTGGCCGTATTGCCGGAAGCCGAAGAAGTTGATGTTGAAATTAAAGCCAACGAACTTAGAATCGATACTTTTTGTTCTTCTGGCCCAGGTGGACAGTGTGTTAATACCACCTATTCAGCTATCCGCATTATTCATATCCCAACCGGTTTGGTAGTTAGCTGCCAAGATCAGAAATCACAGCATCAAAATAAAGAAAAGGCCATGCAAATTTTACGTTCCCGCCTTTTGCAAAAAATTGAAGATGAGCGCCGCGAAGCAGCTGATAGCCAACGCCGTCAACAGATTGGTAATGGCGACCGCAGTGAAAAAATTCGGACCTACAATTTTCCTCAAGACCGCGTCACTGACCACCGCCTCCAAGAATCTTGGCACTCGATTGACCGTATTATGGATGGCGAAGTCGACCAAATAATTCAAAAACTCCAACAATATGCCAAGCAATTGGCAAAAGAAACTGCTCAATAAGCCAACCATTACCGAAGTTAAAATTTGGCTCAAGACTGTCTGGCCACTAAGCCAAACTCAACCTAGCCTGGCTAATTGGCTATTGGCTTTTATCTTAAACTGTCCTCCCCATCAAATCGCTAGTGAGCCTAAGTGCCAACTGACGCTTGGTCAATGGTTTCGTTTACGCCAAGCTGTAAAAAAACTCGCTTTAGGCTACCCTTTGGCTTACTTAATTGGCCAACAAGATTTTTATGGACGAACTTTTAAAGTAAACAAGCACACCCTAATTCCTCGTCCGGAAAGCGAATGCTTGATTGATATTGCTAAAGATTTAAACAAAACCTTTACCGAACCGACTGCCTGGATTGATCTTGGCACTGGCTCAGGCTGTCTAGCTATTAGCTTGGCTTTAGAACTCGGACCAAATAACTATTATGGCGCTTCCGATATTAGCTTGCCCACTCTAAAAATGGCTCAATCTAACGCTAAAGCCTTATCCGCCAATATCGACTGGCACCAAGGTTCACTTTTAGAGCCATGGCTAAATGAGCCTGAATTAAAAAAATATAAAAATCTAGTTATCGTCGCCAATTTACCTTACCTTGACCCTAAAGATTATCAAAATAATTTTCAGGAACTGCGTTTTGAGCCAAAATCAGCTTTAGTTTCCGGTATTGACGGGCTAGCGCTTTTTTCCAAATTAGCCCGGGAGCTGCCAATTTTTATAGCTAACCATCCTGAACAAAAAATCCATCTACTCACCGAAAGCCGAATTGACCATGTAACTACTCTTGAAAGCCTGCTTTCAGTCAGCGATCTAATCTGGCAACAAGCCCACCCCGATCTCACTGGCCGCCAACGTTTTGGCTATTGGCACAATTAAAAAAACCCAACCTTGCGGCTGGGTCTTTTTATATTCTCTTTTAATTCTATTATTCCTTTTTGGCTTCAGCTTCAGGCTTGCTTTCTTCAGCAGCTGCATTTTCAACTGCGACCGCCCGAGGTTCTTCAACTGCTACAATAATTTCATTTAATTCATGATGAGATGATAAAGCCACGCCTTTTGATAGTTTAAGATCGGCAAAAGTAATCCGATCGTCAAAACCGACCAAACCAGATAAATCAACATCTAGTTCATTAATTAAATCTTGTGGCAAACATTCAATTTCAACAGCGTCAAAATTTCGAACAATAACACCACCTAAACCCTTAACAACTGGAGCTTCACCGACAAAATTCAACTCAACTTCAGTAGTAACTTTTTCCGCCATATCAACTTGGAAAAAATCCATATGAATCAACTGGCTTTTAACATTAGTTTGGGCAATGTCTTTAATAATTACTTGTCTTTCATCTTTACCATCAATAACCAAAGTAATTAAACTAGACTCTCCAGCTTTTTCGTATAGCTTTAGGGCCTCATTCTTTTTAATTTGGATATGCAAATTTTCAGTCTTAGGACCGTAAACAACTGCTGGGATAAAACCTTCAACGCGCAACTGGCGCAAAGCTTGCCGACCTGGTTGACGAGTGACGGCTGCTAACTTCAATTCGCTTTTCATAACAAAAAAATACTTAACTTAAGAGTTAATCGCATTAGCTAGTATAATTAATCGCTTAGGTTTTGTCAATTACCTCGCTAATTCCTAGCTCGAACAATAACACTATTTACTAATCCGAGCAAAAGTAAACTAGAGACTAACGAACTACCGCCATAACTAACTAAAGGTAAAGCAATACCAACCACCGGCAAAATACCAATATTCATACCAATATTAACAAACACTTCAATAGCAATTAACCCAACACCGCCAACCACCACCAAACTACCGAAATCATCCTTAACTTTAGGCAAAATATTCAGTGACCGATAGATAATTAAACCAAATAACACCAAAACTAAACCTGTCCCTAAAAAGCCTCGTTCCTCGGCAATAACGGCAAAAATAAAATCAGTCTGGGCTTCTGGCAAAAACTTCAACTGAGTCTGTGAACCAAAGCCAACCCCCCGCCCCAATAATCGCCCTGAACCAACCGCAATCATGGCCTGATTAATATTATAACTTTGACCCAAGGCCGCCTGCTTGGGATCAACAAAAGAGCGAACTCGATTTTTTTGAATATCTGTAAATAAAAATAGCCAAGCACCAAGTGCGCCAACAAAACCCAAAATAACCAGCCCTAATAAATATTTACGATCAAAACCTAGTAGTAAAATATAAATTAGCCAAATCGCGCCAAGCAACAAAGCTGAACCAAAATCTGGCTGCAGTAAAACTAAAATCATCAAAACCACTGTTGCTAAGCCGCTTTTGATTAAATTTTTAGTTTGGTCAGTTCTGATGGTTCGACTCGAAAAAAAACTCGACAAATAAATAATTAAAATAATTTTAACTAACTCAACTGGCTGAATACCCATGCCAAAAAGATTAAACCAGCCTTTAGTGCCATTAATGGAGCTACCGAAAAACAAAACACTAACTAACAGGATTATCGCTAACCCATATAGATAGTTAGCGTAACTCCGCCAGCGATGATAATCAGAAAAAGACAACGCCAACCAGCCAATCAAACCGACAACGGTAAAAATAATCTGTTTGCGAAAAGCCAGTAAACTAACACCACCCCGACCTAAAGAAACGCCATATATTTCAGTCAAACCAACTGCCAAAAGTAATGCCAAAGCCGCCGCTAAAAGCCAATCAACTCGCCGCCAATACTGACCAAAATTAAACTTCATAAAACTAATCTAGCGGCAAATAATTGCTATCATCTAAATAGTCAATATTAGTAAAAACTTCCAAGCGATTGGCATTCTTTAAATTTGGCCAAGTAAAATTAATGGTTCTAGTTTCACCTGATTTTAATTTACTCAAAATAAGCTCATTAACACCGACTAGGCTATCACCCTGATAAGCTAATAACACTACTGGCACCGACCAGTAGCCGTAGGCTGTACGATTGCTTAGATTAAACTTAACTCGTGCAATCGATTGGTTAGCAGCAACTGTTGAACTAATCTGCTGATCATTAATAACTAAACTGCTGCGTTCTTGCAAAAATTTGGACCAATCAGGAATTTCTCTAGCACTTAATCTTTGCCAATGTGCTTGGCTAATAGCTAATTCAACATTGGCACCAAGAGGTTTATTTTGATCTAAGGCCACTAAATAACGACGCTGCCCAGGTAAAACAAACCCTTTTTTTTGAACAATCGTCTCGCCATTAGCTTGAAAAGAATAATTAAAATAAACCGCCGTTCGTTCGTTAGGGTTATTGATTTCAGCTACGAAATCACTTTGCTCTGAACCCAAAACTTTAACTGGACTAATTTCTAAAGGCTGATTATTTCGTCCAGCCAGTAAATTAACACTGGTTTCAGCCATCTCTCTGATTGACTGCTGATCATTGATTTGATCAAAAATAAAATAACGCCCCAAACCATAAAAACTATAAACCCAACCGCTAATTGCCACAATCAATAAAAAACCAACCACCAAACTAAAAAATAAGCGTCGGTTGCGCATATACCATAGACCAAAGTGAAGCTTTTTAAGCGAAATGCCACTCGACTCCAATTGATCTGGTAAAAAATTACTATCCTTTTTATTTTCTGTCATAAAGATAAAATGTTCCTTGATTTATGGTTTAAGAATAGGGCCGATAAACAAACTAGGTTGACCACCATAATTACGGACCTCAATCCGAGCTTGTAGAACTTGTAATGGCTTATCATTAAAATAGCCACCCAATTTTTTACTACCAGCCTGTAAAACTTGACGCTGTAAAAAAGCATTAAGCCAAACAAGATCTTCCTGACTTAATATTTGACCCTGAGCTTGTTTGATAGCTAAATTACGAACAATTGTTAAATTATCAATCACCTCTAGTAATTTTTGTTCTGAAATAGAGTTGGTTATCTGCAATTTAATTAAAGCTGTCTTCAGCATTTTAGCGGTTGCAATCTGATTGTCAATCGCCGGTAAAGCATTAGTGTCCAACGAAATCAAAGCATCGTTATTAATACCATTACTAACTAAACTACTATTAGCAAGACTATTGGCAACTTGATCGCCTGGTAATAACCAATTAACTAAATAAAAATTAGCTGTTGCTAGCTGTTGCTGTTTCCACCAAGTTGGTCGAAGCCATTTTTGATCAGTGACTAAGGCCTTAGTTAACCAAGCTTTCATTGTAGCGATACTTGACCAAAATTGGTTAGCTTGCCAATCCTTGGCTTGCTGATCATTAATATAGACATCTAGCTTAGGATAGATTTTTGACCAATCCAACTGCTGTCCAGGCCAATAACCATCTTGCAAAACCCTTAGACCAATACCTGGCTGTTCCTGCGCATTTCGACGATCAAAGCCGCCCTCACTGGCTGGAAAATTATTTTTATTAATCTGAGCTTGTATTTTATCCAAAACATTAACTTCCCACTCTTTATCTTTAGCAATTGCCTGTTCAATAGACTGCTCTTTAAGAACAGTTTTTTGGGCTTCAACATAATGAACATAAGATAGTTCATTGCGTAAACCGGTAAAGAAACTCATGGTTTTATAAATCTTGGCCCAATAATTTTTAAACCCCTGATCACTCGATAAATCACGAGCTAAAATATTAGCCGCCAAAAAATTAATTCGCCAATCATCTTTGTCCAGTGTGCATTGCTGACAATTCTGATCGCGATAATTTATCGGCCACGGTCGCCTTAACCATAAACTGGTTAAATAAAAATTAGCCAATCGACCACCAGTTTGATAATCAGCTGCCGGTTTAAAAAAATTATAATCAAAAGATTGGCCAAACAACGGCGACAATTCTTTAGTTTTAGCTTGCGTGATTAAAGCAACTTCCCGGTCAACTTCCCGAGCTAAATCAGTGCTTAAGGCTGGCATTTTATAAATCTGATCATCACCTTTACGGAAAGCTATTGTCGAAACGCTTAAATTATCTTGCTGAAGCTGATTTTCTTTCGGTATCAACAGTTTTAAAGCAACCGCCCAATATTGTGTATCTAGGCGATAAGCTTCTAACACCGGATCATTACCAGCCACACCTTGACGTAATAAATTTTGATAACGACGATTAGACAAATCAAACAAACTATTACTAATCTGCCATAAGCTGTCATAAAAACCACCTTCCAAAGACTTATAAACTTCCTTAATGTTGTTTTGATAATAATAAAACAAAAAGTCAGTCGTTAAGATAAGCGGCCATTTATCACCTTTAGCTGATTGATAGAAAGCAAAAAAATCTTGTTCAGCCAAGCTGAATGGATTAGCTACAATTGCTGAGCCTTGCTGATTAAGACTATTAACCAAAGGCTCCAAATTGTAATGACGCTTGACTTCATGATAGTTAACCGCTTCGCTTTTAATATTGATTGGCAAATGCGGCAACTGTCCTCGATTAGATAAAATATCAACTAGATAACTAGAAGTTGGTGCTTGATAAATCTGATTAAAGATTAATCTGTCAGCCTGAAAATCAGGGTCAATCTTGGCATCCTCATCAATACTAATTTCTTGACTACTCGGTAAAGTTTCAACTACTACCTCACTTGTTTTGGTAGCTACCTGATGATTAATTTTTGGTGATTGCGGCTGATAATTCCAAAAAGCAATTATTTTAGAAATAACAATAATAAAAACCAATGATAACAATAAAGAACCAACCCAGAGCCAAGTTTCTCCAGCGGTGTTAAAGCGAGCTTTCCGGTGCTGCTGACCAATTAAAACCCGGCTAGCTTCATCGAGACGATTATTAAAAATATCCTTCCGCACAAGCTATTTTAGTTAATTATTATAAGCTTAAAAACTAGCTTAATTATACCAATTAAGCCGCAGGAAAACAAGCTAAAAAAGACTTTTTTTCCTTGCCAAGCCTGATTTTTCTTGCTAAAATACTAAGGTCATTATTAGCCATCCGGCTATCTTTTTTATCAATTACTGTTATGAA
>DAONSQ010000016.1:0-12656 GCA_035411265.1 bacterium | reverse complement strand
GCAATCAGGGCAAGGCACAGTTATCTTGTCAACAATGTGTTTGTGCAAATCGGTAACTTCTTGGCCACTGGCCTCGGCTAATTCTTGAGCTGAGCCGAAAACTTTTTGCCAGCCGCAAGAACATTGCCAAACTGGCATCACTGAAGCCCAAAAACGCTGACGACTGATTGACCAATCACGAGCGCCCTCAAGCCAATTGCCAAAACGGCCGTTTTTAATATAGTCAGGCGACCAATTAATTTTTTCAGCTTCTTTCAGTAGTTCCGGCTTAATTTTATTGATATCAACAAACCAAGAAGAAGTGGCATAGTTAAGTAGCGGTGTATCGCAGCGCCAGCAATGAGGATAGCTATGTTCATATTTAGCCTTATCAAATAATAGACCAGCAGCGGCTAAATATTTAATTACCTCAACATCGGTCGCACTATGATCTTCCTTGGGTTTAACATTGAGTCCAACTAAATCAATGGCTTCAGCTTTGATAGTGCCGTCCATGCCAACATGTTGGACAAATGGTAGATTGTTGGCTTTGCCTAATTGTAAATCGTCTTCACCAAAAGCTGGAGCAATGTGGACAATACCAGTACCATCTTCGGTATTAACAAAATCACCGCCATAAACTTGCCAGCCATTATCATGGTTAGCTAAATCAACTTTATTGTAATAAGCCTTAAATGGTGGTAAATATTTTTGACCAATTAGCTCAGCGCCCTGGTGCTGACTGATGATTTCATAGGTTTTATCTTTAAAAACTTCAGCAATTCTTTCGGTAGCCACAAAGTAATATTCGTATTCAGCAAAAGGTGCGTCCATTTTGTTGTCTAAACACTCACCTTCTTTGTTTAATTTTTTAAGTTTAACTTTAGAATATTTTATTTCTGCGCCAATGGCTAAAGCAACATTACCAATTAAGGTCCAAGGAGTGGTAGTCCAAGCTAGAAAGTAAGTATTTTCTTGGCCAACTATTGGAAACTTGGCAATACAGGATAGGTCTTTAACATCTTTGTAACCCTCAGTAACCTCAGATTGAGACAAAGTCGTTTCACAGCGCGGGCAGACATGCATTGAACGGTAACCTTGATAAATCAAGCCCCTGTCCCAAAGCTGCTTAAAAACCCACCAGACTGATTCCATAAAAGGCAGATCCATAGTCTGGTAGGGATTATCCATATCAACAAAACGGCCTAAGCGATGGATTATTTTTTTCCAGTCATCAACGTAGCTTAAAACCTTGGAACGGCAAAGCTCGTTAAACTTATCAACACCTAGAGTTTCGATATCTTTTTTATGTTGATAGCCCAATTCTTTTTCAACAATATTTTCCACTGGTAGTCCATGGCAATCCCAACCCCAGCGGCGATCAACATGGTAGCCCTTCATAGTCCAGAAGCGCGGCACCATATCTTTCATAACGCTAGCCACGATATGGCCATAATGAGGAGTGCCGGTAGCGAAAGGCGGGCCGTCATAAAAATGATACTCACCTTCTGGAGCTGGTTTAGCTAAAGTTTGTTGGAAAATATTAGCTCGATCCCAAAATACTAAAACTTCAAGCTCACTTTGAGCAAAAAAAGACAATTGATTATCCATAAAAAAACTAGCGCTAATTTTACTGTTAACTTAAATTAAGTCTACGAAAAATCAGGCTTTTTGTCAAAGAAAAAGCTTGAATTATTAGTCTATTAGCGCTAGGCTAAAGATACTTAATAACAACTCTATGAAATTTAAATTAGCGGCTAATTTCAAACCAACCGGCGATCAACCCCAAGCAATTAAGCAATTGGTGACTGGCTTAAAACAGGGTTATCGCGATCAAACTTTACTAGGAGTAACTGGCAGTGGCAAAACTTTTACGATTGCTAATGTTATCGAACAGATACAAAAACCAACTTTAATCATCTCGCCTAATAAAACTTTAGCCGCTCAGCTATATAAAGAATTCAAGGCTTTCTTTCCGGAAAATGCTGTTCATTATTTTGTTTCTTATTATGATTACTATCAGCCGGAAGCTTATTTGCCGCCGACTGATACCTATATTGAAAAAGAAGCTACCATTAATGAAGATATTGATCGTTTGCGCCATGCTGCCACACAAGCTTTAATGACTAGAAATGATGTGATTATTGTTGCTAGTGTTTCTTGTATTTATGGTTTAGGTGAAAAACTAGATTATCAATCCCTTAGTCAGAAATTTGAACAGGGTCAAGTTATTAATCGACAAGAAATAATCCGTAAATTATTAGAAATGCAATATCAGCGCCAAGATATTGCTTGCCGTCGCGGTCAATTCAGAGTATCGGGAGATATTATTGACATTTATCTAGCGACTGGTGAAGCAATAATTCGTTTGGATTTATTTGACGATATTATTAATTCAATTTATCTTTGGCCGATAAATCCCGACAAAGAAAAAGGTCGGCCAGCCAATCTTCATGATCTTTTACCGAGCCAGGCAAAAAAAATGATCGAATTGACAATTTTACCCGCTAAGCATTTTATGACTCAGCCCGATCGTTTAGCTGTGGCCATGGAAGATATCCGAGCTGAACTTAAAGAGCAGGTCGATAAATTTAAAGAAGCTGGTCGTTTACTAGAGGCTGAAAGATTAGAGCGCAAAACCAATTATGACTTAGAAATGTTGGAGCAAGTCGGTTATTGCAATGGGATTGAAAATTATTCACGGCATTTATCAGGTCGTGAACCTGGTTCGCCACCAGCCACTTTGATCGATTTTTTTCCTAATGATTTTTTAACCGTAATTGATGAATCCCATGTGGCAGTGCCACAAATTAATGGCATGTTTGCTGGTGATCACGCGCGCAAAGAAGTTTTGATTGAATTTGGCTTTAGACTACCAAGCGCCATGGATAACCGACCGCTTAATTTGCAAGAATTTAACCAAAAAGTTAATCAAGTATTATATACCACTGCTACTCCTGGTCGTTACGAAATGGAGCATTCAAAGCAAATTGTTGAACAAATTATTCGACCGACTGGACTCCTAGATCCAATTATTGAAGTTCGGCCAACTCATGGCCAGGTTGCTGATTTGATAAATGAGTGTCAGCTGAGAGCTGCTCAAGGTGAAAGAGTTTTGATCACTACTTTAACTAAAAGAATGGCTGAAGAACTGGCTGATTATTTGACTGAATCCGGTCTTAAAACCAGTTATTTACATAGCGACATTGATACTTTGGAACGGATTGAAATTTTAGACGATCTACGCAGCGGTAAATACGACGTTTTGGTTGGTGTCAATCTTTTGCGTGAGGGCTTGGATTTGCCAGAAGTTTCTTTAATTATTATTTTGGATGCTGATATTTCTGGCTTTTTACGCAACGAAACTTCACTAGTCCAGACTATCGGCCGAGCGGCTCGTCATATTAAAGGGAAGGTTATTATGTATGCTGATAAAAAAACACCGGCCATGGAATACGCTATTCGCGAAACCGAACGCCGGCGTCAGATTCAAGCTGATTACAATAAAGCCAATGGGATTACCCCTAAAGGAATTGTTAATGCTAACTGGTCTAATCTGAAATAGTGGTTTGAGTCAAATAACAAATGCGGCGCAAACCTTGATCTTCAACTAAAGTATAAATAGTTGGTTTTTGCTGATTTTGGCTATCTGGATTAATAGTCAGCAAACTACTAGTCGGCGTAAAGCTCCAACCGCTTGCTTCCAAATCATCATTAGAACCAAAAGCAATCAGTTGACCATTATTAGTATTAATAATAGCGCCTTTTTGACAGTTTTGGCCGCAAGACCAGCTAGCAAAATGAAAATGGCCGGCCAAATTAATAGTCTTATTTTTATAAGAGTTAATGATAGCTTGTTTATCAGCTAGAGTTAGTACTTGATCCCCTAAGTCTAAAGCAGCTGGTTCGTTTGAACTTACTTCGACCAACCAATCATTAGCTGATAGCGGCTTGGGGCAGCTAATTCTAGCTATAGTCTCTTTAGTAACTGGGGCAATTTGCGGCCCATTGTCAGGTAAAATAAACTCACCTTCAGCCATTGGCGGAACAATGACCGGATCTTCAATAATGGCTGTTACTCGTCTTTCCTCGATAGTTTTAATGGCAGCTAAAATACTAGCCAAAAAAAGTGAACCAAGCAGTAACCAGAGTAAACGTTTTTTCATAAAAATTAATTACTACCCTCTTTGCGGAAAGTTACAGTAAAAACTGGTTCGTATTTTTCTTGATACTCATCAACCACTACTACTGGTTCTCCTTTAGTTAGCTGACTAATGACAGCGTCAGCCAAAAGAGCTTTATCATTATTGATTTCATCTTTAATTTCATCGAGACGATCTAATTCGCTGCGCAAATCAGCTTCAACAGCTTGAATAATCATCTTGCGTTTTTCGCGCATAGTTTTGATTTCATCGGTTAATCGTTTATATTCCCCGGTACTAGCTAAAGCGTCACGATAGACAGCCTGCAATGATTTACGCTCGTGTTTTAATTCCTGTAATTGATTGAACATTTCTTGTGGTGTACGCATAATAATATTGACAAAAAGATTTAATTATGATATAAAGATAAGTTTTTTTAAAAGTTTTATCCGCCCAATGGCTAGAATAATTCGTTACAGTCAAATAGTTACAGCCTATACCTGCCTACTACTAGGTTTGGCTGGTTTGATTTTACCAATTATACCGGGCTGGATTTTAATTTTTATCGGCCTGGAACTGCTAGTTCGCTATCAACCTAGTAATCTCTGGGCTCTCAGATTAGAAGGTAAACGACAATTAATCGGTCAGCGCTTGAAAAATTGGCGTCAACCAATCCTGTAAATAACGAAGTTATTATAACATAAAAAAATAAGGCTTAATACCCGAATGGATTTAAGCCTTATTTTTTTAGTACTTACTGACGATTAGTTACTTTATCTTGAAGCATTTTAAGGAAATCGACTCGATTTAATTTAATCAAATCAGCTGAACCTCTTTGACGGATTGCTAACTCACTAGAAGCAATTTCTTGATCGCCAACCACTAAGACATAAGGTATCTTTTCGGCGGCTGCTTTACGAATTTTATTACCAACAGTTTCATCATTATTATCAACTTCAGCGCGGATATCGACTTGACGCAATTCATCAACCAGGGCTTGGCAATAGTCGTGATGTTTTTCACCAACTGCTAAAACTTTGACTTGAATTGGAGCTAACCACAGCGGGAAGGCGCCAGCATAATTTTCAATCAATAATGCGATAAAACGCTCAAATGAACCGAATAAAGCGCGATGAAGCACATAGGGGCGCTCAGCTTGGCCTTCAGAATTGGTATAGTTCATATCAAATCTTTCCGGCAAGTTAAAATCGAATTGTAAAGTTGAACATTGCCATTCGCGGCCTAGAGCATCTTTGAGTTTGAAATCAAGCTTGGGTCCATAAAAGGCGGCCTCACCTTTTTCTTCGGTAAAGTTAAGACCTTTTTCAATGGCGACTTTTTTCAAGACATTTTCGGTAAAATCCCAACCTTCATCAGAGCCAGCATATTTGGTTTTATTTTCTGGATCGCGTAATGATAGGTAGACATTAATCAAGCTAGTATCAAAACCAAAAGAATTAAAAATAAAGAGAATAAAATCAACCACTCGTTTTAATTCGGTTTCAACTTGATCGGCACGACAAATAATGTGGGCATCATCCTGGGTAAAGCCGCGAACTCTAGTTAAACCAGAGAGCTCCCCCTTCTTTTCATAGCGATAGACAGTGCCGCATTCAGCATAGCGTAGTGGAAAATCACGATAAGAACGCGGCTTATTTTGATAAATCTCAATATGAAAAGGGCAATTCATTGGTTTGAGAAGATATTCTTCTGATTCTTTAGCCTTAATTCCCTGTTGTTTTTCTTCTAAGGTTTGGCCGGCATCTAGTGGTGGATACATACTGCTATTATAGAATCCCCAGTGACCGGAAGTTTCCCAAAGAATTTTATTGCCAATATGCGGACTGCGAACTAAATCATAACCGTTGCGCAAATGTTGAGTTTTCCAGAAATCTTCAATCAAATGCCAAAGGATAGCGCCTTTAGGATGCCACAAAGGCAAACCCAAGCCAACTTTATCATCAATATGAAAAAGGTCGAGCTCACGGCCGAGTTTGCGATGGTCACGCTGCTCTGCTTCAGCTAACATTTTAAGATGATTGTCTAATTCAGTCTGACTAGCAAAAGCTAAGACATAAATCCGAGTTAGCATCTTATTTTTTTCATCACCGCGCCAATAAGCACCAGCTAAACGATGAATCAAAAAACCAGCTGAAGCCAAATCAGCTGTTGAAGCAACATGCGGCCCACGGCAAAGATCAGTAAATTGGCCAACTGTATAATAAGTCACAGTAGTTTCACCTTGCTTTTTTAAGTCAGCAATAATTTCGGCCTTATAGGTTTGATTAGCAGCTTGTTCAGTAACTAAGGCTTCGTCAATGTTTTTAGTAACTTGGCTAAAAGATAGATTCTGAGCGATTAAGGCCGTCATTTTTTGACCAAGAACAGCTAATTGATCTTCAGTTAATTTATCATCAACAAAATCAAAGTCATAATAAAAACCATTATCAATCGCTGGACCAATGGCTGGCTTGGCTTGAGGATAAAGCTCCACAACCGCTGAGGCCAATATGTGAGCGAGCGAGTGACGAATAACCTCAATTGGATACTCGGACATAAAATTTGATTAATAAATAAAAAACCTCATTCCAACAATAAACTCAAGGTTTATTGCTAGAACGAGGCTTATTACTCGCGGTTCCATCTAGCTTCCTGTTGGACAGGCGCTTAATTTAATAACTAGAACTTAGGGCCTCAGGCCGACTATTTAATCCTGTGTTTGGTAGACACAGCAATCATTCTTGATTATTTAATGTTTTAATAATAGTTCTTTGCTAAAAAAAGGTCAAGCTGAATTATTGTAGCTATTGACTTCTATTCAAAATATGTCATTATAATAAGCAACTAGCCACTAGTAATGTTGTCATAACTACCTCCGACAACATATTAATTTAAGTCGATTTGATTTTTTTGTGGCTGGTTATAACTACTAGGAGACGGATAAGATAAAGAAAACTAACAAACCTCCTTTGCAGCTCGTCTCCACCTCTATCGCTCTTTCTCTAACAACAATACAATCCTTCCAATCCCCTGACGGAGTCTCCTTGTGAGACTCCTTTTTATTTGCGCTTAGCGCGAGATCGTTCAATTTCAGTTAAAAACTGCTTGCGTAAACGAATGCTTTTAGGGGTGACCTCTAAGTATTCGTCGTCATTCATAATGCTTAAAGCAATCTCAAGATTGAGTTCCAAGGGTGGAGTCAATAAGATCGCATCATCAGCGCCAGAAGAGCGCATATTGGTTAGTTGCTTACCTTTGATCGGATTGACGACCAAGTCGTTACCTTTGGAAACATTACCAATAACCATGCCTTCATAAACTTCAATATTCGGACCAATATAAAGAACGCCGCGATCTTGGAGATTCCACAAAGAAAATGCTAAAGCTTTACCAGTAAGCATCGAAATCATTGACCCGACTTGGCGGCTATCAATATCGCCAACATACGGTTTAAAGCCCAAAACATGGCTGCATAAAATACCTTCACCGCGAGTGTCTACCACAAATTCAGTGCGATAGCCCAAAAGTCCACGAGTTGGAATTTCAAAGCTTAAGCGAGTTTGGCCATTATGTTGTTTTAAAGCAGTCATTTGTCCGCGGCGGCGAGATAATTTTTCAATCACCACACCGGCAAAACTATCGGGTAAATCAATGGTTAATTCTTCAAAAGGTTCCATTTTTTGACCATCAATTTCTTTAATAATAACCTGTGGCTGAGAAACTTGTAATTCATAACCTTCACGGCGTAAATTTTCCAATAAAATAGCAATGTGCAGTTCACCGCGGCCAGCTACCTTAAAACAAGCAGCATCACTAAAATCAACCTTAAGGCCAACATTAGTTTCTAGTTCTTTTTCTAAGCGTTCACGAATTTGGCGACTAGTAACATATTTACCTTCACGACCGGCAAAAGGTGAATTATTGACTAAAAAATTTAAAGTAATTGTTGGCTCATCAACATGGATAGCCGGTAGAGCCACCTGATCGGCACTGGCAGCAATAGTTTCACCAATATAAATATCCGTTAATCCGGCTACTAAAACAATATCACCAGCCACGGCTTCAGCTACTTCCTTACTTTGCAAACCTTGATAAGTAAACAGCTTAGTAATTTTGGCGCGACGCTGAACTCCTTCCAAGTTAGTAATCACCACTTCTTGAGCTGCTTTAATTGAGCCATTATAAATACGGCAAATAGCGCAGCGACCCAAATAATTATCGTAAGATAAATTAAAAGGTTGAGCGGTTAAGGGTTGCTCAGCTTGTTCTTCAGTTGAAGCTGGCGCCACATGCTTTAGGATAACATCCAATAGTGCATTGAGATTGTCAGGTACTTCGGTTAAAGACAGCGAAGCCCAGCCTTGCTTACTAGAAGCATAGACAATTGGAAAATCAAGCTGTTCATCACTCGCCCCTAAATCAAAGAAAAGCTCATAAACCGCGTCAACAACTTGCTGGGGCTGAGCAGCTGGCTTATCGACTTTATTAATAACCACAATTGGTTTCAGGCCTAATTCTAAAGATTTTTTTAAAACGAATTTAGTCTGTGGCATCGGACCTTCTTGAGCGTCAACCAAAAGTAAGACACAGTCAATCGAACGCAAGATACGTTCCACTTCAGAGCTAAAATCAGCATGTCCCGGAGTGTCGACAATATTAATTTTAGTATCTTGATAAAAAATCGAAGTATTTTTGGAGTAAATCGTAATCCCCCGTTCTTTTTCTAGTGAATTACTATCCATACTGACATCGCTATCAGCTAGACCGGCTTGACGCATCAAAGTATCGGTTAAAGTAGTTTTGCCATGATCAACGTGAGCAATAATGGCGATATTACGAATTTCCATAGAATTATAAGCAAAAAAATACGCCCCAAAGGCGTAATCCTGAGTAAAAAGATTATTATTAATATAATGGTTTTTTGATAATTAGTCAATAGTTTAATTGCCCTAACAAATATGATATAGTAACAATAATATTTAAATTTTTCTTTATGTTCAAACGTTTAATTATTTTAGGTGGATTATTTATAGCTATTACTGGTTTTTCTTTTTATGCTCTAGCCACCCACGATCAACATAGTCAGGCCAGTAGCCAAACAACTAAAGAACCAGCTCTAATCCTTTACTACGGAGAAACTTGTCCTCATTGCAAGATTGTTGAGAAATATATTGCCGACAATCAGTTAGAACAAAAACTTAATATCGGACAAAAAGAAGTCTATAATAATCAAACTAATTCTCAAGAGTTATTAACCAGAGCCGAAAGCTGCCAACTAGATTTAAAAAATGTTGGCGTTCCTTTTCTCTGGACTGGTTCTAATTGCTTAATTGGCAACCAACCGATTATTGATTTCTTAAAAGAACAAACTCAATAATCCTATGAATAAAAAAATTACCTTAGCCTCAATCTTGGCAGTTAGCTCAGCTTTAATTGCTAAGCCAGCCTTAGCAGTTTGTCCGGTCTGCACCATTGCTGTTGCCTCGGGCGTTGGTTTTTCCCGTTACTTAGGTATTGACGATACGATTTCTGGCCTATGGATTGGCGGACTGACAGTTTCCATGATTGCTTGGACGATTAATTGGTTTGATAAAAAGAAATTCAATTTCCGCGGTCGTAATATTTTAACAATTATCGCCTATATTGCTTTAATTATTGTGCCGCTATATTTTTATGGGCTACTAGATAATAGCGCCAGTTGTGTTTGCGGTGTTAATAAATTATTACTGGGCATTACTAATGGTTCGATTGGTTTCTGGTTTGGCGCCGACCTTTATTCTTATTTAAAGAAAAAAAATAACGGTCGAGCCCACTTTCCTTTTGAAAAAGTTGTTATGCCTTTAGCACCATTGATTATTTTAAGTTTAGTTTTTAATTTCTTAATCAAATAGACGCTATGGAACAGTCTCAATTTAAAGATTTGAATGAATTTATCGCCAAGATTGATGAAATGAAGAAGCAGGAAAAAATGGATCTATCCTCTGACCAAGACCTGACGATCGCCATCATGAATCTAGTTGGCATTGAAGAACATTTCTTTTTTTCCGGTGCCAAAACTGGCAAGACTGAATATTATGACCTAATCAATGAGGTTAGAGAAATGCGCAAAAGCTTACTGAAAGAAATAATCAAAGAATACGAAGGTGAAGTCTGGTGTATTTCCAAGCATTTGCTAGCCGCCAGCTACCGCCTAATGGAAGTTGGAACCAAACAGCTATCAGCCGGTAAAAAAGAAGCTGCTTATGGCTTTTTCAATAAAGCCTATGAACTCTACTCTTTATTTTGGGGTCTTAACATGAAATTAATCGGCGCTGATAATATCAAAAAGATTGACGACGGTGCTATCAATAAACATGATGAAAGCAAAAAAAGCCTAGCCGGCAAGCTCGGTGATATGGTTAAAAAAGCAATTGACTGCTGTATTGAATAATTAGTCAAAATAAAAAAACAGCCCGCTATTTCACGAGCTGTTTTTTTATTGGGATTTTTTATTTAACTTCGTAAACTAAAGTAACTTCAACTTTAACTTCATTTTGGCCAGACTGGATGGTTGGAGTAGCTAGTCCGCCAGCTGCTTGATCAGCTACTGCTAAAGTCATTTTAGCATTAGAATAACGCATCATTTCCGGTTCAGTGACAGCATTTTCATAAACACTTTTGATTTTACCAAGTTTCATACCAGATTGCTTAGCAATTAATTCGGCTTTTTCCTTGGCTTTTTCAATTGCCATTTCTCGGGCTTGGTTTTTTAACTCATATTCATCATCAATAGTAAAACTGACGTTACCGACCTGGTTAGCGCCTTGCTCAGTAGTGCGAGCAATGACATCGCCAATTTTATCCAAATCGCGAACCTTTAAGGTTAGATTTTGATAAACTTCATAGCCAGTCAATTCCTGACCTCTGGCTTCAGTCCATTTATAGCTAGGATTAAGGTTATAGTCACTAGTCTTGATATCTTTATCTTCAATACCTAGTTTTTTTAAGGCTTTAATAATTTCATTCATCTTGGTTGTAGCATCGGTTGTTGCCTCGGCAGCAGTTTTTTTAACACCGCTTCTGAAACCAACTTGAATATTAGCAATATCGGCTTTAGCATAAACCGAGCCTGAGCCAATAACCGAAAAACGATCTTCATTATTGGACCGGTTAGTTGTCCAAAGCGACATCATAACAATGCCGGAAACCGCTAGAATACCGACAATCGTTAAAAAAAGAGTTCCTTTTTTCATAGAAAAAATTTAATTTGTTATACAAGTTATAACGAAAGTATAGCACAAAAGTAACAAAAAAACGCCCCCTAATTTAGGAAGCGTTTTTATGAGCACGGTAACTTGGTCGACGACTAGTCCATTTACCAGGTCGTCCATTTTGATTAGAGCGCCCGCCTTGGTTAGAGCGTTCGCCTTGGCTAGGACGACGATTTGATCGTGACTCAGGTCGAGATTGAGGCCGACGACCTTGATTTGAACCATAAGGTCGTTCAGGTCGATCATTAAAACTATCGCTAATTACTGTTTTTAATCTAGCAAACTCAGTTTTTTTAATAGTTTTATTAATCAAACGTTCAATAGCATAAACCATCCGCTGCTCAGCGGCAGTAGCTAAGCTAATAGCTTTACCAGATTTACCAGCGCGAGCTGTGCGACCGATGCGATGAACATAATCATCGCGACTATCTGGTAGATTATAGTTAACTACTAATTCAATATTATTAATATCCAAACCGCGAGCTGCCACGTCAGTCGCTACTAAAATTCGTTCTCTTTTAGCCTTAAAATCATCTAAAGCTCGACGACGACGATTGAGAGTTAGATTGGAATGAATTTCAATGGCACGATGGCCGGCCGCCACTAATTTTTGGGTTAGCATTTTAACACCATGCTTAGTGCGGACAAAAACCAAGACTGAACCAGTATATTCCTGAAGAATTTTTTGCAAATAATCCAGGCGCTCATCATTTCTAATAATGAAAATTTCCTGATCAATCAAGGAGGCAGTGGTGCCCGGTGGAGCCACTTCAATACTGGTTGGCGTCTTGAGATAGTTGGTAGCAATTTTAACGATTTCGGCTGGCATAGTAGCCGAGAATAACATTGTTTGGCGTTCTTTAGGGGCGGCTTCTAGGATTTCTTTAATTTGCGGCGCAAAACCCATATCAAGCATCATATCGGCTTCATCTAAAATCAGAGTATTGATACCCTCAATTTTAAAAGTTCGACGCTTCATGTGATCGATTAAGCGACCAGGTGTTGCCACGATAATTTCTGGATTACGTCGTAATTGGAATAATTGTTTATCAAAAAATTCACCACCAATTAAAACGGCAACTTTTAAATTAAAGCTTTGACCAAATTTGCTTAAACTATCACCAACTTGCAAAGCTAGTTCACGGGTCGGTGCAATAATAACGGCTTGTTTTTTAGTGGCCAGGATTCTTTCAATCGCTGGAATACCAAAAGCCAATGTCTTGCCAGTACCAGTTTGAGCAATACCAATAACGTCGTGTCCAGCCAGAGCCACAGGAATGGCTTT
>DAONSQ010000015.1:0-12999 GCA_035411265.1 bacterium | reverse complement strand
CCCACACGATTTTGAGTCGTGCGCGTCTACCAGTTCCGCCACCGAGGCAACGAAACCATTATAGGCTAGCTAAGAAAAATTGTCAAAAAATCAGCTATCCGCTATAATAATCAAGTAAACCTAGCTAGCCCTCATGCCTAAAATTATCGCTATTGTTAATCAAAAGGGCGGTGTTGGTAAAACAACAACCGCTGTTAATTTAGCCGCTTATTTATCACAAGCTAAGCGGCGAGTGCTTTTGATTGATATTGATCCGCAAGCCAATGCCACTTCTGGTTCTGGTTTGTCTTTGAAGCCAGATGCCCTCGGTTTGTATGAAGCGCTCATTGGCCAAAAAACAATTACTGAAATTGCTCAGCCTTCGCCGGCTGGCTATCTGGTGGCGCCAGCTACGATTAATTTAGCTGGGGCTGGTGTCGAATTGGTTAATCTACCAGAACGTGAGTTTCGTTTAGCTCAAGCGCTGGAAACAGTGAAAGATAACTTTGATTATATTATTGTTGATGGTCCGCCATCGTTGGGGCTTTTAACTATTAATAGTTTAGTGGCAGCAACACATGTTCTAATTCCGGTTCAAGCTGAGTATTATGCTTTAGAAGGTTTGAAACAGCTTTTGGATACGATTGGCTTAATCCAAACCCATTTAAAACCTAATCTGGGTATTTTGGGAGCAGTTGTCACTATGTATGACCAGCGTAATCGTTTAGCGCGAGCGGTTTTGCAAGAATTGGAGCAATTTTTCCCCAATCGAGTTTTTAAGAGTATTATTCCGCGCAATGTTCGTTTAGCGGAAGCACCGAGTTATGGCCAATCAATTGTCGAGTATGACCGTGGTTCTTTGGGTAGCCAGGCTTATCAGGCTTTGACCAAAGAAATTATCGCTTTAGAAAAATAATTATTACAACGATATGCCAGGAGGTTTAGGTAAAGGTTTGGGCTCGCTACTTAGTTCAGCTCAACAAATCCCACCAGTCGATAGTGAAAGAATTATTAACTTATCACCAGAGTTAATTGAAGCCAATCGCCAGCAGCCGCGTAGTTATTTCAATCAAGATAGCCTGCAGGAACTAGCTGATTCGATTAAGGAATTTGGAGTTTTGCAGCCATTGATTGTGGTTAAAACAGCAGTCGGTTATGAGTTGATTGCTGGTGAAAGGCGATTACGGGCCTCGAAGATGGCTGGCCTTAAAACTGTGCCAGTAATTGTTCGCAGTGCCGATGAACAAGCTCAGCTAGCATTAGCTTTATTAGAGAATATCCAGCGTGAAAATTTAAATCCGCTCGAAGAAGCTCGCGCTTATAAGCGTTTAATTGATGAATTTAAGATAACTCAAGATGATTTAGCGCATCGTTTGGGTAAGGGCCGTTCGACGATTGCTAATTTTTTGCGCATGCTTAATTTGCCGGAATCAGCCCAACAAGCTTTAGCTGAAGGTAAGATTAATCTTGGGCAAGCCAAGATTCTGGCTGGTGTTGATGCCGATAGCCAAGCCCAGGCTTTAGAAGCAATGACAACAGCCAAGACAACAGTAGCCCAAGCTGATCTAGTAGTTAAAAAAATAAACAATCGACCAGTTGGTGCCAGTAGTCAAGCTAATGATAAAGGTAAGGAATTTTTGCTCAGGGAATTTTTTCAAGCTAAAGTTAAAATTGTCCGCCAGGCTCGTGGTGGACAGGTAGTAATTATGTTTAATGATGATGAAGAGTTGGCGGAACTAATGGAAAAGATTCGTTAATCCTGCAGGTCAATGAGGCGATAAAGATAATAAGGCACGCTGCCAGCCAACCGTTTTTGTCGGTAGGCTGGTTTTTTAAAAGGCCAATCACCAACCACTATTCGGCTAGTGGTTTTTAATTGCTGCTCAAAGAGTTTAGTCAAACGAGGATAGATTTTGGGCATTAAGAATAAATAAACTACATCAGCTTCAGTTAAATTATAGTGCCAAAGATTAGCCCAGCGGATTTTGACGTTGGCTAATTTTCGGCAATGCCAAGCAGCATTAAGGGCGAGCAGCGGTGAAATTTCTAGGCCGACAAATTGGCAATGAGGATTTTTTTGAGCCAAATAAGCTAGCAATCGTCCATGGCCACAGCCGATTTCGTAAAACTTTTCACCAGGCTGCAGTGAAGCTAGGTCTTCAATAGCTGGCCAATCTTTTTGACGAGTTGGCACCCAAGGAGCAGCTGACCAAGCTCCAGTAGTAAAGCCTAATAGTAAGATTATAGATATTAACAAGATCCAGCTCATATTATTGGTGGGAAAAATCAAGGCTAATAATTTCTGGATAGGCTAATAAGCGCTGTTCGATCGAACTATTGCCAATCCCTTGACTAATAATTAAATTACTAGCTTCTGTCTTAAAAAAACCGCGATCGTATTTAGTGAAAAGCTTTTGGTTGGGTACATAGATTGAGCCAATCAAAGGCAGGCGTAGCTGTCCGCCATGAGTGTGTCCGGATAAAGTGACTAAAGGATTGATTGTCAGATAGCTGGGCCAAAATTCTGGTCGATGAGCCAGTAAAATAGTGGGGCTAGTTGGTGAATATTCAGGGAGTGATTGTAAAATATGTAATTTTTGCTCAATAATTTTTTGTACTGCAGAGAGTGGTATTGGTCCGCCTAAAACCGATGGATCATCAAGACCAATCAGGTTGATAATGGCGCCAGATTCTTCTATGGCTAATATCTGATCGCGTAAAACAGTCGCACCAGCTTCTTGAACCGCTAAGGTTAGTGCAAAGTAATCATCATTGCTGAATTCATGGTTGCCGGTAATATAGTAGACGGGGGCAATTTCCTTGAGACGAGAAATCAAGCTCAGATTGGCTGGTATATTGGTGGCGCGGCCATCGAAAGTATCGCCAGTCAGCATTATGGCATGCGGCTTTAATTCTTGGATAGCGGCTATGATCTGATTATTGCCTGGCCCATAGACGGCTTGGTTGTGCAAATCGGAAATTTGCACTAAACGCCAACCATCAAGAGCTTTTGGCCAGGTTGAGCTGTTGATTTGATAGTTATTGATAGTTAGGTGACGATTTTGATAATTGAGCCAGCCAGCGATAAAAGCAGCGAATAGCCAAAAGATTATCCAGGCTAGCCAAGTTGGTATTTTCTTGGACATATTCGTGATTAATGGTAGCATAAATGTTATAATTATAATATGTTTAGCTTAATAAGAAAAACAACCCGATATTTCAAAACTATTCCAATAGGAATTAGATTTTTATGGTTGGCCTGGTCAGTCTTTGTTTTTGTTTTATTAGTCTTGGCTGTTCGTCCCAATGGTTGGGCTACTTATTTTTTAGATAATCGTTACGGCAATTATTTTATCCACAAGCTGACGCCGCCAGAGCGTTGGTCTACTAGTAGCGACCAGCTTATTTTAACTGGCCAGCCAGCTTACTTTTTTTTACGACCATCACGTCTTTTTAAAGAAGCTGAAATTAAATTAACCTGGCAACAGCGCCAGGAACCGATTTATTTGGAAGCTGGAGTCTTAATGGACAAGGCCAATTGGCAGTATCAAATGGCCCCGCTTAGTAATGCAGCTTTAGACCAATTGACTTGGCCATCAGTTAAATCTGGTGACTATCAATTATGGCAGCGTCAGGAAAAGTATAATAGTTGGGCGCATTTTTTGAGTGATCAGCCAGATAATAAAAAAATGGCAGTTTATTATTGGGCACCAACAACAACCAGAGTCGATATGCTTGACTACAAACCGTCTAGTGAATGGCAAGAGTTGCCAGGCCAATGGCGCGGTCCTCAGCAATTAGTCCTTTATTTAGGAGCTGAAGAGCGGTTGGCTTGGCGTTTAAATATTTCTAGCGATTCCTGGGGTCAGTTATCAGCGAGTGAAAAAATGATTGAAATCAATGTTTGGGATTATCAGGGACAGCGTCGTTGGACTAATAAACGGCAAATTTCCGAACAACAATTAGCTTCTGATATTTTGGTTGGCCCATGGGAAGCTGGAGCTTACCGTCTAGAGATAAAAGCTAGTCCGCGAATCTTGTTTAAGCTAGCCACTAAACAGACTGTTTTTGCTTGGCAGGGACAAATTTGGCCGGTTGGCCAACTGGAAAAAGCTTGGCAGATCTGGACTGATGTTCCTGAGGTAGTAATGCAGACTATTCAACCGACTAGTCGGCAGGTGATAACGATTGATAAGCAAATTGTAGACATTGATCAAACCTATCAGCAATTCAAAGTCAAAACCTCAGCGGGTAATAGCAGCTTGCAGTTTAAGATTGGTGACGTCCAGCTGTCGGGTAACGGTTATTTTTCTTTAAGACCTGATATTTTCCGCACTCAACCGTTTAAAGTGGATAAATTTTTATCGGAAAAATTGGCGCAATTAGATTTTATTGCTGCTAAATATCAAACGCCAGATTGCTTCGAAGGTAAATGCCAAGCAACAGTTAAGCTATCACTAGCAGGTGCTGATTGGCAGCGCGGCGATGGCTACAAGATTATGCTAGCCGCTGCGGATAGCCAATTGACCGCTGACAATCCGATTGTTCTTGATCGGATTGAAATAAAATTGGCTGGCTCTACAATTTGGCAGTTTATCGGCAGTTGGCCGCGTCGTTTAAGAGATTGGTTAAAATAAAGGCTATGTTAAAACAGATCCGTTGTCAGATTGGTTGGTATAATGATTATTTTTATACTTGGATTACTGTGGCCACGATTGTTTTTATTGTTTTGGAAAGTTTATGGCCAGGCTCAGTTCGGGCTTATCTGAACCTAGCTTTTTGGTTGCTTTTTTGGACAATCAGTGCTACCCTTAAAGTGGTTTTAAGTAATAAAAATAGTTAAAAATATGATTGATGGCATAGTTGTTAAAAAGTTGGCACTCAACCATGATGAGCGCGGCTGGTTAGCTGAAATCTACCGCCAAGATGAAGATCAGTATCAACCAACCATGGGCTATATCAGTGTTACTAACCCGGGCGTCATTCGCGGTCCTCATGAACACCATTATCAATCAGATTGTTTTGTCTTTGTCGGTCCTGGCGATTTCGAACTCCATCTCTGGGATCGCCGTGAGAATAGCTCGACTAATGGCCAGTATTTAAAAGAAATCGTTGGCCAAAGTAACCCCTCAATGGTTATTGTCCCTCCGGGAGTAGTTCATGGCTATAAGGCGATTGGCGAAGTTCCGGCTTATTCTCTTAATCTGCCCGACAAGCTTTATCGTGGCGTTAATAAAGCTGAGGAAGTTGACGAGATCCGTTGGGAAAAAGACCCAGAATCGCCTTATCGGATTAGTTAAATCTTTAAATACATCAAGTTATATGCGACTTTTAGTAACTGGCGGCGCCGGTTTTATTGGCTCTAATTTTATTCGTTATTGGCTCAAGCATCATCCGGATGATCAGCTGATCAATCTAGACTTGCTGACTTATGCTGGTAATTTGGCTAACCTAAAGGATTTGGCCGATCAAGCTAATTATCGTTTTGTCCAAGGTGATATCTGTGATTATCAGATTGTTGACGAATTGGTTGGCCAGGTTGATGCGATTGTTAATTTTGCTGCCGAAACTCATGTTGACCGTTCGATTGGCAATGGATTGGCTTTTGTCAAGACTAATATCGAAGGAACAGCTAACCTGCTGGAGGCTGCACGGCGCCATGGTGGAATCCGCTTCCATCATATTTCTACTGACGAAGTTTATGGTGACTTAACAGCCACTGAGCCTCGTTTCACAGAAAAGACTCCTTATCGTCCCAGCAGTCCTTATAGTGCTTCTAAAGCTGCCTCGGATCACTTGGTTCGGGCTTATTACCGTACGTATAATCTGCCAGTCACTATTTCCAATTGTTCCAATAATTATGGTCCCTATCAGTTTCCGGAAAAGCTGATTCCTTTGTTTGTAACTAATTTATTAGACAATCAGAAGGTTCCGCTTTATGGTAGCGGTGGCAATATCCGCGACTGGATTCATGTTGACGATCATAATGCTGGCGTTGAAGCAATTCTGCTGCGAGGTAAGATTGGTGAAACCTATTGTCTAGGTGGTAACAGTGAGGTTAGTAATTTGGAGTTGACCAAACTATTGCTTAACTTGCTTGGTAAAGATGAAAGTTATATCGAGCCAGTGGCTGATCGCCTAGGTCATGATTGGCGTTATGCGATTGATTTTACCAAAGCCAAACAGGAGCTTGGTTGGGAGCCAAAGATGACTTTTAGCCAGGGTTTGTCAGCTACAGTAGAGTGGTACTTGAAACATCCAGAATGGTGGCGGCCATTAAAAGATAAATTAGGTCAATAGTTTTATTTAAAGTTGACAATTTTGTTATGAAAGTTTTAATCTTGGGTAGTCAAGGCAATTTAGGTAACCAATTAATGCTTAGCGGAAAAGCTTGGGGGCACGATCTGATTGGTTGGGATCATGATGATGTAGATTTAACCGATTGGCTAACCACGAAAACTAAGCTGGATCAAATTGAGATTGAGGTTATGATTAATACTGTTGCTTATAATGCTGTTGATACTGCTGAAACCGAGCCGGGCCAATCTTTAGCTTATGCTTTGAACCGTGATTTGGTTGATAATTTAGCCGCCTATTGCCAAAGTCATGGCATTATTTTGGTCCAATATTCGACCGATTATGTTTTTTCTGGTAATCAGATTAAAGGCTATAAGGAAAGCGATCAGCCGGATCCTTTAAATCACTATGGTCTTAGCAAAGCAGCTGGCGAGCAGGCAATAGTATCTCGGAATGATTCTTTGGAATATTATGTTATCAGAACATCAAAGCTGTTTGGACCACGGGGTCTAAGCGCGTCAGCTAAGGCTAGTTTTTTTGATATTATGTTAAGGTTGGCTGAGTCTGGCGATGAACTGAAGGGTGTTGATTCTGAAAAGAGTTGTTTCACCTATACTCCTGATTTAGCTCAAACAACTTGGCAGATTTTGAAACAAAAGCCAGAAAAAGGTGTTTATCATATAGTTAACAGCCAGCCAGCCACCTGGTTTGAGGCTTTATCTGAGCTCAAGGCCGCTGCCGGCTTGGTTAATCCGATTCGGCCTATTGATGGCTTGTCGTTACCGCGGCCAGCTAAACGACCGGAGCATTCGGCCTTGCTTATGACTAAGCTACCAGCTTTGCGGGATTATAGAGAGGCTTTGCAAGAATATTTACAAGATACTAAAGGCAATTAATAAAAAGTTTATGCGAGGAATTATTTTATCAGGCGGTAGCGCCACCCGTTTACGTCCTTGTACTAAAGTGACTTCAAAACAACTGTTGCCGATTTACAATCGGCCGATGATTTATTATCCGCTTAACACCTTAATTAAGGCCGGCATCAAAGATATAATGATTATCGTTGCTCCGGAAAGGGCTGGTGATTATCTGAATCTCTTAGGCAGCGGTCGCCAATTCGGGGTTAATTTTACTTATGAAGTTCAAGACAAGCCGCGTGGCTTAGCCGAGGCTTTTATTATTGGCGAGGATTTTATTGGCGATGATAACGTGACCATGATTTTGGGTGACAATATTTTTGAAGATGATTTTAGCCAAGACATTATTAATTTTAAGCAGGGTGGCAAGGTTTTTGCCAAAGAAGTCAAAGATCCTGAACGATTTGGCGTGGTCGAAGTGGACAGTGGAATGCGTGCCGTGTCAATTGAAGAAAAACCGCTTAAACCCAAGAGTAACTTAGCTTTAACTGGTCTGTATATTTATGATAATCGAGTGGTTGAAGCAGCTAAAGGTGTTCAGCCTAGTGCTCGTGGCGAATTGGAAATTGTTGATTTACACAACTGGTATCTAGAGCGTAATGAATTGGAAGTGGCCATGGTTAATGGTGCCTGGATTGATGCTGGAACTTTTGATAGCTTGCTCGAGGCGCAGAATTTGGCTAAAGAACGCTTACAAGATAAGTTAATTATTTAATTATATAGTTTGAACTATGAATGCTAGAATTATTGCAACAGTCGGTCCGCGGACTTTGGAGTATCCAATGCTGAAAGACTTGATTGAAAAGGGTGTTGATATTATCCGTCTTAATTTTTCTCATGCCAAGATTGAACAATTAGCTGAGCTTAAAATCAATTTAGCAAGAATTGAACAGGAAACCGGTCGTCGTGCCTTAATCATGCAGGATTTACAGGGACCACGTATCCGTATCGGCAAATTAGATCAAGAAATTGAATTGGTTGACGGTGAAACTTATGTCTTTACTGGTGGTCAAGCCAGTCTAGCTAATCAGGAAATTCCTTTGGATGATCCAGATTTGTATCGTGATTTAAAAGTGGGTGATCCATTTTATTTGGCTAACGGTGAATTGGAGCTCAAAATTGTCGATATTAAAGAAGAAAAGATTTACGCCCAAGTTGAACGCGGTGGTATCCTATTATCTCATAAGGGTATCAATATTCCTAACACTAATTTGACTCGTGGCGGTCTGACTCAAAAAGATATCGATGATGTTAAGGCAGCTATGCCTTATGGCGTGGTTGATTTTGTAGCCTTGTCTTTTGTACAGAATGGTGAAGATTTGCGCCGTTTACGCGAGATTATTGATAATCCAGCTGTTGGTTTGATTGCTAAAATTGAACGGGCGATTGCTTTGGAAGTTATTGATGAAATCATTAAAGAATCAGACGGTATTATGGTGGCTCGTGGTGACTTAGGTATTGAATTACCTATGGAAGATTTACCAATTATTCAGAAAAACTTAATTCGTCATGCTCATTGGCATGGTAAGCCAGCTATTGTGGCCACCCAGATGATGACATCAATGATGGAGCATCCTCGGCCAACTAGAGCTGAGGTTAGCGATATTGCTAATGCTGTTGTTGATGGGGCTGACGCCTTGATGTTATCTGATGAAACTGCAGTTGGTTTATATCCGATTAAAGCTGTGGAAACAATGCAAAAGATTATCCGTCGCACCGAGGGTTATCTTAATAGTGATAATTATTTTAACACTGCTATTTCTGCCTTCTATTCCAGATAAAGCTTATGATTAAAGGAGCGCGAGTTTATATTGGTTTTTTGAGCTATGGCCGATCGACTGCTAAATATCTGCCTGATTTTTTAGCTAGTCTAACCAAGCAAATTGATCAAAGTATGGTAATTGTGAATTATGACAATACGCCAGCTGATCAAGACCAAGTTAATCAACTAGCGCTCCAGTCTTTTCCACAAGTTCAGTGTCTGAGTAGTGGGAAGAATCTTGGTTTTGCTAAAGCCTATAATCAATTAATTGAGTTAGCTTGGCAAGCTGGAGCAGAATATTTTTTAGTTATCAATCCAGATACAATTTTACAGCCAGAGGCGATAGCAGAATTGGTTAATCATTTGGATCGTCATCCTCAGGCAGCAGCTGCCATGCCCAAAATCTTACGTTGGGATTTTGCTCATCAAACTGTAACTGATTATGTTGATAGCTTAGGAGTGGCTTTAGCTAAAAATGGGGCGTTCTTTGATGATCAGCAAGGCTGTTTAGATAGTCAGATAAAAGAAATCCAGCCAATTTTTGGTTTTTCTGGAGCAGCAGTTTTATTGCGGTTGAGCGCTCTTAAGGAAGTCGCTTTTGATAATGGTCATAATCAGGAATATTTTGATGAATTGATGTTTATGTATAAGGAAGATTGTGATTTATCTTACCGTTTACAGTTGGCTGGTTGGTTAATTGACTTAGTGCCGACGGCAATTGTTTATCATGATCGCACAGCTATCCGTCTGGGGCGGACAATCTTTAGTCAATTGTGGCAAAGGCGTCAGGTTAGCCGTTTGGTGCGGGGCTGGTCAATAGCTCATCAGTTGATAATTTTCTTTAAATATCATCGATTAGCCAAGAGACCATTAACTCGTATCCGAGAAATCGTTTATATTTTTCAAAGATTGATAACTGTTATAGTGTTAGAGCCTTTTGCTTGGCCTTATTTATGGCGGGTTTGGCTCCAGCGTCGAGCGATTGAGGAACGCCAGCAAGCTTTAGTTATTAAAATTAATCCGCTAGCTTTAGAAGGGTGGCGACGTTAATATGTTGGATTTAGCTATTGTTATTGTTGCTTGGAAAGTTAAAGATAAGCTGCGAGCCAATTTGCAGCAGCTTTTAGCTAGTCAATTTTCCGGTCAATTAGGAATTTGGGTGGTGGATAATGATTCTCGAGACGGTACAGTAGAAATGTTGCAGACTGATTTTCCCGAAGTTAATTTAATTGCCAATCAAGTTAATCTTGGTTTTGCCAAGGCTAATAATCAGGCTTTGCGGCAAATTGAAGCGCGTTATATTTTGTTGCTTAATCCAGATATGTTGGTTGAGCCAAGAACTTTGGAGCAAATGGCTAATTGGATGGATAATAATCAGCAGGCAACGATAGCTGGTTGCCATTTGAAGCAAGTTAATGGGGAAACTTTATTACATGTTCGTCGATTTCCAACATTAATTGATCAGTTAGCTATTGTTTTAAAACTACCGCATTTTTTTCCTCATATCTTAGATCGATATTTGAGAACAGATTTTGATTACCAAGTGGCAGCGTCAGTTGATTCGGTGCGCGGCGGTTTTTTTTGGCTAAGAGCTGATAGCCGCGGGAAGGTGTCGATGCTTGATGAGCGTTATTTTATTTGGTTTGAAGAAGTCGATTATTGTCGTCAAGTTAAGCTTGACGGCGGTCAGGTTTGGTACACACCAGTTGCTGAATGTCTTGATTATGTTGGTCAAAGTTTTCAGCAAGTTGGCCGTAGCCGCAAGCAGCTTTATTTCCGCCAAAGCATGATTAAGTATTTTGCCAAATGGGAGCCTGTCTGGCAAGTCTGGCTATTACGCTTAGCTTGGCCAATTGGTTTAGTTTTAGCCACGCTAGGTGATAAGATTAAAAAACCGCAAGCTAGAACTTAATTTATGACATATCGAGTTGCGATTATCTTGATCAATTACCATGATTACGCCAAAAAGTATCTTGGTGATTGTTGGGCTAGCTTACAGCAGTTACAGTTAGTGACTACTGATTTTTCAGTGGAAAAACAGATTTTTATTGTTGATAACGACTCTAGCTCTGATAGCTGGAACTATTTGAAAGAAAAAGCACCTGAAGCTAGATTATTGGCCAATCAGGGCAATGACGGTTTTGCTAAAGGCAATAATGATGCGCTGGCAATAGCTTTGGCAGAGGGTTTTGATTTTGCCTGGGTGCTTAATATGGATACGATTGTTGCGGAAAATAGTCTTTTAGAATTAATTAAGGTGGCTAATGATTATCCTAAAGCTGGCGCTGTTCAGTCATTGCTTAACTTATGGCCGGAACGAGATTTGGTTAATAGCTTAGGTAATGCCACTCATTTTTTGGGTTATGGCTATTGTCTGGGTTATCGGCAAAAAATTAGTGAACTGGATTTAGATTTTCTTAATGGTCAAATAATTGCCTATCCTTCAGGAGCTTCAGTGCTTTTTAAATTAAGTGCTTTACGACAAGTTGGTTTGTTTGATGAAACCTTTTGGATGTATAATGAAGATCAGGATTTGGGTTGGCGTTTGTGGCTGGCTGGTTGGGAATGCCGACTAGCTTCAGCCTCAGAGGTTAGTCATAAATATGAGTTTGGTCGCAGTATTACTAAGTATTATTGGCTTGATCGTAATCGGATTTTGGCGGCTTGGAAAAACTACCATTGGCTAACGATCATTTTGTTATTGCCGGTATTAGTGGCTAGTGATTTGGTTTTGGCCTATCTGGCTTGGCGTGATGGTCGTTTGAAGCAAAAATTACAAGCTTGGTGGTTTTTCCTTAATCCTTTAAATTGGTGGCGATTATTAAAATTACGTGCCCAAGCGCAGCGCCTGCGGTCCCGTTCGGACCGGCAAATTGTTAAGACCTTTGTTGGAAAGATTAGTTTTCAAGAGGTTGGTTTTGAAACTAGATTGATTGCTAGTGGTAACTGGTGCTTGAATCTATATTGGCAAATTGTTAAATCAATAATCTTTTGGTAAATATATGGATATTAGTGTTTCAATTGTTAATTATCATAGCCAAGAGGTTATTTTCCGTTGTTTAGAATCGCTTCGGGCTACCGAGTGGCATAAATTGCAATTCGAGATTTTTGTTGTTGATAATGCCAGTGAAGATGATTTAGCCCATCGGATAGCTAAAGAGTGGCCAGAAGTTAATTATATTGCTAATAGTAACACTGGTTATGGGGCTGGTAATAATTTAGCTTTAAAAAAAGCAGCTGGAAAATATTGTTTAATTCTCAATCCGGATACTGTTTTGGCGCCAGATACGATTTGGCAGCTCTATAATTTTATGGAGACCCATCATCAGGTTGGGGTGATTGGCCCGGCTCAGCGCAATCTAGATGGCAGCCATCAAGAGTCTTGTTATCGGTGGCATCGCCTGATTACACCGTTTTGTCGACGAATCGGTAGTCTGGGCCGTTACGGTTGGGTGCGTCGGGAACTGGATCGTTTTTTACTAGCTGATATTGAGTTTGATCAGCCTCAGATTGTTGATTGGCTTCTGGGTTCTTGTTTTTTGGTTCGAGCGGCTGCCTTAAGACAAATTGATTATTTTGATCAGCGTTACCGACTTTATTTTGAAGATACTGATTTTTGTCGGCAAATGTGGTATCGCGGTTGGCAAGTTATGTACTATCCTTTAACCGAGATTTTACACAATCATTTACGAACTAGTGCCGAAAAGCCTTGGTATCAGGTGTTAAGCAGTTGGATTGGTCGTCAACACACCATATCGTGGTTTAAATATTTATTAAAATGGGGTCCGTTGGCCAGCTCTCATGTGCCTCGTAAGCGTTAAAAATTATGCGTAAAATTACTAAAGCTATTTTACCGGTAGCTGGTTTTGGTACTAGATTTTTACCTGCCACCAAAGCTCAACCTAAAGAAATGTTACCGGTAGTTGATAAGCCGGCGATTCAGTATTTAGTTGAAGATGCTGTAGCAGCCGGGATTGAGGAAATTATTTTTGTCACTGGCCGGGGCAAGCGAGCTATTGAAGATCATTTTGATTATTCGTTTGA
>DAONSQ010000014.1:0-13662 GCA_035411265.1 bacterium | reverse complement strand
GCCTAATAGGCACTTTATTATTATTTTTATTTTATTTTAGCCAAAAAGTAAATAAATATACCCCCTTCAATTAAGGGCTTGATTTTTTTCTAAAGATAGCCTAATATACTTACACACCTATAACGAACTTCTGGTAACAGGTGTCCAGAAGGCTCCAAGTAAAGGGAGAAATCTTTATTTGGAAGTTAATTATTAAACTAGGTGTTTTGCCTAGTTATTTTTTTATGAATCAAGAAGACAAAAATCTTAGCGAATTTGCTAAGTTATTAGAAAAAGACGGTTTTGCCATCCCTCAAGTTGGCGACACTATCACTGGTAAAATTATTACCGCTTCCAAATCTGAAGTTAAATTGGATATTGGCGGCGTTATGACTGGTATTATCCGCGGTCGCGAACTTTATTTCGACGCTAGCGAATATGCCAAATTACCAGCTGGTTCCGAAATTGAAGCTACTGTTATCGACACTGATAACGAAAATGGCGACTTAGAACTTTCTTTCCGTCATGCTGGCGAACAAAAAGCTTGGCAAAATCTACAAGATGCCTTTGCTAAGAAAGAAAATATTAAAGTCAAAGTTCTTGATGCTAATAAAGGCGGTTTAATTGTTGTTCATGGCCAAGTTACTGGTTTCTTGCCAGTTTCTCAATTGGCTCCAGAAAATTATCCTCGCGTTAGCGGTGGTGACAAAACCAAGATCTTAGAAAAATTAAAGACCTTGATCAACACTGAAATGGAAGTCCGCGTCATAACCTTAGATGAAGATGACAAGAAATTAATTGTCAGCGAAAAAGATGCCTGGCAAGATAAACAGAAAGATATTATTTCCCGCTATCAAGTTGGTAGCGTTGTCGAAGGCAGTATTACTGCTATCACCGGCTTTGGCTTATTCATCAATTTCGACAACAATCTAGAAGGCTTAATCCACATCAGCGAATTAGCTTGGCAAAGAATTGATGATATTAATGAACTTTACAAGATTGGCGATGTTATTAAAGCTGAAATCATTTCCATTGACGGTTCCAAGATTTTCTTATCCGCCAAGAAATTGATTGATGATCCTTGGAAGAATGTTGCCAAGAAATATGCTGTTAATCAAAAGGTTACTGGCTTGATTCTCAAAGTTAATCCATTCGGTCTCTTTATCGAATTAGATAATGACATCCACGGGCTAGCTCACATCAGCCAATTATCTTTAGCTGCTGGCCAGAAGATTACTGATGCTTATGCTCCTAATACTCGTGCTGAATTTACCATTATTTCTTTAGAGCCAGAAAATCATCGCTTGGGCTTAGCTAACATTATTAAGAAAGCTAAGAAAGAAAAAGATGGTGAAGCCAAAGAAGAAGCTGCTGAAACTGAAGCTAAACCAAAAAAGACTGCTAAAAAAGAAGCTACTGCTGAAAAAGAAGAAGCTGAAACCACTGAAGCTAAACCAAAAAAGACTGCTAAAAAAGCAGTTAAAACTGAAGAAGAATCAGTTACTGAATAAAGATTACTTTCTTTTAATAATAAAACCACAATTATTAGGCTATACTAAAATAACTAAATATTATTTCCTTATGAAAAATTTACTGAAAAACTTTTTTCTCGTTTTAGTTATTTTTTTATCAATCAGCTATCTTTTTAGCTTATATCATAATAAATCAGCTAAAATTGAAAAAATCGGTCTAGAAAGCCTGGTCCAAGAAGTTAATAATAGCCAAGTTTCCTCAATTTCCGTTGATGGCGACAGCTTAGCTATTCGTCTTAAAGATGGCCGCGAACAAAAAGCCACTAAAGAATCCGGCGAAAGTTTAAGCCAACTATTGCGCAACTTCAATGTTGAAACTGCTAAAATGGCCGCCGTCAATATTGAAGTTAAACCTGATTTCTCTAACAACATTCTCTTTTCCATTATCCTGCCTTTTGTTCTGCCAATCCTAATTTGTATTGTTCTCTTTTATTTTATTATGCGTTCAGCTCAGGGAGCCAATAACCGCGCTATCAGCTTTGGCCAAACTACTGCCCAGGAAATTGATCGCCGTAAAAACAAAATTACTTTCCGCGATGTCGCCGGTGTAAAAGAGGCTAAAGAAGAATTAAAAGAAGTTGTTCAATTTTTACGCCAACCGAAAAAATTCACTGATTTAGGCGCTAAAATACCAAAAGGTGTTTTACTGCTCGGTAGTCCTGGAACCGGTAAAACCCTTTTAGCTAGAGCAGTTGCTGGCGAAGCCAATGTCCCTTTCTTTAGCTTATCCGGTTCTGAATTCGTCGAAATGTTTGTTGGTGTTGGCGCTTCCCGCGTGCGTGATCTTTTTAAAAAAGCCAAAAAAAGCGCCCCCTGTATTATTTTTATTGACGAAATCGATGCTGTCGGCCGTCGCCGCGGCGCCGGTCTAGGCGGCTCTCACGATGAACGCGAACAGACTCTTAATCAAATCTTAGTTGAAATGGATGGTTTTGAAGTTGGCACTAACATTATTGTTATGGCCGCCACCAATCGTCCCGATGTTTTAGATCCAGCCCTTTTACGGCCAGGCCGTTTTGATCGTCAAGTTGCTCTAGACGAACCAGACCTTAAAGATCGTGAAGCTATCTTAAAAATTCACGCCAGCAATAAACCATTAGCTAAGGATGCCAATCTAAAATTAGTTGCTCAAAGAACACCAGGTTTTAGCGGAGCTGATTTAGCTAATGTTTTAAATGAAGCCGCTATTTTAGCAGCCACGAAAAATAAAAAAATTATTGATAACGAAGACATGCTCATGAGTATTGAGAAAGTCTTGCTAGGCCCAGAACGTCGCAGTCGTATTTTAAATGACAAAGAAAAAGAAATAACTGCTTATCATGAAGCCGGTCACGCCCTAGTGGCCCACTTTCTGCCTCATGCTGATCCAGTTCATAAAATATCAATTATTTCTCGTGGACGAGCTGGTGGCTATACTTTAAAATTACCTGATCGCGATAAGCACATGCAGGCTAAACAAGAATTTATTGAAGAGATTGCTGTCCTTTTAGGTGGTTATCTGACTGAACAAAATATTTATGGTGAAGTTACTACTGGTGCCACTTCTGATTTGCGTCGCGCAACTCAACTTGCCCGCCGCTTAGTTACTGACTTTGGCATGAGTGATAAAATGGGTCCACGAACTTTCGGCGAAAAAGAAGAAATGATTTTCTTAGGCCGAGAAATTCATGAACAACGTGATTATAGCGAAAAGGTTGCTGAAATGATTGATGAAGAAATTAATAATTTTATTAGCCAAGGCAAAGCTCTAGCGGAAAAAGTCATCACTAGCCACAAAGATCAATTAGAAGCTATCAGCCGCAAATTATTAACCGAGGAAACAATTGAAAAAGAAGCTTTTGAACAATTAGTCGGTCCTAAACCGCTTGCTTAAAAAGATTACCTCTTTCTTTGTAATTATTAAAAATTCCAAAGCTAGCACAAGCCGTCGATAAAAGGACAATATCCCCTTCGACGGCTTTTTGTTTAGCGCTGGCCATTGCTGAAGCCATACTATCGGCTGGAATTATTTTATTTTCCGGATAACCAGCTTCAATTAAATCAGCTTTAATTCTTGGCGAAGCTTGGCCATCAAACAAAATAATACCCTTAACTGGCCGCGCCGCAATTAATTTAGCCAATGGCTTAAAATCATTACCTTTATCAGCTCCACCTAAAAATAGGATTATCGGCCTATCAAATGACTTTAAAGCTATTTCCGTGGCAATCGGATTGGTGGCAAAACTATCATCATAATAACGGACACCGCCTTTTTCAGCCACAAATTCTAAACGATGTTCCAAGCCTTTGAATTCACTCACCGCTTGTTTGGCTTGTTCTTCCGGCAAACCGATAACTTCGGCCACAATCTGAGCAGCAGCGATATTTTCTTTATTGTGCTCACCAACTAAAGCTGTTGGCCAACTTGATCGATTAAAATATCTAACTTGGCCTTTAATTTGATTAATGTCTAATTGATTTTCTAGTTTCTGATTGATAATCAAATAGTCTTTATCTGTCTGGTTGATAAAAAGATTTTGCTTGGCTCGCCAATAATCTTCTTTAGTCTGATGATAATTAGGATTAAGCGGATCAGCTGGTGCTAGATGCTCTTCATAAAGATTGGTTACCACCGCAACCTGAGGGCTGTAACGTAAATCCTCTAATTGGAAACTCGACAATTCTAAAACCACCCAGCTATTTTCATTTAGCGAATCAATAAAAGCAAAAGGAGCAATGCCAATATTACCACCCAAAAAAACTGGCCAACCAGACTGATCAATCATACTATAAATCAAACTGCTGGTTGTTCCTTTGCCTTTAGAACCAGTAACACCGATAATCTTTGTTGTTGGGCAAGCTTCAAAAAACAAATTCATCGGACTATCCAGCTGACAGCCAGATTGAAGAGCCGCCTGAACTTGCGGACAAAAAATTGGCCAACCTGGTGAACGCCATAAATAATCACAAGCACTCATGGTTTCCTTAGATTTATCACCAGTCCGCCATGTGATTTTCAACTGGCCAGCTAAAGAATTTATTTTAGCTATTTTGTCAGTCAATTGCTCGGTCGATCGACGATCATAAATAATGATTTCTAGAGCAATTTTTTGACGATTCAACCATTCTAAGAGAGCTTCATTTTCAGCGCCAATACCTAAAACGGCAATAGTTTTATTTAGATACTTATCAAAATTAATCATATTTTTATAATTCAGCCCAATTCTGACCGCTATCGTTACTAACAGCCAAAGGGACTGCTAGATCGATAACTTCAGTCATTAAGTTGGGTATTTCATTTTTTATTTTTTCAATTAATTCTATTTTGGCTTCAATAATAATTTCATCGTGAATCTGTAAAATCATGCGCACTTCATCGCTTGAAAAATTTTGATTCAGCCAATTATTAACTCTAATCATGGCCGCCTTCATAATATCAGCGGCTGTGCCTTGAATCGGCAAATTAACCGCCATTCTCTCGGCTGCTCGTTGTAGACTCGGATTAAGGTTTTCTAAATCTGGCAGATAACGTCGTCGCCCCCAAACTGTTGTAGCATAACCATTTTCGCGAGCCTCTTTAATTAAGCTTTCGATGTAGCGGCTAATTTTCGGATAAACAGCAAAATACTGTTCAATAAAATTTTTAGCTTCACCATAACTGAGTCCGGTTGCTTCAGCTAGTCCGTGCGGTCCTTGGCCATATAAAATGCCAAAATTAACCGCCTTAGCTGCTCGCCGCTGATCTTTAGTCACCTGTTCTACAGACAATTTATTAATTTTAGCCGCTGTTGCTAAGTGAATATCTAGACCAGCTAAAAAATCAGCCACCATGCTTTCCTCATTGGCCAGACTAGCCATGATTCTTAATTCAATTTGCGAATAATCAAAACTAAGCAGTTGATAGCCATTTTCAGCAACAAAAGCTTGCCGTAATTTCTTACCCATTTCGGTACGAGTGGGAATATTTTGTAAATTAGGATCACTCGATGATAGGCGGCCAGTAGCAGTAACGGCTTGATGAAAAGTTGCCCTTAGACGGCTATCGCGGCTATCAGCTAAACGCGGCAAAGCTAAAGCGTAGGTATTTAAAAGCTTAGCCACCTCACGATATTCTAATAGCAAAGAAATTATTGGATGTTCTTTGTTTAATTTTTGTAAATTAGCCGCATCGGTTGATAATCCGCTTTTAGTTTTACTTAAACCTTTAGCTTTTAAACCCAGCTTTTCAAATAAAATAACTTGCAGCTGCTTAGGTGAATTGATATTAAATTCCTCACCCGCTTGAGTATAGATTTTAACGGTTAATTGATCTAATTCACTTTGCCAATCTTTGGCTAAATCACCCAAAAACAGCTGATCAATTTTAACGCCAACGCTTTCCATTTTAGCTAATACAGCAATCAGGGGTAATTCCACTTGATAATAAATTTTTAATAATTCGTTTTCCGTTAATTTTTTAATTAAAAAATTATGAATCTCAATAATCTGACTAATTTCTGTTCTCCAATCAATTTCACCTTTTTTATTAATCATGCTGAAACCATTCTTTTCAGCAATTTCAGCTAAACTACTCTGTCGTCCACCAGGATTAATTAAATAATCAGCCAACAAAATATCACCTGATAAACCTTCAAGTTTAATTTTATATTTAGCTAATAATTTAATAATTTCTTTAGCCTGAAAAGTAACTTTTTTTATTTGACGATTGGCCAGTATTTCACGCCATGGTTCAATCAGATTGTTATTATCAGCCTGTTCTAAACCAAACAAGCCTTGTTGAATTTGCCGATTAAAAATTAGCCTTATCGCTTGCTGCTGATTAGCCAAGACCAAGCCAATAGTTCGTTTATCTTCATTTATTGGTAAAATGGCAATTTCATCAACCACACTAAAATCAGCAGCTGCTCGTCTTGCTTCTTCGCCATTATTAATCTCTACTGCCTTTAAATTATAACTGCTTTTTATCTCTTCTTTAACAATGTTATCAACTGGTCGCAATTTCTCTAGCCGCGGAACAAGACTCCTGAGTTCCCATTCTAAAAAAGCCTCTTTAATCGCTGGTTGACTGAAATCAACCACTCTAGCTTGATCTAAAGAAAACTCTAGCGGCACAGCGCAATCTATTTGTGCTAATTTTTGGCTTAAATCTAAGCTAGCCTGGTTTTCAGCAATTAGTTTACGCCAACGGGGTTTTAAGCGCTCGTCCTCCAAATTATCGTTAACGACTTTTTGCAATTGATCAAGTCGATCAAATGCTTTTAATAGCTCAACTGCGGTCTTATCACCAATCCCTGGCACTCCTGGAATATTATCACTCGGATCACCTCGCAAGCTTTTGTAATCAACTACTTGATCCGGCCGTAAATTAAGAACCGTTTCTACTCCGGCTGCATCTAAAATAATAGTTTTTTGTAAGCCCTGCTGCAGCCAATAAACTCGAGTTGACTCATTAATTAGTTGGAAGCTATCCTTATCGCCAGTAACAATATAATTATCTAACTGCGGCATCGAACTAACCACTGTACCAATAATATCATCGGCTTCATAACCTGGTTTTTCTAAAACAGGAATTGCCATTTTTTCTAACAATTGCTTGATGATTGGTATTTGGCTATATAATTCATCAGGCTGCTTTACTCTCTGAGCCTTATATTCAACCGACAACTGATGGCGAAAAGTCGGTTCCGGTCGATCTAGAGCCACAATTAAATAATCAGGCTTTAGCTCACTAATAACCTTAAATAAAATACTGAAAAAGCCGTAAACAGCATTGGTCGGCTGCCCCTGACAAGACAGCTCGGATTGGACAGCATAAAAAGCTCGATAAATAACAGCGTTACCATCAATAATGGCTAATTTTTCTTTAGTCGTAGTCATATTTTTATTATAAGTTAAAACTACAGTCTTGAACAGAAAAAAGCAGACACCTTCGTGTCTGCTTTTAAAATATAACTTACTATCTTTTATTATCCAGCTTTACTGAAGAGATTTAGTGATACTCTCTTTCATCGCTTCACTCCATTTACCTTGCCAATCAGCTGGTTGCTTATCCCAGAAACTGATTAAATAAACTTTACTATCACGGCTAGCGGCTTGAGTAAAATCTTTCTTACTTTCATCTTCATCACTCAATTTCTTCCAAGCTTCTTCATCAAAAACCCGCACCACAATCGGTCTAGCATAACTTGGTGGAGTAGCATTGGTATATTCCGGATCGCTAGTTGGAACGTAAAATTTGATTTCTCGATAATCAGCTGAATTGGTTCGTTCAGTTTGATAATAAATAAACTGCTCTGGCAAATCTAAGTTAAACTTCAAATCTTCATTGCGATAATGATAAAGATTATCAAAACCCAATTGATCCATGTTTTTTGGCTGACGACCAATTATTAGCCACCACGTAGCTACAATAATCGCTAAAGTAGCAACCACCACTAAAAGCCGAGCCCAAGTCGGCCAACCCTGTTTATTGAACATAAGTTTATTTTTTTATTTTCCAAAAATTATTAATATCCTGATTGATTTTCCACAAACGGAAAGCGGTTGATAAAAAAGCATAGGCTAATAACAAAATAACCATGCCCAAAACCAGCTTAGCCATAAAGTCAGTCCAAACAGTCAAAAAGCTTAAAGCTAGCAGCAATAAACCAACAATCATCAAGCTTAAAGCTACTTGGCTAATCTTGCGACGGATGGCTTTGAAAATTTTTTCCATATAATCCACTTAGCTAATTAATCTTTAATCATTATAGCTGATAAAAACTGCAAAAGTCTAGCTTTAAATAATTGCTAACCTACCTTGACTGTCGGTTAATTGACCCTCTAAACTAAAACCAGCTGCTTTGCGATGACCACCACCACCTAAAAAACTAGCCAGCAAAGCAATATCGACTTCTGGCAAATTAGTTCTAAGACTACCCTTTAAAGTACCGTCATCACTTTCTACTAACAGCAAACTACCATTAACCCCTTGTAAACTATTAATCAAACCAATTAGACCAGAAAGATCATCAATAGTTAAACCAAATTCCACTAAATCAACTTGACGAATAATAGCTATAGCCATTAAATAACGCTGATTAATCTTGAGCTGGCTCAAGGCCTTGCCCCACAAGCGCATCACTGCCAGATTTTTACTCGCCAATGTCTGACTAATAATCTTAGGTAAACGAGCCCCTAAAAGCATCATTTTAGCCGCAATTTTAGTAGTCTTATCCGTAGTATTAGAATAAAGAAAATTACCAGTATCAGTTACTAAGCCAGTCAAGATTGACTTAGCGATTTCAGTATTAATCGGTAAATAATTAACCACAATAAAATCATGGATTATTTCGACCGTGGCAGCAGCTTGATTTTCTTTAAAAGAAATATCAGCATAATCATCTTGCATTTCATGATGATCAAATTCAATAATAATTTGACCTGACTGCCGTTGAAGTAACCATTCTTGCAGTTTAGTGCGGCCAACACTACCACAATCAACCACAATAATTGCTGCAAACTGATTAAATTGTTCCCGGGAAAGCTGATTAACAAAAGTTTGGCTACCGGCTAAAAAATTAAAAGTTGCACTTGGCAAATCGGCACAATAAACTGTAGCTGGCTTATTTAATTGGGCTGCCAATTCTAAAAAAATATTAGCTGAAGAAACCGCATCACCGTCCGGGTTATAATGAGGAATGATCAGCCAATTAGCCGCTTGACTTAAAATCTGCCAAGCTTTAATTGCCTTTTCTGATTCCATAAATTAATCCAACTGCTGAATAGCTCGATCAAGCAAAGCTGCCCTTTCTTCAGTATCATCAATTCGCCAAACAATTTGTGGCACTCTTGATAAGCGGCTTTGTTTAGAGGCAGTTTGCGCTATTATGGCTGATTTTTTCCTAAGCTGACGCAAAGCTGTTCCGCGCAAATTAGTTGGTAAAACCGAAATACCAATTTCGGCATTATGTCCTTCACCACTCAAGTCAGCATAAGTAACGGTAATCAGACCATTAGGAAATTCTACTAGTTTATTAACTAGCATCGCTACTTTTTCACGCAATAACTCATTAGCTCTTTTATTGCTTAATTCCATAACTACATTTTCTTAAAAATTTTATCTTCGCGGTAAACCTTTAAAATATCACCAACTACTAAAGTTTCATCGCTCTCAATCTGCAAACCGCATTCTTGATTTTCCTGAACTTCCTTAACATCCAACTTACCTGCTTGCAATTTAATTAATTTACCGACGCCGACATTTTCTTTTTCTCGAATCAACTCAAATAAAGTTTCTCTTTCTACTGAACCATCTAAAACTCGTCCACCGACAATCTGTTCCCGGCCATCCTGCTTGAAGACCGCCAATAGCTTGATACGGCCCAAATCAGTCCGCCTGATTTCTGGTTTCATTAAATCCTGCATTTCTTTACGGATATCATCAATCAAATCATAAATAATTTGATACTTTTCAATTTTAACATTTTTACTTCGAGCCAAATCTTCAACTTGAGGCGTAGTCTTAACATTAAAACCAATAATCTTGGCTTGATTAGCTTCGGCTCGAGTAATGTCACCTTCAGCAATATTGCCCAAGCTACGATGAATAATCCGAACCGCCACTTCTTCATTATTCAATTTAAGCAAAGATTCCTCAATCGCCTCACCACTACCAAAAACATCGCTCTTAATAATCAAATTGATTGTCTGGCCATTGAAAGAACCATTATCTTGTATTCTAGTAATTGCCTGATTTTGGCCTTTAGCTATTGCCTTAACCTTGTTACTGCGATCAGCCTCACCAACTTTAACCACATCACCAATTTCTGGCGTAGCTTTAAGGCCAATAATTTTAACTGGAGTTGATGGACCAGCTTCTTCAATGCTTAAGCCGCGATAATTCTTTAAAGCTCGAACATGGCCATAATATTGATCATTACAAATCAAAGTATCACCGATTCGCAAAGTTCCATTTTGCACCAAAACAGTAGCCACTGGACCTTCACTTTTATTAACATGAGATTCAATAATTGTTCCGACTGCTTCGGTTTGAGGATTAGCTAAACGATTATTTTCTTCTAAATCAGCCAACAATAAGATAGTATCTAAAAGTTCTTCAATACCGATACCATCTCGAGCCGAAATTGGACAAATAACAACCTTGCCACCCCAATCTTCAGCTAAAAGATTTAGCTGGCTAGCTAATTCTTGTTTAACTTTTTCTAAATTAGCTTCCGGCTTATCAATTTTATTTACCGCCACAACAAAAGGAATCTTAGCTTCTTCAATAATGCGATAAGCCTCAACTGTTTGCGGTTTAATACCATCATCAGCCGCCACCACTAGAATGGCTAAGTCAGCCACTTTAGCACCACGCTTACGCATGGCTGTAAAAGCCTCATGGCCAGGCGTATCAATAAAAGTAACCTTTTTCTCTTTGCGTGTAATTTGATAAGCACCAATATGCTGAGTAATGCCGCCAGCTTCGGTAGCGACGACATCGGTTGTCCTGATAGCATCTAAAAGCTTGGTTTTGCCGTGATCGACATGGCCCATAACAACAATAACTGGTGAACGGACCTCTAAACCTTCTTGATTGATCTGTTCTTGCTTAATCGTAGCAATAACATCAACTTCTTTATCTTGATTCTCATTATCAACAATAACCTCAATTCCCAGTTCGCTACCAATAATCATTGCTGTATCAGCATCAATCTTTTCATTAAGAGAAGCAAAAATGCCATTCTTCATTAATTCCGTCAGAATCCGATTAACTGGCAAATTAAAAACATTAGCCAAATCTTTGATAGTAATAATTGAACTGATCTTAGCAGTCCTATTTTCCGCCCTGGCAGCCGCAATCGCTTCTTCTTGGCGGCGTTCTCTTTCTTCACGATTCCTTAATTCACGTACCAATCGCGGCCATTCTTTAATAATTCTTTGCGCCAATCTTTGATCGATTTTAATTGCTCTTTGACCAATATCAAAACCGATTTTCGGCAAAGTATCTCTTAATTCTTGTGGCGACACGCGCAAATGACGAGCTAGTTCTGTAACATTCATAATATAAATCAAAAGCTGGCTTCTCTAAGCTCAGCCAAAAATAAACTTAATTTCTAACTTACCTTACAATATAATTTCGTTATCGTCAACCTTAAAGATAACGAAAACCCGCTAAAAAGCGGGTTTATTAAAGGCTTTTATTTTTTATTTCCGTTTAAAAATTCGCCGCACCTTACTGATAATATTTTTACTCGACAAATTATCTAGAAAGCTTAACCACAAGCTGGTTTCAAAGACCATCATTAAGCCAACTAACAAAACTAATGTTGTCGCTAAAAATAATTTAGCAATAATCGCTAATAAAAATTGGCTAACTCCTAAATATTTAATCAGCAAAATACCGATTAAGGCAAAAGGGATAGCTAACAAATAAATAGCAAATACCCAGATCAAGTAGGCCAAGAGATTGATCAAGATAACAATTATCGACATTTCCAAGCTAGCAGCTAAATTTTGTCTTAAGGCCGCCAAAGCTTCGATAGCTGACTCTAAAAGATTGCTTCGCTTGTTAGTAATCAAAATTAATAACCAGTATTTAGCCCAGACAGCAATTAACCAGATGCCAGCTAATAAGATCAAAGAAACTAAAGTATAAAGGAAGGCGCCTAAAATTGGCTGATTAATCAAATAAACAGCTGACATTAACAAACTAGCAATCAATAAGCACAGTAATAATACAAATTTAATGATTACTACGGCGCCAAAAGTCGGCCAGAACAATTCTTTATTAGCTTTTAACTCACGCCAAAAACCAAGCTTAGCTACATTAGCCTCCGTTTTAGAATTTTTTAAACAGGCTTGGGTTTGTTTGACTAAAGCAACCTGGCTGCCTACTGCCAAAATAATCACAGCCAAACTGAGAGCTATTAAAACCAAGGCTGTTATAAATAAAACCGGACTGCTCAAAGCTGATTTGATAAACAAGCTCAAACCAGACCAAAAACCGATTAAGTTGCGCCAAATAGCTAACCAACCACGACTGCCATCAATAGAATTAAAAAGATCATTATATTGGTTAACATTAGTTAACACTGCCGCAAATAAACCAAAAATCCACAGCCAATAATTTTTTACCGTATTGCGCCAGGCTTGTTGAATAATATTGCGATATAAAATCATATGGTTATTTAGTTTGAATTATTTTTATTAAACCAATAAAGCTGTTGTAAAATCGTTAATACGCTGGATAAACACCAATACAATGCTAAGCCGCTCGGTAAGGTCCAACAGATTGCTGTGGTCATCACCGGCATAACATAAAGCATCTGTTTATTCATCATGGCGGCAATTTCACCGGCTTGACCACTATTATTAACTTGGTTTTGTTTAGTGGCTGTCTTAGCCTGAAAATATTGTACCAAACCAGTTAAAACCGCTAAGATTATATTAGGTTTAGCTAAATCTATTATACCAAAAGAAACCGTAGCCAGCAATTCAGGTCGAGCAATAAATGGATAAACTAAAGCCAAGGAACCATTAGTCAAACCATTACGAAAAACTCTAAAAACAGCCCACAAAAACGGCAACTGAATTAATAATGGCAAACAAGACGAAGCTGGATTGATTTTTTCTTCTTTATATAAATCCATCAAAGCCTTACCTTGTTCTTCTTTATTATCTTTATATTTTTCTTGAATTTCTTTAATTTTTGGTTGCAATTTATTGATCGCCTGTTGAGAACGCAATGCTTTTTGCGATAATGGCCATAAAATCAATTTGATTAAAACCGTTAAGACAACGATAACCAAGCCAATATCATGTCCAGGAATAATGTTATATAAAAAAACCAAAAGATTTAAAATTGGTTGATAAAAAAGTGTAGTAAAAAGTGAACTCATATTTTTTTTAAATTAACGTAATGGATCATAACCGCCCTTGGACCAAGGATTGCATCTTAGAATACGGCCGACAGCCAGTAAGCCTCCCTTAATTATTCCATATTTTCGCAAAGCAGCAATTGAGTATTCAGAGCAAGTCGGTTTGAAACGACAATAACCATGAGGAAATTTATTTTTTAACCAACTATGATCAGGCGACAACGTTCGCTGATAAAGCTGAATACTTTTTATAGCTAAGGTTACTAAAAGATTATTAATCATCTTAATAATCATACTATGATTTTAAATCT
>DAONSQ010000013.1:0-13930 GCA_035411265.1 bacterium | reverse complement strand
CAGCTTCGTTTAAATTAGCAGAATTGAAGGCCTCTTGAATGCCGGCAGCCTCAGCTTTTTTAGTAGCTAAAAAATATTTAATCATAATAATTTGGTCACAACAAAGAAGGTAATGGCATAAGCTAATAAAACAACAACTAAACCAATTACCGCTTGAGCTAGTAAGTCTTTGGAGTGTTTAACTTGATCAATCTTGCCGCCAGCCGTCATCCAGAGAAAACCACCGTAAATAGCTAGGCCTAAAAAAACAATACCTAATAAACCTAAAATTATATTAATAATCAGGGTTATTTTGTCTAGAATTAATTTTTCACCTTGAGTTGTGGTGATATTATAACCCATTGGACCGCCAGCTTCTTGGGCGCCAGAAAAAAAATAATCAGCTGCTGATTCATTTTCATTTTTTTGAACATCAGCACTAACTGAATGAACGGTTAAGACTGAGAGCAAAAGATAAAAGATAGCTAAAAACTTATGCATAGATTATTTACCAAAGGAACTGCCCATGAAAGCGGTAATGGCATAGGCAGATAAAACAACAATTAAACCGGTAACTGCGCCGGTAATAGTTTTGCGGGCATCTTCGACTTTAGTTTTATTGCCATTAGCAGTCATAATAGTAATGCCAGCGTAAATAATTAGAATTAAAAAAATAACGCCAACAAAACCAAGGATAACGCCAATTAGTTCGCCGACTCGAGCCGATAAGCTACCGCTCTTTTTAAGGCCAGCTGTTGAGGCTGTAGTATCCAAGCCAAAATTAGTTGAATTTTGAGCCTGAACTAAATTAGGCACAATTAAAAAAGACAGATAAAAGCTGCGTCTAATAAATTGAAACAATTTATTCATGGTAAAGGTTTAAGATTTTGCCTCAGTCCAATTAAATTAGGTCGAGACAAAATCTGCCAAAATTGTTTTGGCAGATTTTGGATTGTTAAATTGCTCCGATAACAGAGTTAATAACAAAATTAGTAATAGCAAAAGCTAGTAAGATGATAACTAAACCAACAGCAGCAGCAGTCATTAATTTTTTAGATTCAGCAATCTTGTCTTCATTACCGCCAGCGGTCATCCATTTGAAACCAGCAATAACCACTAAAACGACAGCAATTGAACCCAAAAATCCAAGAGCTACTTTAATGATGTTGGCAACAGTCTGACGAGGGTCGGTGTTAGAAAAACCAGCATTGGTATAAGAATTTTCAGTGCCATTTCCCCATAAATCGTTTGAAGTCATGGTAGTCTGAGCATTAGCCATTGCTGGCATTAAAGAAACTAGGCCGGCTGCCCAAACTAAAGACATTAGGCCGATAAACAATTTTTTCATAATTCTTTGTGAATTATTAATTATTAAAATTTTAGAAACTTAAAACTATTTAATTGTATTGCTTAAGGTTTCAGTAACAAACAAAGTAACACCGTAAGAAATCAAAATAATAATTAAACCAACCACAGCAGCACTCATGATATCTTTGGCTTTTTTAATATTATCTGGTTTACCGCCAGCAGTCATCCAAAGGAAGCCGGAATAGATAACCAAAAGAACAGCAATAGTTCCCAAGAAGCCTAAGACAACCTTAATCAGATTGGCGATAATGGTGCGAGGATCTTCTTTTGATAAGCCAGTGTTATTAAAAGCAGTTGCTGATTCGTTGTCGAATAGGTTAACCTGAGCTTGAACTGGCGCAATAGCTAAGGGGCTAAAAGCTAAGCATTGTAAAGCTAAAAAGCCGAACAAAAATTTTTTAAATTGGTTCATAATTTTTCACCAACTAGGTTTTAAAAGTTAATTTAGGCTTATTATAACACAAGCCTAAAAAAGCAACAAGATTTCTAACGATTTAATAATTTGATTTTTATTAATCATTGTTTTTTGCTATAATTATTCTTAAATAATTAGCTTTTTTATGCCTATACCTAAAATTGTTGTTCGTAAGCCAACTTTATCTCGTCGTTCGCTTAATCAGCTTGGCAATAAATCATCGATGATTGTTCGAGCTAAAAAGCCAAGCCATCAATGGCAGCATCAAACACCTGGCGGTCGCCGGATAGATTGGCGCAAAATTGCTAAATTGGGCGGGGCTATAGCTGGAATTTTTTTCTTAATCGGTGGAATTGCTATCTTAATTTTATCACGCGGTCTACCTGATCCTAATAAATTATTAGATCGACAAATTGCTCAGAGTACTAAAATTTATGATCGTAGCGGTCAAACTATTCTTTATGAAATTCATGGCGATCAAAAAAGAACTTTAGTAAGCTTGGAACAGATCCCCGATTATGTTGAGCAAGCAACAATTTCTATTGAAGATAAAGATTTTTATAATCATGGCGGTTTTAGTTTATGGGCGATGTTCCGCACAGTTGTAACTAATGTTTTTTTAGGTCGTCATGCCGGCGGATCAACTTTAACGCAACAATTTGTTAAAAATGCTTTACTGACTTCGGAAAAAACCTATACTCGTAAAATTAAGGAGTTGATTTTGGCTTATCGAATTGAGAAAAAGTTTAAAAAAGATGAAGTTTTACGGATGTATTTGAATGAAATTCCTTATGGTTCCAATGCTTATGGTGTTGAAGCGGCCAGCCAGCGTTATTTTGGCAAAAGTGTCAGCCAAGTCAATTTAGCGGAAGCGGCTATTTTAGCGGCCCTGCCGCAAGCGCCAAGCCGTTACTCGCCTTATGGAGCTAATAAAGATATTTTAATTGGCCGTCAACAGTATATCTTGGATTTGATGGTTGAACAGAAGTATATCAGCGAAGATGAAGCGGCGGTAGCTAAGAATTTCAAAGTTGAATTTAAGCCAGTTGAGGAAAATGGCAATATGATTGCGCCGCATTTTGTTTTGGAAATTAAAAACCAAATGTCAGAAAAATATGGCGAGAAGATGATGGAACAAGGCGGGCTCAAGATTTATTCCACGCTTGATTTGGAAAAACAAAAGATTGCCGAAGAGGTTTTAACTGCTCAAGCTGATAAGAATGAAAAGAATTTTAAAGCCACCAATGCCGCTTTGGTTTCAATTGATGCTAAAAATGGCGATATTTTAGCTATGGTTGGTTCACGGGATTATTTTAATGATGAAATTGATGGTCAGGTTAATTTAGCTTTAAGGTCGCGTCAACCAGGTTCTTCTTTTAAGCCGATCGTTTATGCCTCAGCTTTCATGAAAGGTTATACTCCAAGAACTATTTTATTTGATGTTTTGACCAATTTTTCTTTGGATAGTGACAAACCTTATCAACCGCGTAATTATGATGGCAAAGAAAATGGCCCAGTTACCATGAAAAAGGCTTTAGCTGGATCATTAAATATTCCAGCAGTTAAAGCGCTTTATTTGGCTGGATTAGATAATGTTTTAGCTGTGGCTAAGAATTTGGGCTATACCACTTTAACTGACAAGAGTCGTTTTGGTTTATCGCTAGTTTTGGGTGGCGGGGAAGTTAAACTTTTGGAACATGTGGCTGCTTATAGTGCTTTTGCTCGTGATGGTGAAATGGTTAAACCGCGCTATATTTTAAAAATTGAAGATAGTGATGGCAAGGTTTTAGAGGAAACCAAGTCTGAGCATAATAAAGTCATGGAACAGCAGATTGCTCGCCAGGTCAACGATATTTTGAGTGACAATAATGAGCGAGCTTATGTTTTTGGTGCTAAAAATTATTTAACCTTAGGTGATCGTCCAGCTGCGGCTAAAACTGGTACCACTAATGACTACAAAGATGCTTGGACTCTTGGTTATACTCCTTCAGTTGTAACAGGTGTTTGGGTCGGTAATAATAATAATAAATCAATGAGCAAAGGTGCTGATGGTAGCGTGGTGGCAGCACCAATTTGGAATGCCTATATGAAGAGAGCTTTATCTGGGCCAATTGAAACCTTTAAAAAGCCAGAAACTATTACGACGGGCAAAGCGGTTTTGGATGGTGTTGTTCCGACTACAACTAAAATTAAAATTGATAAAGTTTCTGGATTGTTAGCAACTAGTTCCACTCCACCAGAAACAATTCGTGAAGATAGTTATTGGCAAGGCCACTCTATTTTATATTATATCAGTCCGGAAGATCCTCGTGGTGAGGCGCCAAAAAATGCAGCCGCTGATCCACAATTTAATGCTTGGGAGGCTGGTGTTAAAGATTGGGCGACTCGCCAAAAATTTAATATGGCTGAACCGCCTACAGAAAGTGATAATGTTCACACTACGGAAAACTTACCTGATTTGACAATTGTTAGTCCAACTCCAGGACAAAAGATAACCAGCTCTATTTTAGCTGTTCGTGTTAAGGCTAGCGCGCCGCGTGGAGCTAAGGAGGCTAAGTTTTATCTTAACGGCTTATTGTTTAAAACCACAACCGGCTCCTTTGATAGTGATTTAGAAGTAGGCTTTTTGCCTAATGGCCAGCATAAATTAGCTGTTGAAATTTGTGATGACGTGCAAAATTGTTCCAAGCATGAACTTACTTTCGAATTAGCAATTGCTAATAGCCAGGCTAGCGGTCAAGAATTGTCTTTAGCTTGGCAAGCGCCAGCTGATGGTCTAACTTATCGGGCGACTGATTTTCCGATTAATTTGCAACTAAGAGTTAGCCAGCCGCAATTGGCAGCCAAAACCAAGGTTTATTACACGGTTAAAGGCGGTGAAAAACAATTACTCACCGCTATTGAACCAAATAGTGATGGCCTAGCTAGCCTTTCTTTTCCTAAACCTAAAGAAGGTAATGGTAATTACACTGTTTTTGCTGAAACGGAACTATGGACCGGTCAGCTTAAAAAGAGTTCTAATCTTAGCTTAATTATCAAAGGTCTCAATTAATAAGCTAGCGCCAATGGCGGCGGCTTTTTGATCGTGACCAATGTGCCAAACAGGTTGGTTTTTTGTAAAACTAGCCTGTTTTGTTAATTGTTTCAATAAAGGTAGGTATTTTTTATAATAGCGCGCCACCCCGCCGGTTAAGATGAAAGCTCGTGGATTAAAAAGATTGTTCAAATTGGCAGTAGTTGAGGTAAAAATTTTGGTAAAGTCGTTAATCTGATTTTGTGCCTTTTTTTGACCAGTTTCAGCTGCAATAAAAACTTGACTAGCCGGTTGGCCAATTAATTGATGGTAATAGTATTCTAAATCGTGGCCAGTCTGTAAATCTACTAGTGAATGACCGATTTCACTACTAATCCCCGGCTGACTAATGATATTTTGGCCATTTAAAGCAATTGAACCCCCAATGCCGGTTCCTAAAGCAATAACAATTAAAGCGCCGTTATGATATTTGGGGTGTTTTTTTAAATAGGTCCGCAAAAAACAATTTAAATCATTATCTAAAATAACTTTAGCTAAGCCACTTTGAGCACCTAGTTTTTTAGCCAAAAAACAGCCGTTAAGCACTTGTAAGTTGGGGCAATTGATAATTTGACCATTTTTAATTAAACCGGGTATGCCGAGGCCAATTTTGGTGATTTTCTGATTAGTCAGCTTTTGGCTAGCCAATTGAAGACGATTGATTTCGGCTAGAAGCTGTTTAATTAAACCATCAGCTGAGGTTTTGTTAATTGGCTGTTTCTTGGCAGCATAAACTTTTTGTTGCTTAGAGTCATAAAGAACCCCTAAGATTTTTGAGCCGCCAACATCAATACCGGCTAAAAGTTGAGATTTTTTCATAGAGATTGAGCAAATAATTCTTGGGCGTATTGCCAATAGCCATTATTATGATTAGTTTCTTTTTCCCAATACCACCATTCAATGCCCCAGAGATAGAAAGTGTCAAAGCCAGCTTGACGACTAAACTCAATATTTTCTTTAAATTTAGCCAAATCCATAGTTTTAGATCTTTCTGGGGCTGGTAATTTAAAATAAGCTTCTTTGCCCCATGGTTCAGCTTGAAGCTCGATAACAATTAAGCGTTTGGTTTTGACAAATAGTTCAGTTAGCTTGGTTTTTGCCTTAAAGAAATTTGGAGTAAAGGGATAAGTAATATAATGGTCTAGAAAACGGCTGTAAGTGTGGCGATAAATTGAAGTGCCAAAAATATCCGCGCGCTTGGCAGCTGGTACCCAGAGGCTCAACTCCCCGCTATCGGTGATAATAATTGGTTTTTGAGTTAATTTTTTAGCTAAAGCAATTTCTTGATCGAGGAATTTTTTATCTAATTTAGGACATTCGCCAAAACCGAACAAAAAGGGTTCATTTTCAATTTGCCAAGCTTCAATAGCGGGGTTGTTGTCATAGCGCTTGATGGTTTGTTCTAGATAGTTAAGTAATTCTTGCTCTCGTTCAGCTTTAGTTTGGTTTTTAGCCCAATCAGGATAATGGCATTCTGGCCAGCGTGGCAGACGGCCGCCAACCGCTAAAATTATTTTGGCATCGCGTTTTTGCGCTTCTTCAATTTGCCAATCAATATCATTGAAAGTATATTTGTCTTTTTCAGCTTCAATAACGTTCCAATAAGCAACTAGGCGCAATTTCTTAACCTTTAATTCGTCAAGCATAGCAATAAAAGCAGCTCGCCAATCAAGGCCCATATCATTTAAAACCAATGGTGAAAAAGTTAGGCCATAGGTTAGTTCATTAGGATTTTTAACCGGCCGATTGGTGGCCCAAAGCCAGAAGAAACCAATAGCGACTAAAGTTGCTAAGAGGCTGACAAGCAAGCGCCAGCGTTTTTTTAAATTTATTGCCATAAAAGTAAAAATAATCCCAGATTAATGAGAAAAATGCCAGTAAATTTTTGCCAAGCATTCTTGTAGTTGATTTCTTGTTCTAGAAGCTTGGGATAACGACCAGCTAAAAAGAAACAGATAATTAAAAGAAATAGATATTGCAGGCCTTGTAAACTATTAATTAACGAAACATCAGCTAGCGAAATAGCATAATTACTTAAAACAAAAGCAATAAAAGCAATTAAGCGAATACTTAAAAAGAGCGGCAAGCTTTTGATGGTTGATTGTCGGCGAGGCTTATCAAAAATTAATTGTCGTGAGGTTGGTAAAACTAATAAAAATAAAGCTCCAACAAAACTACCCAATCTAGTCCAGATGAAGGCGTTAGTAAAGCCTTGTGAATCGTAAAGATATTTGATCAGAACATAATAAGCGGCAAAAATAAAAGATGATAGCAAGGCATTAAACCACAAGCGGCTCGTACTTCGAAGCTCGGCACTGTCTGGTTGCCATAATTTTTTAAATTTATTTAGCCAATTTTGCCACCAACTTTGTTTCGGGCGCCAAGATAGTAAAGCGCTACCAATAATTAAAATTGCTAAAGCGATTAATTCTTGCTTGCTTAAATAGTGTCGGCCAACCAGATAATTGAGCAATAAGGTAAAAATTGGAATAAAGGCGCCAGCAATTGGTACAACTTTGGTAGTTTCGCCTTGATGCAAAGCTTTATACCAAAAATATAGAGCCGCCATAAATAAAAGGCCGGCAGTTAAGTCTAGAAAAAGCCAATCCCAAGTTGGGATATAGCGATTAAAAATAAATAATAGGCAGTTGCCAGCACTCCAAATCCCAACGTAGAAAGTATAGGAAATGGAAGAATGGACTTTTTTTGATAAAAAATATTTATCCGCTAAGTAAACTCCTCCGTTAAAAAAATTAGCTAAAATTGTTACCAGTAACCACATAAAGACTAGAATCCATTATTTTTACATACCTTAGCATAGAAACGGCTGCTCTGGCGCGGCCGGCGCTGCAATGATTGGCGGTCAACTTCGTAAAGGCCGAATTTTGGAGTAAAACCCCACTTCCATTCAAAATTATCAAGCAGCGACCAGTGAAAATAACCTTTAATCGGTGCACCATTCTGAATGGCTCGATGAACCATGATTAAATGTTCTTCAATAAATTTTTGTCGATTAATATCTTGAGCATCAGCTAAGCCGTTTTCTAAAATATAGATTGGTAAATTATATTTTTTGGCATCGATTAGTACTTGATAGAAGCCTTGAGGATTAATTTCCCAGCCCATGTCATTGCGCCAGGTAATTTTTGGCTTTTTGCCTGGCCCGATTGAATTGTGAAAATAATAATTAAGGCCAATATAGTCATGGCAATTGGCAGTTTTTTTAAAAAAATGATCATTAACCCAGAATTTGCTCCAAGTGCTAAGTTGGCGAGCAATAAAATTGGGACTAGCCGGCTCAAAAGCTTGGCTATTATTGGCAATACCGACTAAGCATCTTTTATTGGTTAAATGAATGGTTTGGTAGGCTAGCCGGTGGGCTTTGATTAAATTATTTAAAGCTTTCCACCAAGGACTCAGGCCAAAGCGTTGCGGTGGCCAAACCCCTTGACCGTAGGCATTAAAAGCATAAAGGCCAGGTTCATTGATGGTGCACCAAAATTTTAGATTTTTTAAATTATGAGCTAGATAAGTAACGTAATTATTAAAGGCTTGTGGGGCAGCTGGATTTTCCCAGCCACCTGCTTCAGCAAACCAGATTGGTACAGTAAAATGATAAAGCGTTACTATTGGTTCAATTTTTTGTCGAAGACATTCATCAATCATAGCCTGATAAACAGCCAGTACTTTATTGTCAAAATAATTAGGTCGCGGTTCGAGACGACTCCATTCAATGGAAAAGCGGTAGGCGTTGTTGTTGAGTTTCTTGGCTAAGGCAATGTCTTCTTTGAAGCGGCGGAAAGAATCGCAGGCAATACCAGAAATCGAATTATCAGCAATATTCCCCGGTTCCCAAATAGTCCAGTCATTAAGCGTGCCACCTTCAATCTGGTGTGATGAAGTGGCTGTTCCCCATAAAAAATTTTTAGGAAAGGAATAATCAAGTTTTTTCGGCATGCTCAAGCTGAATTTATTGATTGATAATATTTTAAGTATAACATTTTCCCTGATAGCGGACAATTTATTATTTTTTTGCCGTGTTAAGCCAATTGTAGTATAATATAGGCAAGTAAAATAATTTTATGAGATTAAGGCATTATTTAGCCAGTACCTCAATCGCCGCTTTAACTGCTTGGTTATTGTGGTTGTTTATCTTGTTTCGAGTTGATCCGTTTGCGACTAATTGGTTTGGTCGTGCTTTATTTTATTTGACTTTATTTACAGCGATTTTTAGCACTATGGCTCTGCTCGGGTTTGTTGGACGATTCAGCTTGGTGCGGCAAAAATTAGCTCGACATGCCGTTGTTGCTGCTTTCCGCCAGTCAGGTTTATTGGCTGTCGGTGTAGTTGCTACTTTGTGGCTATTATCAAGACAACTATTTAGTTGGTTTAATGTGCTAATACTGGCGATTGGTTTGGCAATGTTAGAATTTTTCCTATTAAGCTGCCGGACTGAAGGAGGTTGTCCAATTGCTCAAAATAAAGAAATTAAATTAGACAATCAGATTATCAGCTCAACTTTTGAAGAACAATCTGATATTAATGATCAAGAATAAGCTTATGTTTAAGTGGTTAAAATTTTGGCAAAAAAAGACGGTTTCTCAGGCAAATCGTTTTCCTTTGATTGTGGTTGGTAAGGTTTTGGAAGTTTCCAACCACCCTCAGGCTGATCGCTTGCACCTGACTAAGGTTGATGTTGGTTCAGAGATTTTAACCATTGTTTGTGGTGCGCCCAATGTCGCTGAAGGACAGTTGGTAGCGGTAGCTAAGATTGGAGCTCAGTTAGCGCCAGATTTTGTAATTGCTCCAGTTAGCTTGCGCGGTGAAATGTCTTATGGCATGCTCTGTTCAGCTAAAGAATTGGGACTTGGTGAGGATCATGACGGTATTATGGTCTTAGATGAAAATCGCGGCATCCTGCCAGGTGAAAGTTTAGATAAATATCTAGCTAATTAATATTTACTATGGAATTATTTAATACTTCCGCTGATTTAGTTAATTTAGCCTTGGCTCTCGGTATTTTTGGCATTAGCGTAGCCATGGTTTATTTTTTTATTAATGCTGCCGGCTTAGTCAAAGAATTGCGTAAAACTTTAGATGAAGTCAATCGACAATTGATGGTGCTGAGCGAGATTACTGAAACCATTAAAAGTAAAGTTAGCTTCATGTTTTCTTATTGGTCAGTTATTGAAAAACTAGCTACTAAGGCAGTCGGTTTGGTGCAGGATAATGTGGTTAATAAAATTAAAAGCCGTTTTGCCAAAACTGCTAAAAAAGTTGAAGATTACGTTGAAAATTATATGACGACTCCAGCTGATGTTGAAGAAGAATTTGCGCCTAAAACTACCAAGAAGACTTCAAAAAAACCAGCCTCAGCTAAAGCCAAGACTGGTAAAAAAACTAGTCGCTAATAAGTTACTTAGTTTTCTTTTTAGAAGTTGCTTTACCAGCAGCTTCTTTTTTTACAATAATCTTTTTTAAATTGCGGCATTTAGGAAAGGCAGTGCAAGCTAGAAAAGGCCCATAACGGCCAACTTTAACTGCCATTTTGGCCCCGCATTTCTCACAGACTTCATTGGCATATTCCTCTGGTAGATGTTGGAAGCGCTCTGGTAATGGCTTGGGTTCTTTTTTCTCTTTGAGTGATTTGATATTACGGCAATCAGGATAAGCACTGCAAGCGAGAAATGGTCCGTAGCGGCCGGTTTTAATTAACATTGGCGCACCACACTTGTCGCAAACTTCAGTACTAGTTTGATCGGGTAAAATGTCTTTTTTGGACAGTTCTTTGGTTTTATTTTCTAAATTTTCATGAAAAGGTTGATAAAAATCAGCAATAACTGGCGGCCAAGTTAATTGGCCATGAGCGATTTGATCAAGCTGGGTTTCGATGTTGGCGGTAAATTGATAATCAACGATATTAGGGAAATGAGCTACTAGCAAATCATTAACAACCTTAGCAATTTCGGTTGGAGCCAAGCGCTTGTATTCATCACGAACAACATAATTGCGAGCTTCAATCGTGGCGATGGTTGGGGCATAAGTTGAAGGTCGGCCAACACCGTATTTTTCCAATTGTTTAACCAAGCCAGCATCACTATAGCGAGCTGGTGGTTGAGTAAAGTGTTGTTCGGTTTCTAATTTTAATAATTTTAAAGGTTCTTTTTCAGTTAGTTCGGGTAAAATCTTTTCTTGAGTTTGTTCTGGATAAATCATTAAATAACCAGGAAAAACAATGGTTTGACCAGTAGTGCGAAAAAGAGCTTCTGCGGCCGTAACTTCAACGCTGGTGCGATCAATTTGAGCTTCCGCGGCTTGGCTAGCTAGAGCTCGTTGCCAGATTAATTGATAAAGACGGAATTGACGTGGCTCCAAGTAATTTTTAATAGACTCTGGTGTTCGATCAGGATCGGTCGGACGAATAGCTTCATGAGCTTCTTGAGCTCCTTTACTTTTATTGGCAAAGCGACGCGGGCTAGTGGCTAAAAACTGTTGACCAAAATTATTAGTGATGGTTTCTCGGGCTCGGCTAACGAATTCGTTGGATAGGTTAACAGCGTCAGTACGCATGTAAGTAATTAAGCCAACTTGGCCATGAGGACCCAGCTCAATACCTTCGTAAAGTTTTTGGGCCAAGGTCATAGTTTGTTTAGCTGAAAAACCAAGCCAGCGATTGGCAGTTTGTTGTAGAGTGGAAGTGGTAAAAGGAGCAGCTGGTTTTTTAGTAGTGCGTTCTTTAGTGATAGCACTGATACTATAATCGGCTGTTAAAAGTTGTTGTTTAATTTTTTCAGCTGTTTCTTCATTATTTAGGGCAAATTTATCTAAAGTTTTGCCTTGCCATTTAACTAGCTGAGTCTCGAACTCACCTTTTTTAGCGGCTAGATTAGCACCAATAGTCCAGTATTCTTGTTTTTGGAAAGCTTCAATTTCTCTTTCTCGTTCGACGATTAAACGAACGGCAACTGATTGAACGCGTCCAGCGGAGAGATTTTTGGCTACTTTTTTCCAAAGAAAAGGCGATAATTCATAACCAACTAGGCGATCTAAAACGCGGCGGGCTTGCTGGGCGTCAACTAATTCTTGGCTAATTTTACGAGGATTTTTTAAAGCATTAGTAATGGCAGTTTCAGTAATTTCATGAAAAACAATGCGGTTATCAGCTTGAGCCGGTAATTTTAATAGTTGTTGCAAATGCCAAGCAATAGCCTCCCCTTCACGGTCTTCGTCGGAGGCTAGAATTACTTGATCGGCTTGTTTAGCTAAGGCTTTTAATTTGGTAACAGTTTTTTTAGCCTTAACGGGCACTTCATAATCTGGCTGAAAATCATGTTCAATATCAATCCCCATTTTTTTAGTTGGCAAATCGCGAACATGACCAAAAGACGACTCAACAACATCTTCTTTACCTAAAAAACGACTAATGGTTTTAGCTTTAGTTGGGGACTCGACGATAATTAAACGCATATTATTTAAGAGTACTGGCGACATAAAAGTTGTCAGCCTGAAGTTCGATTAAGCCATTTAATTCCAGATCAGCTAGAGATTCAGCTAATTGATCAAGTGGCTGTTGAGTAATTTGAGCTAACTGTTCCAGATTGAGCGGCTGAGCTAATAATTTTAGCAAAGCCGATTGGCTGGCCGTTAAGGATAAACTTGTTTCACTATAAGAACTTGCTAATTCCAAGTCAAGCGCTTGTGCCAAATCTTGGCTACTAGTAATTGCTTGAGCCCCGATTTTAATTAAATAATTGCAGCCTTTAGATAAGGTTTGATTGATATTGCCAGGAACAGCTAAAACATCACGATTTTCTTCTAGGGCCAAACGAGCTGTTAACAAGGCCCCTGATTTTTCAGCAGCTTCAATCACTAAAACAGCCTGAGAGAGGCCGGCAATCAGACGATTGCGTTGAGGAAAGAAATAAGGACGAGCTGTTTCTTCGGGTGGATATTCAGACAAGAGTAGACCATTATTGGCTAAAATATTCTGCGCTAGCGACCAGTTACTGGCGGGATAAAGAGCCTTATCAGCCAGTCCACTGCCCAAAACAGCAATCGTTGGCGCACCTATTTTTAAGGCAGTTTGATGGGCTAAAGTGTCAATTCCCAAGGCTAAACCGCTGACAATAATTAGTTGCTCTGAAAAAGCTGAAGTTAGTAACTGTTTTAGAGCAAGTGAACCATACCAGCTAGACTGGCGGCTACCAACAATGGCTAGTTTTAGCTGTGGTGACTGAAGCAACTCTACGTTACCGCGATACCATAATTGTTTTGGTGGACGATGGATATTTTTTAAAGCCAGTGGTAAAACTTCTCTTTCTAATAAAGTCAAAGGAGCGACTGGGGTGACTGTCATAGAATTTGGCGATAATGTCTTAAGCGAGCCGAGCTCTTGATGGAATTAACATCAATAGCAATAAAATCATAACGCCAATTACTAATTTGATATTTATTGATTAAGTAACTGGCTGCTTTTTTGAGATGAGTTAATTTATTGATAGTTAAAGCTTCAGTCGCTGTGCCAAAAGATTGGCTGCAACGCAGTTTAACTTCAACCAGAACGAGGGTTTGACCATCTTGGGCAATCAGATCAATTTCCTCATGATGACAATAATGATTAAGGGCGAGAATTTGATAGCCAAGTTTTTTTAAAAATTGACTAGCTAGTTGCTCGCCATAATGACCCCAAACTTTTTGATGATTAAGCATAAGATCTTAAGTAAAGTTTTTGGGGAGAGAAATGGAGAGTAAAAGGTAGGTTCTTGTGGACTTAAAACTGGGGAAATTAACAGGTTATCCACATGGAAATAATTTGGCTAACTTTAAACGCTTTATATAATTTTGTCTAGATATTTTTGGACTTATCCACTGGTAATTAAGTCTACAAATATATAGACATAAATATAGGTAGTCTAGACAAAAATAAGCGTTTGTATTCTGGTAAAAAACAAAAAAAGTAGTCCACATGTTCCACGTGGAACATTGTGGATAATTCAATGTGTTTTTTAGTAATAACACGAAATAGAGGAGAATGGAGGTTGTGGACCATAAGGGACTTGAACCCTTGACCTCTTCCATGCCATGGAAGCGCTCTA